>JADLGL010000064.1 GCA_020849325.1 Bauldia sp. | reverse complement strand
CTCTCACGGCGAAAACAGGGGTTCGAATCCCCTAGGGAGCGCCAAACTTTTCAATGACTGAGGCAAACGGGACGGATCGGTGTCCGGTTTGTGTCCAGTCCTGGAGGCCGGTCGTGGCGGCACCGCGTGTGGCGGTCGCGTTGGTTGACGCCGGAAAGGATGGCGGAGCGGAGCTCCCCGCGGCGCGGCTGGCTTCCCGACTTCTCCTCTCTGAATCCCAGGCCGACCTGCGGGGCCCCCGACGTCCAGCGAACGGGCGGACCGCCTAGTTCCTGGCACCGCCATGCCCAGAGAATGAGCTTGCCGGATATCTACGCACGGCCCTAGCCTCCGGGGTGAAATTCGATCGGCTCGCCCGATCCGTCCGGACCGACGCAGGTTCGGCACCAGCTTCCGGCCCACGGGCCGTCGCTCGCCGCAGAGCATCCCCAACAGGCACCGCCGCCGCCTCGCGATCGCACGCTTCATCAGCGTCGAGCGTCGGGTGCCTTCGTCCTCACCGACCCATGGCTGCCGGAGACTTCGCTGACATGACCGCCAATGCCGACGACATCAAGCCGACCGTCGATGCCGCGCCGCCTGCCCGCAGCCGCAGCTCTGGCCTCTCGCGCCGGACGCTCCTGAAGACGTCGGCCACCGCAGCGCTCTTCGCGGCCGTCAGGTCGGCCTTCCCGGGCGGCGCGTTCGCCCAGACCGCCGGGCCGGAGACGACCCGCGCCGTCCTCGGCTTCATCGCGCTGACCGACGCCTCGCCGCTCATCATCGCGCTCGATAAGGGCTTCTTCGCCGAGGAGGGCATGCCCGATGTCGAGGTGGTGAAGCAGGCCTCGTGGGGCGCGACGCGCGACAACATCGTGCTCGGCTCGGCCGGCGCCGGCATCGACGGGGCGCACATCCTGACGCCGATGCCCTACCTGATCTCCTCCGGCAGGGTCACGCAGAACAACGTGCCGCTGCCGATGTACATCCTCGCCCGGCTCAACCTCGACGCCCAGGCGTTCTCGGTCGCCTCGGCCTATCGCGACCTCGGCGTCACGATCGACGCGACGCCGCTCAGGGCGCGCTTTGCCGAGATGAAGGCCGCCGGCGGGTCGCCGACGGTGGCCGTGACCTTCCCGGGCGGCACCCACGACCTCTGGATGCGCTACTGGCTCGCCGCGGCCGGAATCGACCCGGACAACGACGTGTCGACCATCGTCGTCCCGCCGCCCCAGATGGTCGCCAACATGCGCGTCAACACGATGGATGCGTTCTGTGTCGGCGAACCGTGGAACGAGCAGCTCGTCGACGAGGGCATCGGCTACACCGCCGCCAACACCGGCGAACTGTGGAACCGGCACCCCGAAAAGTCCTTCGCGATGCGCGCCGACTGGGTCGACGCCAACCCCAACGCCGCGCGGGCGCTCGTCCGCGCCATCCAGCGCGCCCAGATGTGGTGCGACGACATGGGCAACAAGGACGAGCTCGCCGACATCCTGTCGGGCCGCGCCTGGTTCTCGATCCCTGCGACCGACATCGTCGACCGCCTCGAGGGCATCTACGACTACGGCGACGGCCGCGTCGTCGCCGACAGCCCGCACATCATGAAGTTCTGGCGGGACAACGCGTCGTACCCGTTCCAGAGCCACGAGAAGTGGTTCCTCACCGAGAACATCCGCTGGGGCAATTTCGCGGCGGACACCGACATCGCGGCCATGGTCGCGGCCGTGAACCGCGAGGACATCTGGCGGGCGGCGGCGGCCGAGATCGGGGCCACCGACGTCCCCGCCTCCACCTCCCGCGGCGTCGAGACCTTCTTCGACGGCAAGACATTCGATCCCGAGAATCCGGCCGCCTATCTCGCGAGCCTTTCCATCACCCGGCTCGGCTAGGCCCGGAACCTGCAGGACACGCGCATGGTCGCTCTCTCCCCGCTGACGCCGGATGCGTCGCCCGACAGGGCCGAGGTCGTCGTCCTGCCGACCCAGCCTGCCCCGCCGCGGAAGCGGCCATCGCGGCTCGTGGCGTTCCGCAGGTTCGCCACCGGCCGCCTCGCGCCGCCGCTCATCACCCTCGCGATCCTGATCGTCCTCTGGGAGGTGCTGGCGAGCGGCCCCAATGCCGGGCTGCCGCCGCCGAGCCGTGTCGTCTCCGACACCTGGGAACTGATCACCGACCCGTTCTACGTCGGGCGCGGCATCGACCAGGGCATGTTCTGGCAGATCCTGGCGAGCCTCGAGCGCGTCGCGATCGGCTTCGCCATCGCGGTGGTCGTCGGCATCGGCCTCGGCGCGCTCATCGGCCAGTCGCGCTGGGCCATGCGCGGCCTCGACCCGATCTTCCAGGTGCTGCGGACGGTGCCGCCACTGGCGTGGCTGCCGCTGTCGCTTGCCGCGCTCCGCGACGGCAACAGCTCGGCGGTGTTCGTCATCTTCATCACCGCGGTGTGGCCGATCATCATCAACACCGCCGTCGGCATCCGGAACATCCCCGAGGACTACCGGAACGTCGCCCGCGTCCTTCGCCTCTCGCCGCTCGAATATTTCGGCAAGATCATGATCCCGGCGGCGGCGCCCTACATCTTCACCGGCCTTCGCATCGCCGTCGGCCTCTCGTGGCTCGCGATCGTCGCCGCGGAAATGCTGATCGGCGGCGTCGGCATCGGCTTCTTCATCTGGGATGCGTGGAACTCGTCCCGCATCTCCGACATCATCCTCGCCCTCGTCTATGTCGGCCTGATCGGCTTCCTCCTCGACCGCCTCGTGGCGCTCGCGGCGCGGCTCGTCACGCGCGGCACGGCCTCGACCTGAGAAGGCACAAGCCCATGGCGAACAAGTACCTTTCGGTCGAACTCGTCGACAAGAGTTTTGAGCGCGGCGGCAGCACCACCGAGGTGCTGCGGCAGGTCTCCTTCGTCGTCGATCGCGGCGAGTTCGTCTCGATCATCGGCCATTCCGGCTGCGGGAAGTCGACGCTGCTCAACATCGTCGCGGGGCTCACCCCGGCGACGACGGGCGTGGTCCTCCTCGACAACAGGGTCGTGGATGCGCCCGGTCCGGACCGCGCCGTGGTGTTCCAGAACCACTCGCTCCTGCCGTGGCTCACCGTCTACCAGAACGTCCGCCTCGCGGTGGACAAGGTGATGGCCGGCAAGGGGAAGGCCGAGCGCCACGAGTGGACGATGCGGAACCTCGAGCTCGTCCAGATGACGCAGGCGGCCGGCAGGCGCCCGGCGGAAATCTCCGGCGGCATGAAACAGCGCGTCGGTATCGCGCGGGCGCTCGCGATGCAGCCGAAGGTCCTTCTCCTCGATGAGCCGTTCGGTGCGCTCGACGCTCTGACCCGCGCCCATCTGCAGGACCAGGTCATGCAGATCCACGCCGAACTCGGCAATACCGTGCTGATGATCACGCACGACCTCGACGAGGCGGTGCTCCTCTCCGACCGCATCATCATGATGACCAACGGTCCGGCCGCGCACATCGGCGAGATCCTCGAAGTGCCGCTGCCGCGGCCCCGGCGCCGCCTCGCGCTCGTCTCGGACCCCACCTACCTCCGCTGCCGCGCCGCGGTGCTGAAGTTCCTCTACGAGCGCCACCGCCTGGTGGAGGCCGCCTAGAGGTGACTCCGGTGCGGCAGAAACTCGTCGTCGTCGGCAACGGCATGGCCGCCGGGCGGGCGCTGGAACATCTCTTCGAGACCGCTCCCGGCCGTTACGACGTGACGATCTTCGGCGCCGAGCCCCGCGTGAACTACGACCGGATCATGCTGTCGCCGGTCCTCTCCGGCGAGAAGAGTTTTCGCGACATCGTCATCCACCAGCCAGCCTGGTACGAGCGCCACCGCATCGACCTCCGTGCCGGTTGCCGCGTCGACGCGATCGACCGCGCGGCAAAAACGGTGACGGCAGCCGACGGCTCGGTGACCCGCTACGACCGGCTTCTCCTCGCCACGGGCTCGGACCCGTTCATCGTGCCGGTGCCGGGCCGCGACCTGCCCGGCGTCCGCGCCTATCGCGACATGGACGACGTCGACGCGATGCTCGCTGCGGCCTCCGGCGGCGGCGATGCCGTGGTGATCGGCGGCGGCCTCCTCGGCCTCGAAGCCGCGGCGGGCCTCGCGCTCCGCGGCATGCGGGTGACGGTGGTGCACCTCCCGCCGCACATCATGGAGCGGCAGCTCGACCCCGAGGCGTCGGCGCTCCTGCGGTCCGAACTCGAAAGCCGCGGCATCGCGGTGCGGACGAAGGCGAACACCGCGGCGATCGTCGGCGAGGGCCGGGTCGAGGGCGTTCTCCTCGACGACGGCACGATCCTGCCGGCGAAGCTCGTCGTCATGGCCGTCGGCATCCGGCCGAACGTCGCGCTGGCGAAAGCGGCGGGGCTCGCGGTGAACCGCGGCATCGTCGTGGACGATGGTCTCGCGACGAGCGACCCGGCGATCCTTGCGGTCGGCGAGTGCGTCGAACACCGCGGCGCCTGCTACGGCCTCGTCGCGCCGCTCTACGAGATGGCGAAGGTCGTGGCCGCCCGGCTCGCCGGCGACGGCAGCGCTGCCTACGGGGGCTCGACGGTTTCTACGAAGCTGAAGGTCACCGGCATCAACGTGTTCTCGGCCGGCGATTTCGCCGGTGGCGAAGGCCGCGAGGAGATCGTGCTCCGCGACCGCTCGCGGGCGGTCTACCGCCGGCTCGTCATCGGAGACGGGCGGCTCCTCGGCGCGGTGCTCTACGGCGAGACTTCGGACGGCGCGTTCTTCCTCGACCTCGTCCAGGCGCGGACGCCTGTGGCGGAACTCCGCGACGCGCTCCTGTTCGGACCAGCCTACGCTCCGGCGGAGCTGCCGGCGGCGGAGCAGCCCGGTGACTCGGAGCCCATCGCGCCGGCCGAACCCGAGCGGCGCGCCGCCTGATCCAGCCCATGAACGTGCCGGTCCGCACCACCTGCCCCTATTGCGGCGTCGGCTGCGGTGTCCTGGCGACGCCCGGGCCGGACGGATCCGTCACGGTGGCCGGCGACCCGGAACACCCCGCCAATTTCGGCCGGCTGTGCTCGAAAGGCTCGGCGCTCGGGGAGACCGTCGGCCTCGAGGAGCGGCTCCTCCATCCCGAGATCGACGAAAGGCGCGCGGCGTGGGACGAGGCGCTCGATCTCGTCGCGGCCCGGTTCGCTGCGACGATCGCCGAGCACGGGCCGGATGCCGTCGCGTTCTACGTCTCGGGCCAGCTCCTGACCGAGGACTACTACGCCGCCAACAAGCTGATGAAGGGTTTTCTCGGCTCGGCGAACATCGACACCAATTCGCGACTGTGCATGGCGTCGTCGGTCGCCGGGCACCGCCGGGCGTTCGGCAGCGACACGGTCCCCGGCACCTACGAGGACCTCGAGGAGGCCGATCTCGTGGTCCTCGTCGGGTCGAACCTCGCCTGGTGCCACCCGGTGCTCTACCAGCGCCTGCTCGCCGCGAAGGAACGGCGCGGCACGAGGATCGTCGTGGTCGATCCACGGCGGACCAACACGGCGGACGGCGCGGAACTGCACCTGCCGCTCCGGCCCGGCTCGGATGTCGCTCTCTTCAACGGGCTTCTCAATCACCTCGCGGAAGCCGGTGCGATGAATCAGGATTTCGTTCGCCGGCACACCAGTGGACTGGACGCAGCGCTCGATGCGGCGCGCCTGCTAGCCGACGGCACGGCTGAACTGACTGGCCTCCCGCAGGAAACGCTCGACGGCTTCTACGGGCTGTTCGCGGGCACGCCGCGCGTCGTCACGGTCTATTCGCAGGGCGTGAACCAGTCGGCGACGGGCACCGACAAGGTCAACGCGATCATCAACTGCCACCTCCTCACCGGCCGCATCGGCAGGCCCGGCGCCGGGCCGTTCTCGGTGACGGGCCAGCCCAACGCGATGGGCGGACGCGAGGTAGGCGGGCTCGCCAACCAGCTCGCCGCCCACATGGCGATCGAGGATGCGGACGCGCGCAATCTCGTGGGGCGTTTCTGGAATGCGCCGCATATGGCCGAACGCGCAGGGCTGAAGGCCGTGGACCTCTTCCGGGCCGTCGGCGACGGACGGGTCAAGGCGCTGTGGATCATGGCGACCAACCCCGTCGATTCGATGCCGGAGGCGGACGACGTCCGGGCAGCGCTCGCCGCCTGCCCGTTCGTCGTGGTGTCCGACATCGCACGCCACACCGACACGACGGCGCATGCCCACGTGCTGCTGCCCGCGGCGGGCTGGGGCGAGAAGGACGGTACGGTCACCAACTCCGAGCGGCGGATCTCGCGGCAGCGGCCGTTCCGGGCGCCGGCCGGCGAGGCGCGGCCGGACTGGTGGATCATCGCCGAAGTCGCGAAGCGAATGGGGTTCGGCGAGGCCTTCGCGTGGGACGGGCCGGCGGCGATCTTCCGCGAGCACGCGGCGCTGTCGGCGGCCGGGAATGACGGGACACGCGACTTCGACATCGGCGCGTACTCAGGCATCGGCGAAGCCGAATACGACGCGCTGGAGCCGTTCCAGTGGCCGGCGCCCGCCGGCGGCCCCGTGGGCGGCCGATTCTTCGCCGAGGGCGGCTTCTTCACGCCGGATCGTCGCGCGCGCTTCGTGCCGACGCCCGCGTCCGGAACGCCGCGCGGGACGGGCCCGCGGCTCGTCCTCAACACCGGCCGCGTCCGCGACCACTGGCACACGATGACCCGCACGGGCCTGTCGCCGCGGCTGTCGGCGCACATGGCCGAGCCGTACGTCGAGATGCATCCCGAAGACGCAGCCGCGGCGGGCGTCGCCGCCGGCACGCTGGCGGTGGTGGAGAACCGGCGCGGCATGGCGATCGGCCGCGCCGTCGTCGACTCGGGCGCCCAGCGGGGCAGCCTGTTCATGCCGATCCACTGGACCGGGCAGCAGGCGAGCCGGAGCCGCGTCGATGCACTCGTCGACGGCGTGACCGATCCTGTTTCCGGTCAGCCTGCCCTCAAGGACGGCCGCGTGACGCTGCGGCCATTCCCGGCGGCCTGGTACGGCTTCGGCGTTTTCCGCGATCGTCCCGCAACGCTGCGGGCGGACTACTGGGCCCTCGCCCGCGCCCGCGGCGGTTTCCGGGCCGAACTCGCCGCGGCGGCCTTGCCGACGGAATGGCGCGCGTGGTTCGAGGCGCTGGTCTCGCCACAGCCGGAGCACGAACTCCTCGCTTTCCACGACGCGGCGACGGAGCGACACCGCTTCGCCCTCTTCGACGGCGAGCGTCTCGTCGCGGCGCTGTTCATCGGCCCCGATCCGCTCGATGGCGTCAGCCGGAGCTTTGCCGCCCAGGGCCTCGAAACGACCTTCTCGACAGCAGGCGACCGCATGCGCTTCCTCGCGGGGCGGCCGGGATCGGCCGCGCCGGACAGGGGACCCATCGTCTGCAGCTGCTTCGAAGTCGGCACCAACCAGATCGCGAGCGCGATCGGGAGCGGCCGCGTCACGATCGAAGCCGTCGGCGTCGCGCTCCGGGCCGGGACCAACTGCGGTTCGTGCCGTCCGGAGATCCGGAAGCTGATCGCGGCCGCGACCGGCGCGTTCTGACGCGGGGCGGGTTGCATGGTTCTTGCAGCGCCGGAAGCGGCCACTCCTCCGACCGCAGCCATGACGCAACCCTTCCTCCGCATCGCCGTCATCGAAGAAAATGCCGTGCGCGCCGCCATCCTCGTCGATGGCCTCCGCGAGGGCGGCATGACCGCCGTCGAAGTGATCTCGTCGACCGACAGCCTGATGCGGCGCCTGATGGTGATGAACCCGGACGTCATCATCATCGGCCTCGAGAACCCGCGCCGCGACGTGCTGGAGCAGATGTTCCAGGTCTCGAAACTGGCCTCGCGCCCGGTGGCGATGTTCGTCGACCAGGCCGAGCAGGACATGATCGAGGCGGCCGTGAACGCAGGCGTCTCGGCCTACGTCGTCGACGGCCTCCGGAAGGATCGCGTCAAGGCGATCGTCGAGATGGCGATCAGCCGCTTCAACGCCTTCGACCGGCTGCAGCGCGAGCTCGACGCCACGAAAGCAGAGCTCGCCGGCCGGAAGGTCATCGAGCGGGCGAAGGGGATCCTGATGCGGACGCGCCAGATCGGCGAGGAGCAAGCCTACGCGCTCCTCCGCCAGGCATCGATGAGCGAGAACCGAAAGGTTTCCGACGTGGCGCAGGCCGTCGTGACCGCGGCGTCGCTGCTGGAGAAATGACTGACATGCTCGTGCCCGACGATCCCGCTTCCGCCACCGTCGCCGCCACCACTGCTCCGCGGCCGGCGATGCGGCGGGCGGGCCCAGCGCGTACCGTGCGCGTCGGCTTCGTGCCGCTCGTGGACGTTGCGGTGCTGGTCGCCGCAGCAGAGCAGGGTTTCGCCGAGCGCGAGGGGCTTCGGCTCGACCTCGTCCGCGACGTGTCGTGGTCGAACATCCGCGACCGCCTTGCCTTCCGCCAGTTCGACGTCGCACACGCGCTGGCGCCGATGCCGGTGGCCTCGCAGCTGAAGCTCGGCTCGAACCCGTTTCCTTCGTTCACGCCCTTCATGCTCGGCCGCGGCGGCAATGCGATCACGCTCTCGGTGCCGCTCTACCGCGAGATGGCCGATCTCGCCGGCCTCGACGGCAGCGAGGACTCGCTCGCGAATGCACGCGCACTGAGGGCGGTCATCGACCGGAGGGCTGCGGCGGGCAAACCGCCGCTCGTCTTGGCGATGACCTACCCGTTCTCGTCCCACAATTACGAGTTCCGCTTCTGGATGGCGGCGGGCGGCATCGATCCCGATCGCGACGTGACGATGACGATCGTGCCGCCGCCCTTCACCGCCGACGCGATCGCCGCCGGCGCCATCGACGGCTTTTGCGTCAACGCGCCGTGGAACCTGATCGCCGTCGAGCGCGGCGTCGGTCGGGTAGTCGCGACCAAGCGGGACATCTGGCCGTCATCGCCGGAGAAGGTGCTCGCGGTGCGGCCGGACTGGGCCGAGGCCAATGAGGAGACCTTGCATCGCCTCATCGTCGCGCTCGATTCGGCAGCGCGGTGGTGCGACGAGCCCGACAACCACGGCACACTCTCCGACCTCCTCGCTTTGCCGGCCTATGTCGGCGCGCCGGCTGTACTGTTCCGCACGCTCCTCGCCGGGAGATTCCCGATCGACCCGAATGGCAGGATCCGCGAGATTCCTGACTACCTCGCCTTCCACCGCGGGATGGCGAATTTCCCGTGGCGCAGCCAGGCGCACTGGATCTTCGCCCAGATGGTCCGTTGGGGGCAGGTGCCATGGTCGGCGGACGGGGCAACCGTCGCCGCGGCGGCCTTCCGGCCGGACATCTACCGGGCTGCGCTGGGCGAACGTGCCGGGCCGGTCGATGCGCTGCGGATCGAAGGCGACGCCGCAGCCGATGGCTTCCTCGAAGGCGGACCGTTCGATCCGGCCGACATTTCGGCCTACCTCGCCCGCTTTCCCATCCGCTCGGACGTCCCGGTGTCGTCGACGGACAAGTAGCCCTTCCCGCCTCGCCCGCGGGAGAGGCGAAGCGTTGGGCAGCATGCACACTTTTGCGGCTTGAGCGGAAAAGGGGCATGCCGCACGCTCAATGACAGTCCGGTCGGCCACGCGCGCCTGAGCCCGACTTCCGGTCGCCGCAGACCGGCCGACCCCGCGACGGGGATCCCAACCACAACAGACCGGCGACGGCGCAGTTGCGCCCGCGGTCCACGTTTCCGGCTCCGGCCGGCGTGCGGCGAACGAAGGCGCGCAATGAGCGAAAGACTCGTCATCATCGGCAACGGCATGGCCGCCGGGAGGGTCCTCGAGACGCTGATCGAGGCGGCGCCGGAGCGGTATGCCGTCACCGTGTTCGGCGCCGAGGCGCGGCCGAACTACAACCGCATCCTCCTCTCGCCCGTCCTGTCGGGCGAGAAGGACTTCGCCGACATCGTCACCCACACCGAGGCCTGGTACGCCGAACACGGCTTCGACCTCCGCCTCGGGCGGAAGATCGTCGCGATCGACCGGACCGCGAAGACCGTCACCGCAGCCGACCGCGAGGTGACGCCTTACGACCGGCTCGTGATCACCGCCGGCTCGCTCCCCATCCGGCTCGGCATTCCTGGCCGCGATCTCCCGGGGGTCGTCACCTACCGCGACCAGGACGACGTCGACGCGATGCTCGCCGGTTCGGCGGGCGGCGGCAGCGCCGTCGTCATCGGCGGCGGCCTCCTTGGCCTCGAAGCCGCAGCCGGCCTCCGCGCCCGCGGCATGGAGGTGACGGTCGTCCACCTCGCGCCGTCTCTGATGGAGCGGCAGCTCGACCAGGCCGCGGGCTACCTCCTGCAGCAGGAGATGGAGCGGCGCGGCATCCGCGTCGTCACGCGCGGCAACACGCAGGCGATCCTCGGCAGCCTCGCCGCCACCGGCGTGCAGCTCGACGATGGCCGCTTCTTCCCGGCGCAACTCGTGGTGATGGCGATCGGCATCCGGCCGAACGTCGAACTGGGCAAAGCGGCTGGGCTCGAAGTGAACCGCGGCATCGTCGTCGACGATGCCATGCGGACGAGCGACCCCCACATCCTCGCCGTCGGCGAATGCGTCGAGCATCGCGGCGTCTGCCACGGCCTCGTCGCGCCGATCTTCGAGATGGCGAAGGTCGCCGGCGAGACGCTCGCCGGGCGGGAGTCGATCTACGTCGCGGCCGAGGTGTCCACCAAACTCAAGGTCACCGGCATCGACCTCTTTTCGGCCGGCGATTTCGCCGAGGGCGAGGACCGCCAGGAAGTGCTCCTCCGCGACGCGGCGCGGAGCCGCTATCGCCGCGTGGTGCTGAAGGAAAACCGCGTCATCGGCGCCGTGCTCTACGGCGATACCGGCGACGGCGGCTGGTATCTCGACCTCATCCGGAACCGCACCGACATCGCCGAACTCCGCGACACGCTGATCCACGGCCGGATGGCGACGCTCGACGGCCCGGCCGATCCGCTCGCGGCGGTCGCCTCGCTCGCCGACGGCGCCGAAATCTGCGGCTGCAACGGCGTCTGCAAGGGCAAGATCGTCGACACCGTCGTCGCGAAGGGACTGACCTCGGTCGACGACGTCCGCGCCCACACGAAAGCCTCGGCGTCGTGCGGCACCTGCACCGGGCTGGTCGAAAGACTCCTCGCCGCCACGCTCGGCGACGGCTTCCGGGCCAGTGCCTCGCAGGCGATGTGCAAGTGCACCGACTTCGGCCATGGCGAGGTCCGCCGGCTGATCGCGGCCAGGGGGCTGAAGTCGATCCCGGCGGTGATGCAGGAGCTGGAGTGGAAGACCTCCGGCGGCTGCGCCAGGTGCCGGCCGGCGCTCAACTACTACGTCATCGCAGCATGGCCCGAGGAGGCGGCCGACGACAGCCAGTCGCGCTTCATCAACGAGCGCGTCCACGCCAACATCCAGAAGGACGGCACCTATTCGGTCGTGCCGCGGATGTGGGGCGGGCTCACGAACCCGAAGGAGCTTCGCGCCATCGCCGATGTCGCGGAGAAGTTCGCGATCCCGACCGTGAAGGTCACCGGCGGCCAGCGCATCGACCTCCTCGGCGTGAAAAAGGAGGACCTTCCCGCCGTCTGGGCCGACCTCAACAGGGCCGGCATGGTCTCGGGTGCCGCCTATGCGAAAGGCCTCCGCACGGTGAAGACCTGCGTCGGCACCGAGTGGTGCCGCTTCGGCACGCAGGATTCGACCGGGCTCGGCGTGAAGCTCGAGAAGGCGCTGTGGGGCTCGTGGACGCCGGCGAAGATCAAGCTCGCCGTGTCGGGCTGCCCGCGGAACTGCGCCGAGGCGACGTGCAAGGACATCGGCATCGTCTGCGTGGATTCCGGCTACGACGTGCATTTCGCCGGCGCGGCGGGGCTCGAGGTGAAGGAGACGATCGTCCTCACCCATGTCGCGACCGAGGCCGAGGCGCTCGACCATGCGATGGCGCTCGTCCAGCTCTACCGCGAGCAGGGATTCTACCTCGAGCGCATCCACAAATGGGCGAAGCGCGTCGGTGTCGACGTGATCCGCGAGCAGGTGGCGGGTGACGCGGAGCGGCGCGCGGCCCTCATCGCCCGGTTCAAGGTCTCGCAGGCCGTCTACCAGAAGGACCCGTGGGCCGAACGCGTCGCCGGCCACGAGGCGCACGAATTCCGGCCGATGGCGGTGATCCCCCAGCTCGAGGCTGCGGAATGAACGCGCTGTCGCCCATGCCCGTCGAGATCGGCCACATCGACGACATCCCCGTCCAGGGCACGCGCGTCGTCCGCCTGCCGACGATGGACCTCGCGGTGTTCCGCACCGTCGAGCGCGGCGTGTTCGCGCTCGAAAACCGCTGCCCGCACAGGGGTGGGCCGCTGTCGGAGGGCATCGTCCACGGCGGCTCGGTCACCTGCCCGCTCCACAACTGGGTCATCGACCTTCGCACCGGCGAAGCGTTGGGGCCGGACGTCGGCTGCGTCGCCACCGCGCCGGTGACCATCGCTCCGGACGGCCGCCTCCTCCTCGACCTTGCGGCGCTGCCTCGCCGGGCGCGGGCCTGACGCGATGGCACGGGCGCCGCATCGGAGAATGCCATGACCCTGGCCGGACGCATGCCCCTCGCCGTCCCCGCCGCGATAGCACCGATCGCGACGCTCCCGGTGTTCCTCGATCTCCGCGGCAAGCGGGCGCTCGTCGTGGGTGGCACGGCGGCCGCGGCGTGGAAGGCGGAGCTGCTGCTCGCCGCCGGCGCCGGGGTGGCGGTGATCGCTGCCGAGCCGTCGCCCGAAATGTCGGGCGTCCTCGGCCGTTCCGGCGGACGCGCCGCCCTCGCGGCCGGTCCGTTCGCGCCACAGCATCTCGCGGGCCTCGCTGTCGCGATCTGCGATGCCGGCGATGATGCCGAGGCCGCGGCGTTCGCCGCGCTCTGCCGCGCGGCCGGCGTGCCGCACAACGTCATCGACGAGCCAGCGCACAGCGCCTTCAGTTTCGGCACCATCGTCAACCGTTCGCCGGTCGTCATCGGCATCGGCACCAGCGGCGTCGCGCCCGTCCTCGGCCAGGCGATCCGCCAGCGTGTCGAGGCGATCCTTCCGCGCCGCCTGCCGGAGTGGGCCGGCCTCGCCGCAAGGCTCCGCGACCGCGTCCTGTCGCTCCTTCCCGAGGGCAGCGCGCGGCGGCGGTTCTGGGACGCCTTCGTCGACCGTGTGTTCTCGGCCGACACCGTCCCCGGCGAAGGCGCGTACGAAGCCGAGGCCGACCGCTGGATCGGTGCGGCGCGGGAGAAGACGCGCGCCGGCCGGGTCACCCTCGTCGGCGCCGGCCCGGGCTCGGCCGAGTTTCTCACGCTCCGCGCCGTCCGCGCGCTGCAGACGGCGGACGTGATCCTGTTCGACGACCTCGTCACCGACGAGGTGCTGGAACTCGCGCGGCGCGAGGCGGTGCGGATCGGCGTCGGCAAGCGCGGCGGCCTCGCGTCGTGCCGGCAGGAGGACATCAACGACCTCCTCCTCGAACATGCCCGCCAAGGCCGGCACGTCGTGCGCCTGAAGTCCGGCGACCCGATGGTGTTCGGCCGCGGCGGCGAGGAGATCGCCGTCCTCGACCGCGCCGGGATCGCCGTCGAAGTGGTGCCCGGCATCACCGCCGCGATGGCGCTGGCCTCGCGGCTCGGCGTGTCGCTGACCCACCGCGACAGGGCGCAGTCGCTCCGCTTCGTCACCGGCTACGCCAAAGACGGCGCCCTGCCGCGCCGCCTGGACTGGAAGGGCCTCGCGGACCCCGCGACGACGCTCGTCGTCTACATGGGCGGCGGCACGGCGCCGACGCTGTCGCGCCGCCTGATCCAGCACGGCCTCGACCCGGCGACGCCCGTGGTCGTGGCGGAGAACCTGTCGCGTGACGACGAGAAGATCGAGCGGCTCTGCCTCCGCGACCTCGCCCGTGGCCTCACCTCGGGCAGCGGTCCGGTCCTCGTCGGCATCGGCAGCGTGTTCGCCAGGGCGGAGAGCGCGGCCATCGACATCGACGAGGCGGTCGGGATTCCCGCATAGGGCATGATCCGAAGAAGTGGATGCCGGTTCTTCGACGAAGATCATGCTCCATCGAGGAAACAGACGACGGGCGTGATCCGGCTTGAACGGCCACTCCAAAGCCGGGCGCTGCCGCCACCCGGAGCCGGTGAGACTGCGCGGGTCACAGTCGCGTGGGACTGTCGCGCCCTGTATATGCGGGCGGGTGCGGGCGTTGTGCCGCATCGCCAGCCAGCCAGCGTCGGTGCGTTTGCGGTGGCTGTCTTCGTCCGGGGACCGACCGATGTTGCTGACGATGATCAAGGGGAAGCTGCACGGCGCCGTCGTCACCAGCGTGAACCTCGACTACGAGGGCTCGCTGTCCATCGATGCGACGCTCCTCGAGGCTGCAGGGATTCTTCGCCATGAGCGGATCGAGGTCTACAATCTGACCAACGGGTCCCGCTTCGCGACCTATGCCATCAGGGCGCCGGCCGGATCCGGAATGATCGGGATCAATGGCGCGGCCGCGCACCTCGCGAAGCTCGGCGACAGGCTGATCATCGCCAGCTACGTGCTCCTCACTCCGGAAGAGGCCGCCCGGCATCAGCCGACGGTCGTCCGCGTCACGGACGGGAATGCCGTCGCGCGTCCGCCGTCGTGATCGACCGGGCCGCCTCAGCGATGCATCAGAACGGGCACGGTCGATCCGCGCAGCATGTCGATCGTCGGACTCCCGTGGATGATCTCATGAAGCCGGCCGTGTCCGAACCCGCCCATCGCCACCCAGTCGATCCCCTCGTCGGCGACGTAGCGAAGCAGCGTCGCCGCAACTGACCGCTCCATGCTGAGGGCGTGGCCGACGGCGCGGATGCCGTGCCGCCCGAGATGCCGGGCAAGGTCCGACACGTCGTGCGCGGCCTCGCCCTCCCGGACGACGGAGACGATGCCGATGGTCTGCGCCAGTTCGAGCAGCGGCAGGGCAGACTGGACGGCGTGAGCCGTGACCGATCGGCCGTCCCAGGCGATGACGGCGCGTTCGAACTGCCGCTCGACGACGGTGCACGGGACGACGAGAATGGGAGCGGCGGAGTCGAAAACCAGCCCGCGGATCAACTCCTGATGGAAGTTGTCGTAGGGTGCCGCCTGTGAAATGACCACGAGATCGGACAACCGGCAGCGCGACAGGATTTCCTCGATGCTGCCGTCGAGCGGGACGGACACGTTCTGCATCGAGAAATCCACCTGCTGGCTGTTCGTCCGTTCCATCACCGCGCGACGGCCTTCGGCGAGGCGCTCGCGTATGGCGGCACGCGCGGCGTCGGGGTAGTCCGTCACCTCCGGCTGCGCTTCGAGGAGGAGCGCGGTGAGATGCGCATGGAGGCGCCGGGCGAGCGTGACCGCGTCCCGGAGCGCCTGGTCATCGCGGCGGAGGATCAGATGTATCTCTCCGATCGACATACGCTCATCCCGAAAAGCCCGGTCCTCGGAGCGGAATCCGTTCACGTCGGATCACGCCCGCCGCCTGTTTCCCGACGGAGGATGGTCTCGGAAGGACCGGCCGCCCGTCTCCGGACCATGCTCCGCGGAGGCCGGTCCGGCCCGACCGGGCGACCGCCCTCACCGCCCGTGGCTCAGCCGCACACCGTCAGTACGAAGGACCGACCAGAACGCGGGAACGCAGAAGGTCGGCGGCTTCGTGCGCCGCGGCGGCGATCTCCTTGAACAGGCTGGCCGCCTCGGCGAATGCCGATCGATCGGACTCGCCCCCGGTGAGGCTCTCCAGTTCGGTGAGAAACGCCAGGCGCGCGATGATGTCGTCCTTGCGCCCGCGCGCATCCGCCAGGGTCTTGCGCTTGAGCCGTCGGTGCTCGAGCGACGTGAAGCGTTTCAGCGCGCCGCGGAAGGTAACCTCGCAAGCACAGTCGAGGTGGACCGTACTCATGAGCGCCTCGAAACGGGTTACGAGATCCGTGGCATCTCCGACTTCAACGAGCGTTGTCATCTCCTGCTCCAGGTTGAGACCGGGCGACTAGCCTGTTCAGCCTGAACCATTGCAGCGACCGCGGCATTGACCCGCCGCAAATCCGGGGAGCATCGCGTCGTTCGTCGGCTGAACGCGCTGGCGCCGGCCGCGCGATCCGGTGTCGACTCCGGCGCCAGGGGCGAGACCGCCCTCGGTGCAACGCTCCGTGGCGGGTCGACGCGACCGAAAGAAGCCCGGAAAGACCTCAGCCCCCGGTCATGCTCATGTGCCGTGACAGCGCCGGGCCGCGACCGCGCGCGATGACGAAGTCGTGGCCCTTGGGCTTCGCGGCAACGGCGCGATCGATGGCCTCGTCGAGGGCGGCATCGTCGTTCGACGTCCGCAGCACCGACCGGAGATCCACGGCGTTCGCCTGGCCGAGGCACATGAAGAGAGTCCCGGTGCAGGTGAGGCGAACCCGATTGCAGCCCTCGCAGAAATTGTGGGTGAGGGGCGTGATGAAGCCGAGCTTGCCTCCGGTCTCCGCCACGCGAACGTAGCGGGCCGGACCACCGGTGCGCTCGGGGATGTCGGCGAGCGTCCATCGCGCCTCGAGCCGCTCGCGAACCTCGGACAGCGGCAGGTAATGCTCGGTGCGGTCCGCCTCGACCTCGCCCAGAGGCATGGTCTCGATCAGCGTCATGTCCATGTCGGACCCGTGGGCCCACGCGATCAAATCGGCGAGCTCGAACTCGTTGATGCCGCGGAGCGCGACCGCGTTGATCTTGACGGCAAGGCCGGCGGCGCGGGCTTTTTCGATGCCGGACAACACCGTCGCAAGGTCGCCGCCACGGGTGAGCTGCCTGAACACGTCGGGATTGCGCGTATCGACCGATACGTTGACGCGGCGCACGCCGCAGTCGACGAGTTCACGCGCATATCGGCCGAGTTGCGTTCCATTGGTCGTCAGCGTCAGCTCGTCCAGGAGGCCGTCGCCGATGTGCCGCGAGAGCGACCGGAAAAGGTCCATGACGCCGCGCCGCACGAGCGGTTCGCCGCCCGTGATCCTCAGCTTCCTGACGCCGCGCCGGATGAAGGCGGTGCTGACGCGATCGAGCTCCTCGAGCGTCAGGAGATCCTTTCTCGGGAGGAACACCATGTGTTCCGCCATGCAGTAGCGACAGCGCAGGTCGCAGCGGTCGGTAACCGACAGACGCAGATAGGTCAGCCGCCGTCCGAAGGGGTCGATGAGAGGCGCAGGCGGAGCCGTGACGGGTTGGTAGGTCATCGTGGAGTCGATTCGACGGGTTGGTTAGGCAACGTCAGCTCGGGATCGAGGCTGCCGGAATTGCCGGCGAGCGTGCGTTCCACAATCGTGATGTCCGCCGGCATATTGATATTGAGGAATGCGCCGGGTCGCCAGCCAAAGTCCTCTGCCCGGGCCTCCAGCACCCCGCACTGGCGGCAGATGAGCTTCATCGCGAGGAGCCCCTGCCGCCGCGCCTCCTCCAGCCGCGCGAGCGCGCTCACGCGCCAGAGCCCGATCGTCGGGTGCACCGTGTCCGCGGCCGACACGATGATGCCGGGCGCGTGCGAGGCGTTGAGGACCGGGGCGAGCCGGGCCACGAGGTCGCGCGGCAGGAAAGGCACGTCGCAGGGGCAGACCGCCACCGTGCGGAACCCGGATGCGATTGCCGCGGTCAATCCGGCGATGAGCCCGCTGAGCGGCCCCACCGAGGGCCCCTCGTCGGTCACGATGGGCAAAGCGAGATCGCGGACGTCCTCGGCGCCTTCCCTGGCGGAGATCCACAGCCGGTCGACCTGCGGCGCGAGGCGATCCACCACGTGCATGATGAGCGGACGTCCGAGCAGCACGCGCATCGGTTTGCGGCCGCCGATCCGGCGGCCGAGACCACCGGCGAGGATGACCCCTGCGGTCGCACCCCATGGCCTCCCCTCGCCCCGCGGCAGCGCATCGGCGTGTCGGCCATCCCTCACGATGCGAGGACCTCCGCCCTGACCCAGTCGGCGAGGAAGGAAGCGAGCGGCTCGATCTGGTCGCGACGGAAGGTAGGCAGCGCCGGATCGACCGGCCCGTCCGTCACGAGGGCGATCGTGTCGCGGTCGCCGGCAGGGCTGATCGGCGTGGCTCCTTCCGCCCGTATCTCGATCCGCCGCATCGCGAGGCTCTTGAACCCCTCGACCAGCACGAGGTCCACCGGCGAAAGGCGCCGCAGGATATCGGGAAGGTCCGCCGCGGCGTCCGCGGGTTCGCGGCGCTCGTGGAGGATCGCCCAGCGTTTGTCGGAAACCATGGCGACGTCGACGGCCCCGGCTTCGCGGTGCAGGAACGTGTCCTTTCCCGGCTGATCGAGGTCGATCGAGTGATGCACGTGCTTGACCGTCGATACCGACAGGCCCAGCGAATTGAGCGCGGGAATGAGCCTGGTGATCAGCGTGGTCTTGCCGCTGTTCTGCCACCCGACAACGCCCAGAGCCTGCTTCGCGGGCCGGCGATGCCCGGAAGCAGGCTTCTTTTCCTTGTCGGGGGCGTCCACGCTGATCACAGGATCACGTTCCCTTCCCTGCCCCGGTCTCGGAGCGCACGGCGTGGCGGAGCGTCGACTGGTTCACGGACGCCTGCGCCTTTCCGCGTTCGACGTCCCGAAGATGGCCGCCGCGTCTGGTGTACACGAACCAGGTCAGGACGGCGCAGCTCGCATAGAACGCCATGAAGACCCAGAGCGCCGCCGAGGCCCCGCCCGTGAGCGAAATGGAGGTGCCGTAGGCGGTGGGGATGAAGAACGCGCCCACCGCGCCGATGGCGGAGGTGAAGCCGATGATGGCGGCCGATTCCTTCTCGGCTTCCTTCAGCCGGTCGGGCACCGATGACTGCGGCATGAGCCGGTCCATGTCCTTGCGCATGATGGCGGGGATCATCTGGAACGTCGACGCATTGCCCACGCCCGACAGGAAGAAGAGGACCATGAACATCGCGAAGAAGCCCCAGAAGGAGCCCATCGCGAGGAAGGCGAGGACGCCCGCGACGCCGGGGATCATCAGCAGGAACGTCCACAGGGTGACGCGCCCGCCGCCATACCGGTCCGAGATCCAGCCGGTGGCGGCGCGGGAGATCGCGCCCACGAGCGGGCCGAGGAACGCGAACTGGAGCGAGTTCACCTCGGGGAACTGGGATTTCATCAGCAGCGGGAAGCCGGCGGAGTAGCCGATGAAGGACCCGAAGGTTCCGATGTAGAGCCAGCTCATGATCCAGGTGTGCCGGCGCGTGAAGATGACCGACTGCTCCCTGAACGATGCCTTCATGTCGGCAATGTCGTTCATGCCGAACCAGGCGGCCGCGGCGGAGATGATCAGGAACGGCACCCAGATGAAGCCGGCGTTCTGGAGCCAGGTCTGCTTCTCGACGCCAGCCTCGATATAGACTTGCGGGTCGCCCCCGAGGGCGGCGCCAAAAACGCTCAGGCCGACGACGATCGGGATCGCGAACTGCATGACCGACACGCCGAGATTGCCGAGCCCGGCGTTGAGAGCGAGCGCATTGCCCTTGCTCGCCTTCGGGAAGAAGAACGAGATGTTGGCCATCGACGACGCGAAGTTGCCCGCCCCGAAACCGCACAGGAGGGCGAGGATCGCGAAGACGAGATAGGGCGCGTCCGGCTGCTGGACGGCGAAGCCGATGCCGATGGCCGGGATCAGGAGCGACGCGGTGGACAGCGTCGTCCACAGGCGGCCGCCGAAGATCGGCACCACGAACGAATAGACCGCCCTGAACACGGGGCCTGACAGGCCCGGCAGCGCGGCGAGCCAGAACAGCTGGTTGGTGTCGAAGTCGAAGCCGACGAGCGGCAGCTTCGCCACGATCACCGACCACACCATCCACACGGAGAACGACAGGAGCAGGTTCGGGACGGAGATCCAGAGGTTGCGCCTGGCGACCGCCTTGCCTCTCTGCTCCCAGAAGCCGGGATCGTCAGGACGCCAGTCACGCAGGACTCGATCGGACATGTCAGCCTCCTTGGTTGGCACAAGGGTGCCCGGAGTTCAGTCGGCGAGCGCCGGCCGGCTTCGTGCCGCGGCCTTGGCGGTGGCACCGGCCGCGGCCGGTGCGGGGTAAGGTTGATCGGGAAGGTCGCTGAGGTGGGTCTCGGCGGCGAGCTGCGGATAGCGCCGCGCCTCGCCCCGGCGGATGGCGACGTGCATCCAGACGGTGGACACGGCAACGAGGACGAACAGCAGCATGAAGCAGCTCGTCCACACGCCGGTCAGGTCGTTGAGGGCGCCGAAGGCAATGGGGAGAACGAAGCCGCCGAGGCCGCCGATCATCCCGACGAGACCACCCACCGACCCGACGTGATGCGGGTAGTAGACCGGGATGTGCTTGAAGACCGCGGCCTTCCCGAGCGACATCACGAAGCCGAGGACGATCGTGACGATGACGAACAGCGGAAGGCCGAGGCCGAAGCTGAAGACGATCGGGCCCCGGATCCCCGAGACCGTGTACTGGGTCTCGGGGTAGCTCAGGATGAAGAGGCAGACGAGGGAGACGATGAACGTGACATACATCACGAACCTCGCCCCCCACCGGTCCGACATCCATCCGCCGAGGGCGCGGAACACCGACCCCGGCAGCGCGTACATTGCGGTGAAGCCGCCGGCCGCCGTCAGCTCGAGCCCGTAGGCGCCGACGTAGTAGCGCGGCAGCCAGCTGGCGAGCGCGACGAACGCGCCGAAGACGAAGAAGTAGTAGGTGGCAAAGCGCCAGACCTGGATGCGCCGCAGCGGCTCGAGCTGCTCGACGATGGAGATCCGGGTCCCCGAGCGGCGGCGGGCTTCGTGGGCGGGATCGTTCTTGGCGAAGACGAAGAAGACGACCGCCGTCACCGCCAGCACGATCGCGTAGACTTGGGCGGTGCGCTCCCAGCCCATCGCCACCACCAGGAACGGGGCGCCGAAGGTGGTGACCGCCGAGCCCATGTTCCCCATTCCGAAGATGCCGAGCGCCGTGCCCTGGGCGCTCATCGGGAACCAGTGGGAGACGTAGGTGGTGCCGACGATGAAGCCGCCCCCGGCGAGCCCTACCCCGAGGGCCGCGGCGAGGAACGTGCCGTAGCTGTCGGCCTGGGCCAGGAAGAAGGTGGCGACCGCAGCCGCGAGCATCTGGATCGTGAAGACGAGGCGGCCACCGTACTGCTCGGTCCAGATGCCCAGTATGACGCGGCTGATCGAGCCGGTGAGCACCGGGGTGGCGATCAGAAGGCCGAACTGGGTCTCCGAGAGCCCGAGTTCTGCTTTGATCTTCACCCCGATGATCGAGAAGATCGTCCACACGGCGAAGCAGACCGTGAAGGCGAAGGTGCTGAGACCGAGCGCGCGATATCTAGCGCGCTTCTCCAGGACGACCTCTTCCATGAGCCCCTCCCACCTCGCCTGTCTCGGTTCGCCGCCGCGCTACTGCGTCCCGGCCGTTGCGGCGGTCGGGAGGATTTCGCGGCGGAGGTAGGCAATGATCGACCAGATGTCGTCCGGCGCGAGGTAGCTGAAGGCAGGCATCAGCGGTGCGGCGCCGTTCGGGATTCCCGCAGCGATCCGGTAGTAGAGCTGGGTCGAATCGGCGCCCGCCTTGATGTGGCCTGCGGCGAGGTCGGCCGGCGGCAGCGGGTGTCCCGGGTAGTCCTCGATCAGGCCGGCCGCCGGACCGTCGCCCCCGCCGGTAGCGCCATGGCAGGCGACGCACGCGCTGGCGTAGAGTTCGGCTCCCCGCGCCCGCATTTCGGCGTTGTAGGTGGGGACCGCCGTGATCGCGACGGCCGGACCCGGATCGGGCCGGTCCACCCAGACGTAGTCGAGATAGGCGACCAGGCTGTCGACCTGGGCCTCCGTCAGGGCGGCGAAGGCCGGCATCCCGGAGCTCGGGAGCCCGTTGACGATCACGTGGCGAAGGTCGGCGTCCGACGCGATCCCGCTGGTGGTCGACACGAAGCGATAGTGTCCGAGCGTCAGGTCGCGCGGCAGCGTGCCGAAGGTCGGCGAGTCCATGCCGAGCCCCTGACCGTCCGCGTTGACGCCGTGGCACCGCGCGCACTGGCTGACGTAGAGCGCATAGCCGGTCTGGACGCCGCGATCGGTGACGTCGGCCGTCACCGGGACGATCGCGGCGGCGGTTGCCGTGCCGTCGAAGCCGTCGAGGCTGGGCTGGCGCAGCAGGAAGCCGACGCCGAGCGCGACCACGATGAGGAAGCCGGCGAAGTAGGTGAGGAACGACTTGTCGCTGCGAAGCGCGAACTCCCAGCGCCGGCGGAACTTGTCGGCGGCGCTGCGCATCGCCTGGCGCGGCCGGACGAAGAAGTTGATCGGATAGGTCCAGACGTGGATCAGCTTCGTGAACGGGAAGTACGCCGCGAAGACGAAGCCCGCCATGACGTGGATCTGCGTGAACAGGCCCGCGCCGGACATGAGCTCCGGCTCCGGCCGGAACCGCCAGAGGCTGGCAAACCAGGCCGAGCCGGCGAACGCGGCGCCCCAGATCTGCTCGACCAGGGACTGATACAGCCCGAGGCCGATGATGAGGATGAGGAAGTAGTGGACGAGGTAGTCGTCGAGCTGGCTGATCGCCCGCATTTCCGGGACCGTGTACCGCCGGACTAGGGCAATGATGGAGCCGGCGATGGCCATCAGGCCGCCGACGACGCCGATCCAGAAGAACACGTTCACCCAGAGCTCGGACCCGGCGACGCCGCCGAACAGCCCGGCCAGATGGCCGACGAACAGGAGGATGATGCCCCAGTGCAGCAGGAGCGAGGCCACCCCGAGGAGGCGGCGGTTGAACATGCCGCTCGCACGGGTGGTCAGGCCGAACGGGCGGTAGGCCATCCGGATGAACGGAACGACGAAGAAGAGCGTGAGTGCGACGTAGGGGAAGACCGCCCAAAGCAGCGTATTCATGCTGAGTCTCCTGCGAGAGCCGAAGGTTGCCGGCCGCGGAACGACATCACGGTCGCGGGGGGACGGCCGACACGCGCCGGCGGAACCCAGATCGGATCGGCCGCCTGCATGGCCCGATCGCGTTCGATTGCGACTTCGAGCCCGGCGACCAGGCCGGCATAGGGGGAATCGTATTGGACGAGCCGTTCCCGCAGCGGCTTCAGTCCGGGAATGAAGTAGTGCTCCACGAAGCGGCGGCGGATGCCGATCCCGTCCCGCTCGAGCCGGTCGAGGCTCGCCGCCAGGAACTCGGTCATGAGCGGAAGGAAGTCCGCGAGTTCGTTGCCGGTGTGCTCGAAGCCGAAGTGCCGGTACACGGCCGCGACCTCGATGACGTAGCCGTTGCGGCTCGACAGGCCCGCTCCGAGACACGAACTCGGCTCATCGAAGATGTAGGCGCCGAGATAGAGCGGGCATGGCGGCGACAGCTCGAGGACAGCCAGGTACTCGTCGAGGTCGCCGGAGCGCGGGTTGGCGAGGAAGGTCGCCAGCGGGTCCCGCGCCTCGGCCGGTGCGTCGGCGAGCGCGGCCAGATCGGCCGCGATCCGCTCGTTGTCCCGCTCCTCAGGGTAGAGGAGCAGTTCGGCGACCGCGCGATAGAAGGCGGCAAGATGGCCGCGCCGCCACGGCGTCCCGATCGACTGGCTGAAGTCTTCCATGGCTCAACTCTCCACGCCGACGCCCTGTCCGTGGAAGGACGTCCGCCGCCGCGGGGCCTTCCCCGGTGCGAGCTCGGTGAAGCCGGCGAAGCCGCGCTCGATGAACGGCGGCGTCGTGGTGGTCTCGGTGTGCGTCGTGGCGATCACGAACCGCTCGTGGTAGTGCGCGAGCGCGAGGAGACGATGCATGTCGTGCGCGTCTTTCTCGGTGATCCCCGCCTTGGCGAGGACGGCGCGGTTGGGCTTGCCCTCGACGCGCTCGCTGCGGCGGTAGGCACGCACGGCGAGCTGCCGGCGCAGGGCCTTCTCGACCTCCCTCGGATTCCCGGCCGACAGCATCGAGGCGAGGTATTCGATCGGGATCCGGAACTCGTCGAGATTGGGGAGGACGGACTCGCCGCCCACCATGTCGTAGCCCTCACGCTCGGGGGCGGCGGTGGCGACCGGGCTCTCCGGCGGGATGTAGAACAGGCTCGGCAGCGTCCGGAATTCGGGATGGAGCGGCAGGGCGATCTCCCACTGCTTCACCATCTTGTAGACCGGCGACCGGCGGCAGGCGTCGAGCCATGCCTCGGTCACGCCGCTCTCCCGCGCCGCCGCGATCACCTCCGGATCGTTCGGATCGAGGATGATCTCGCGGTGCCGGGCGACGAGCTCGTCATTGTCGGCGTTGGCGACTTCCGCGACCCTGTCGAGGTCGTAGAGGAGCGGGCCGAGATAGCGGATGCGGCCGGGGCAGGCCTGGAAGCATGCCGGCGCCTGCCCCGTCTCGATGCGGGGATAGCAGAGGATGCACTTCTCGGACTTGCCGGTGCGCCAGTTGTAGTAGGTCTTCTTGTACGGGCAGCCGGACACGCAGAAGCGCCAGCCGCGGCAGCGCTCCTGATCGATCAGGACGATGCCGTCCTCTTCGCGCTTGTAGGCAGCGCCCGAGGGACATGAGCCGACGCAGGCGGGGTTGAGGCAGTGATTGCAGATGCGCGGCAGGTACATCATGAAGGCGTCGCGGAACGACAGGTAGGCCTTGCGCGCCTGGGGCGTCATCGCCGCGAAATTGACGTCGTGCCGGCCGGTGCCGTCCTCGTGGGTGCCGCCGCCATTGTCCTCCCAGTTCACCCCGTAGGTGATGTCGATGTCCTCCTCGCCGCTGATCTGCGACTTCGGACGGGCGACCGGCTGTGAGTACTTCGTCGGCTCGGAGGAATGCAGGTCCTCATAGGTGAAGGTGAACGGACCCTTGCCGTAGTAGTCCTCCATCTGCGGCATCACGGGATTGTAGAACAGATTGATCATCTGCCAGAACTTCGACGCCTGGTTCAGCTTCGGCTGATCCCCGCCCTTGTTCTGAATCCAGCCACCGCGATACTTGTCCTGGTTCTCCCACTGCTTCGGGTAGCCGATCCCGGGCTTGGTCTCGACGTTGTTCCAGAACATGTACTCCGCGCCTTCGCGGTTCGTCCACACGTTCTTGCAGGCAATCGTGCAGGTATTGCAGCCGAGGCATTTGTCGAGGTTGAAGACCATCGCCATCTGTTGCTTAACGCGCATCTCCTAGCCTCCAATCTCGAGTTCTTTTTCCTGGTAGATGACCTTCCGGCCATCCTTCTCCAGCGGCTTCTTGCGGATAACGACGGCCATGTCCCGTTCCGAAGGACTTGGCCCCTGGTAGTTCAGCCAGTAGGTCCAGTTTGCGTATCCGCCGACCATGGTCGACGGATTCATCATCACGCGTGTCGGCGCGTTGTTGTTGCCGCCGCGGAGATCCGACACGCCGCGTTCGCGGGCCAGCGAGGAGAACGGGACGTTTATGTGCCGTTCCGACGAGTGATAGAAGATCGCCGTGTCGCGCGGGATCGTGTTGGAGACGATGGCGCGGACGACGGATATTCCGTTCTCGTTGAATATCTCGACCCAGTCGTTGTCGAGGACGTCGATCTGCTTGGCGTCATCGTCGTTGAGCCAGACGTTCTGGCCGCCGCGCGACAGATTGAGCATCTGCCAGCTGTCCCAGAACATCGAGTGGATCGACCACTTGCCGTGGGGGGTGAGGTATCTGAAGATCTTCATCCCCGACCCCGGCGTCGAAGCATCGGCGAAGTCAGCCTTCGAGATGTCGCCGATGCTGACCATGTCGACCGGCGGCTTGTAGGTCGGCATGTCTTCGCCGAGCTCGCGGAACATCCGGTGGTCGTAGTAGACCTCCTGGCGGCCGGTGAGCGTGTGCCACGGCTTCAGGGTCTCGATGTTCATCGTCCACGGGGCGTAGGTCCGCCCGGCGCTCTCGATCGCCGACCAGTGCGGTGAGGTGATCGAACGGCGCGGCTGCGAGATGAGGTCGGGATAGCGGTGCCGGACCTCGCGCTCGGGCTCGACGATGTGGGCGAGCTTCAGCCCGGTCTGCCTCTCCAGCTCCTTGAAGAGGTGGGTCGAGACCTCGCCGTCGCTCTCCGGGGAGATGCGCAGGATGATCTCCGCCACCTGGCGGGCGTCGTCCATCGCCGGCAGGCCGTTCTTCTCGCCCACGAGGTAGCTCTCCTTGAGCTCCTCGCAGACCTCGTGGAGGTTGGTGCGGATGCCCTTGGCGCCGTAGCCGTCCGGCTGCGCCACCCGCGGACCGAGCGTCGTGTACATGTCCGCGACCTTCGTGTAGTCGCGCTGGACCACCCGGACGTTCGGGAAGGTCTTGCCGGGTATGGCTTCGACCTCACCCTTCCGCCATTCCTTGAGCTCGCCCATCGGCTGGGCCATCTCGTCGGGCGTGTCCGTGTTCAGCGCCGTCAGGACGAGATCCTCGATCGGCTCCGGCATGTGGGTCTTCGCCAGCTCGCTGATCTTCTCGGCGATCTTCTTGAACGCGTGCCAGTCGTCCTTGGCCTCCCACGCCGGATCGTGCGCCGGCGTGAACGGGTGGAAGAACGAGTGCAGGTCGGTGCAGGTGAGATCGTATTTCTCGTACCAGTGCGCCGTCGGAAGGACGATGTCGGAGTAGTTCGCCGAGGAGTCCATTCGGAGGTTGATGTTGTAGATGAGATCAAGCTTGCCGATCGGCGCCTCGTCGTGCCACTCGACGTCCTTGACGAGGCCCTTGGCGCGGTCCTCACCGAGGACGTTGTTGTGCGTCCCGAGGAAATGCTTGAGCGCGTATTCGTGCCCGCGCATCGACGTGCCGATCAGATTCCCGCGCCAGATCGCAAGGACCTTCGGATGGTTCTGCGGTGCGTCGACGTCGGTGAGGGCGAAATCGAGCTTCTCGCTCTTGATCTCCTTCGCGACCCAGTTGGCGACCTCGGCTTCGGTCTTGCAGCCGGCGGCCCTTGCGTCGCGCAGAACGTCCATCGGGTTCCGCTTGTCGAACTGGGGATTGAAGGGCAGCCAGCCGTTGCGAACCGCCATCACGTAGACGTCGGCGGCGTGCTTCGCCTTGTTCGGGAAGACCTTGGCGCGCGGCGCCCAGAGCGGATCGAGCCCCATGCCGTCGTAGCGCCACTGATCGGTGTGGAAGTAGAAGAACGACGTGGAGTTCTGCTGCCGGGACGTGCTGATCCAGTCGGAAGCACCTCCCAGCGTTCCGATCGCGGCAAAGGGCCGGATCTTCTCCGTTCCGACGTAGCTCGAGAAGCCGCCGCCATTGACCCCGACGCAGCCGGTCAGAACCGCCATCACCGCCGAGGCGCGCTGGATCAGCGGTCCGCCGTGATACCAGTGGAGGACGCCAGAGCCCGTGATGAAGAGGCACTTGCCCTTGGTCTTCTCGGCCGTATCGGCCCATTCGCGGCCGACGCGGATCGCAAGGTTGCGGTCCACCCCGGTCTCCTGTTCCTGCCAGGCCGGCGTGAACGGCTGCGAGGCGTCGTCGTAGTTGGCGGGGTAGGAGCCGGAGAGGCCGCGCGGCACGCCGAACTGTGCCATCAGCAGGTCGAACGCGGTCGTGACGCGCACCGGGCCCGAGACGGTCTGGACGACCCGGCTCGGGACGCCGCGCAGCTTGGCCGTCGCTCGCGAGCCCTTTCCTTTGCTCTTCCCGAGATTGGTGTCGAAGGTGTGGGTGAAGTCGGCGATCTCGACCTGCACGTCCTCGTACTTGCCCTCGGCAAGGCTGAGCGCGGGCTGGAACGCTTCCCCGGTGATGGTGTCCTCGTTCTTGAGGTTCCACCGGCCGGACTTCTTCTTCTCCCAGCGATGACCGACGGAACCGCCGGGCAGGCGCATCTTGCCCTCGCTGTCGAACAGCGGGAGCTTCCACTCGGCGTTTTCTTCGCCCGCGTATTCCTTGATGTCGCTCGCGCGGAGGAACCGGCCGCTGCCGTAGTGATCACCCTCCTTCTCGAGCATGACGAGGAACGGAAGGTTGGTGTACTGCGAGACGTAGTCGCGGAAGTAGCTCGCCGCGCGGTCGACGTAGAATTCCTTCAGGATGACGTGCGTGCACGCCAGGAGGAACGCGGCGTCCGTTCCGGCCCGTGCCGGAACCCAGAGGTCGGCGAACTTCGTTATGTCGGCATAGTCGGGGGAGAGATTGACGATCTTCCCGCCGTTGTACTTGTGCTCCGAAGCAAAGTGGGCGTCGGGCGTCCGGGTCATCGGCAGGTTGGAGCCCATGACGATCCAGTACGCGCTCTGGTACCAGTCAGCCGCTTCGTGAACGTCGGTCTGATCGCCCCACATCGCCGGCATGATGTGCGGCAGGTCGTGGTACCATTCATAGAAGCTCAGCATCGTGCCGCCGAGCAGGTTGTTCAGGCGGTGACCGGACGAGAAGCTGACCATGCTCATCGCCGGGATCGGCGAGAACGCCGCCAGGTGGTCGGCCCCGTATTCCTTGATCGTGTAGAGCTTGGCCGCCGCGATGATTTCGGTGGCCTCGTCCCAGGTGGCACGGCGCCAGCCGGCCTTGCCGCGGGCGTTCCGGTACGCCTTCGAGCGCTGCGGGCTCTCGACGATGGAAGCCCAGGCCGCGACCGGATCCTTCCCCGCCTCGCGCTCCTCGCGATAGAAGTCGAGGAGGACGCCGCGGATGTAGGGATATTTCGGCCGGACCGGGCTGTAGGGATACCAGGACGACGAGATGCCGCGCTGGCAGCCGCGAGGCTCGTAGTTCGGAGTCTCGTCGTTGATCTGGGGCCAGTCGGTCTTCTGCAGCTCCCAGGTGATCATCCCGTCCTTGACGAAGACTTCCCACGAGCAGGAACCGGAGCAGTTGACGCTGTGGCTGGTCCGGACCGACCGGTCATACGACCAGCGGCGCCGGTAGAATTCTTCCCAGCCACGCGGCTCATCGAGAACCCGAAACCAGCGGGAGCCGTTACCGTTGCTCATGCTTGCTTCTCCTCACCGGCGGCTCTCGCCGCGTCGTCTTTTGCCCAGTTGAACAGGGCCTTGCGGAAGGCTTCGACGAAGGGACGGAAATCGCGGACGGTGCCGTAGATCGCGACCACCGCGTGCCGTGTCCGGTCGTAGACGAGGTTCACGGCCGCGGAGCGCCCGACGGGGTGCGGCCGTGCCGTTCCGAGGTGGTCGGCCCAATCGTCGCGCATCGCCTGGAGCGAGGCGTAGTAGAGCTCGCCGCTCTCGTGGACCTGCCACCAGACCCGGATTTCCCAGTCGTCATGGCGGACACCGGTCTCGTAGTTCTGCGCGGCGGAGTCGTGGGGGTCGATCTGCCACTGCAGCACCGGAAGGTCGCCGTCGTAGGTGTCGCCGGCTCCGACCGGGCCCTCGAGCGGGCTGGGCGGTTCTCCGCCGAGGCCCTCGCCCGGCGCATGCACGTGCTCAACGTGCTGGCGGTGGAGATCCTGATGCAGAACGTCGGGCTCCGGGGTGACGCCGTCTTCGAGGAGTTCGGCCTGGAGCGGGTTCATCACCCCCGGTCCGGTCATGGCCCGGTCGATGACGGCGTCCGAGTCGGAGTCGGCAGTGATCGGCCGCCGATGCTCTTCCTGGGGCGGTTGCTCACCGCCGCGGCGGAGCGACATCTCCGCTTCGCCGAAGGGCTCCTCCGTCTCGACATGGACGGGGTCGATGCCGGCGCGTGCGAGCGCCGCACCGATGCCCTCCTCCATCCGCCGGACCTTCTCGGCGTTCGTCGTGTCGGGCCGAAACAGGATCGTCGCGCCGTTCAGTCCGTCGCTGACGATGTCCTTGACGAAGCCCGCGGTCACGATGTCGCGGGACGATCCCGGAAGGCGGACCTCACGGAGCAGGGACCGAATCTCCTGCGGGGAGCGCGCGCTCACCTGCCCCTCAAGACCCCGAGCGGATATTGTCATCTGGCTCATCTCCCGTAACGGCGACACCGCTGATGTTCGCGAGGAACCTGCCCAGCTCGCGAAGACTTTCGAAGTAAGCCTCGCTGTCGCCCTGAACGTGCTTCACTCTGCCCCTCCACCGAGGCTGGTTTCGGGGGCCCGGTTCGAGCCAAAGCCGAACAACGAAGCTGGGATACTCACGCGCTGAGTCCTCTCCCATCGTGTGCTCGCCCGAAACGGCCCCTTGAAACTGAAGCTTAGGCGGCGAGGTAACAGGCCGGTAACAGCGGCTGCGGCGTCCTGCGCGCGGAGGAGGACGACGACTGCGGTCCAATGACGCGTCGCCGGTCGCCGGCGAATTCAGAGCGGCGGGATGGCCGGGGTGGCTTTCAGGGCCGCGATCCGCGCCGGGCGCGGCCGGGCGCGATTGGCGGCACCGGGGGCGACAATCCCGAGCAGGCCGCGCACTGGTGGCTGGCGGCCATGGCGTCTAAATGGGATCGGGTTCGCGGGACCCGATCTGCGGCCGGCGAACGGCGGAGATGCCGGTTTCGGGCCGATCCGAATCGGGAGGAACGGTCTCCCCTCCCCGGCCCGCGCAGCTCAACGGCGGCATGCGCGGCAACCGAGCCGCCAGCGATTCGAATGCGGGGTGGATGTGACCCAATTTGTCGCGGCTATGGTCGTCTTCATCGTCAGCCACGCGATCTTGCCGCGCCGGCCGATCCGGGAGCGCCTGGTGCGACATCTCGGCCGGCGAGGGTATCTCGTCGCGTATTCCGTCCTGTCGACGCTCCTCCTGCTGTGGCTGGTCGTCGCGGCGCGCAATGCCCCCTACGTCCAGCTGTGGGCGCCGGCGCCGTGGCAGGCCCTGGTGCCGGCGATCGGCGTCCCGCTGGCGTTCTGGCTTCTGGTGATGGGGGTCGTCGAACCGAACCCGCTGTCGATGTCCGTGAGAAGGACCGGCGACGGCGTTGTCGGGCCGGTGGCCCGGATCACCCGTCATCCCATCCTCTGGGCCTTCTTTCTCTGGGCCGCCTGCCATGTTCCGCCCAATGGCGACGTGGTTTCCGTGATCATGTTCGGCAGCCTTGCCGTTCTTGCCCTTGCCGGATTCGTGCCCGTGGACCGGCGTGTCAGACGCCGCCTCGGAGACGAGGAGTGGGAGAGACTCGCCGGGGCGACCTCGATCGTTCCGTTCGCCGCCATTCTTGCCGGGCGGGCACGGTTCGCGTGGACGCTGCCGATGACGTTGTCGGCGGTCGCAGTAGCCGGCGTATCTGCCTGGTTCCTCATCGACGGTCACCGCCTTCTCATCGGCGGCGACCCCGGTGCCTGGCTCGGCCTCTAGATCGTGATCCGTTGAAGTCGGATCACGCTCGTCGCCTATTTCCTTGATGGAGCATGATCTTTTTCGAAGAACCGGCAGCCGCTTCTTCGGATCATGCTCTGGGAGCCTCAGGCGAGCGGCAGAACGACGCAAGCGGAGCCGGCAGCGGCCGCCGGAGCGTCGGGCGACCGGACCAGAAGCGCGTCGGCACCGACCAGAATGCTGAGAAGCGACGAATCCTGGTCCGCCAGCGGGCGGGCGACCGGGAGGCCAACGGTCCCGCGTTCGAGCCGCGCCCGGAGGTAAGCGGTCCACGGCCCGTTCGGCGCGACGTCGGACCCGAGGACCGCCGGCTCCGTGCGGACCTCCGGCGGGCGGCCCGAGAGTCGACGGAGCAGCGGGCGCAAAAACATCATGCCGCACACGAAGCTCGATACCGGGTTGCCGGGGAACCCGAGGACGCGAAGCGATTCCAGTCGTCCGAAGGCGAGAGGACGTCCCGGACGCATGGCGATACGCCAGAAATCGAGGGCCATCCCTGCCCGGGCGAGCGCCTCCCGCGTGATGTCGTGATCGCCCACCGAGGCGCCGCCGATCGTCACGAGCACGTCGGCCCGCCGGGCGACGTCCGCGGCCAGCGCCGCGACGGCGTCCGGCTCGTCGCGCGCGATCCCGAGATCCTCGACGATCGCGCCCTCGCTCGCGGCGAGTTCGGCGATGGCGAGGGCGTTGGATGCCATCGTCTGATCGGGTCCCGGTTCGCCGCCGGGCGGAACGAGTTCGTCGCCAATGGACAGCACCGCAACGCGCGGCGACCGGCGAACGAGCACTTCGTTGCAGTTGCCGGCCGCCGCGAGCGCGAGCTCGCGCGCTCCGAGCCGCGTACCGGGCTGCAGGAGCTCCCCGCCGGTTGCGAAGTCGAGGCCGGCCGGCCGAATGTTCTGGCCGGGGCGGGTCTCGCCCTCCACCACGACATGCGAATCCTCCCGGCGGGCGGATTCCTGCACGAGCACGGCATCGGCCCCGTCCGGAACCGGCGCTCCGGTGAAGATGCGGACGGCCTCCCCGGCTTTGACCGTGCCGGTGAACCGGTGGCCCGCCGCCGCGGTGCCTATGACATCTAGTCGCGCCCCGACATGCGAATCCGGCGCCCTCAGGGCGTAGCCGTCCATGGCGGAAGCAGCGAAGGATGGCTGCGACCGCCTCGCCGTGACGGGAGCGGCCAGGACCCGTCGGGCGGCACGCGACAGGACGACCGTCTCCGCCGGCAGCGGCTCGACGCCGGCCAGCACGCGATCAAGGGCCACCGCAACCGAAATCGGATCCACCGCCGCCTCCTTTGCTGACCCTCCTGGGCATACGATATCTGGTGTCGTCCGCGCGGAATAAGCAACCTGGGGACCGGAGGTCATGGAATTCTCGGCCGACGAGATCGAACGCTACGCAAGGCACCTCGTGCTGCCCGATGTCGGCGGCCCGGGACAACAGCGGCTCAAGCGGTCACGGGTGCTCGTCATTGGCGCCGGCGGGCTCGGCGTGCCCGTCATCACCTATGCTGCGGCCGCCGGCGTCGGACGGCTGGGCATCGCCGATCACGACGGCATCTCACTGTCGAACCTCCACCGGCAGGTCCTGTACGCATCGGAAGACATCGGCCGTTCCAAGGTCGAAAAGGCTGCTGCGGCCGTCGGGCGTCTCAACCCCAATGTCGCGGTCGACGTCCTCCCCGGACGCGTTTCAGGCGCCAATATCGAGGCCCTCATCGCCGACTACGACATCGTCGCCGACTGCACCGACAGCGCGGAGGGCCGATACGTCGTCTCGGACGCGTGCTTCCGCGCGCGGAAGCCGCTGGTGTCCGCGGCGGTCATCCGGATGGATGGCCTCGTGACGACGCTGAAGCCGTTCGCGCCGGGTCCGGGCGGGACGAAGAATCCCACCTATCATTGCCTCTTCCCCCGCACGTCCGGCGGAAGTGAACCGCCCGCCTGCGCCGAACTCGGCGTTCTGGGGATAGCGGCGGGCGTGGTCGGATCGATCCAGGCCGCGGAGGTGATCAAGGAGGCCGCCGGCATCGGATCGAGCCTCGTCGGCCGCATGCTGCTGGTCGACATCCGCGAGATGCGGTTCGAAAGCGTCACGTACCGGTGGGACCCCGCCAACCCGCTCACCGGCGCCCCGTCCGGGGACACGGCCCGTGGCGCGACGGTGAACGGAGCGCCGCCCCCGGCGCCTTGAACTGCAGCCGGCGACGATGCCGGCCAGCCGCCGTCGGGAACCGCGCCGTCGAGCCCCGGACGGAGCGTCGTTGTGCCGGAAAGCTTCCCGTGGTGTCCGGCCACGTGCCAACCCGTCGCGTTGACCTTCCGCAATACGCTCCACCAATGGAGAACGGATAGTTCTCCTCAGGTCGAAGTGCGGTTCAACTGAGGCAGGAGCCCTTCATCGCGCCTCGCCGATGATCGGTACCTGAACGTGACCAAGGCGTAACTTCACGCGCGGCACTGGGGCGGACGATCTTGGCGCGCACCCTTACGCATCTCCTCGCCCGCAACGTGGCCTGGGCCCGCGGCAAGGTCGCGGCGCACCCCGACTACTTCCGCAACATGGCCGAGGCGCAGCGGCCGAAATACCTCTGGATCGGTTGCTCGGACAGCCGGGTAACGGCCAACGACATCCTGGGTCTCGAGCCGGGCGAGGTGTTCGTGCACCGCAATCTCGGCAACATCGTCCACACCAGCGACCTCAATGTCCTGTCGGTGCTCGAATTCGCGATCGACCAGCTCAAGGTGCGGCACCTGATCGTCTGCGGCCACTATGGCTGCGGCGGCGTTCGGCGGGCGATGTCCGGCGCCCGCGGCGCCCTGTCCGATCACTGGCTCCAGCCGCTCTCGATGCTGCACCGGAAACACAAATGCCGGCTCGAGGCGTTGTTTGGCGACGAGCGTTCGCAATTCGACCGGATGTGCGAGATCAACGTCGGCATGCAGGTGCGTCGCCTCGCCGCGACCCCCATCGTCGAGGATGCGTGGGCGCGCGGCCAGGAGCTTCACCTCCACGGCTGGGTCTACGCAGTTCACGACGGTCTCCTGCGCGACATCGGCCCGCATCTGTCGTCGGCGGTAGAGCGGGATGCGCTGCCCTCGATCGACGATGACACCGCCATCGAAAGGTGAACCGGAGCGGGCCTTTGGAGCATGATCCGAAGAAGTGGCTGCCGGTTCTTCGAAAAAGATCATGCTCCATCAAGGAACAAGGCGACGAGCATGATCCGGCCTCAACGGATCATGCTCTAAAGCCCGGCCGCGTGTCCCGCCGGGGCCTGCGCGGCGCGGAAATACCGGTCGAAGACCGCACAGACCGAACGGACCGCATGGCGCGCGTCAGGAACGACCTCGACGCTCCGGCCGGAGACCGTGACGAGCCCGTCCGCGACGAGCGGCCGGAGCAACTCGATCTCCGGATCGAAACGGCTGGCAGGGACATGCCAGCGGGCCGCGACCTCGTCGAGATCGACGCGAAGGTCGCACATGATCCGCTCGATGGCGTCGCGCCGCAGGCAATCGTCCGCGCTCAGGACGCGGCCGCGGGCGACCGGCAACTGGCCGGACTCGATTGCCCGCCGATAGGCAGGGACCTTCGGCTCGTTCTGCACGTAGCCCTGCGGGAAGGCGCCGATGGCGGACGCGCCGATGCCGATCAGGACCGCCGCCGGATCGTCGGTGTAGCCCTGGAAATTCCGCCGCAGCCCGGCGAGCCTTGCGGCTTTCGCGAGCGGGTCCTCGGGGCGGGCGTAGTGGTCCATGCCGATGGCGACATAGCCGAGGCCGGACAGCGCGGCGGCCGCCGCGCGGGTCTGCGCGAGGCGCGCGGCCGGGCCGGGGAGAGCCGTCGCATCGATGAGCCGCTGGTGCCGTTTGATGCCCGGCACATGCGCGTAGGCGAAGACGGCGACGCGATCCGGCGCGAGCGCCTCGACGGCCGCCTCCACGCTCCGCCGCACGCCGTCTTCGGTCTGCCCGGGGAGGCCGATCATCAGGTCGATGTTGACGCGCTCGATGCCGGCCGAGCGCAACGCATCGGCCGCCGCAACGCAGACTCCGATCGGCTGGACGCGGTTCACGGCCGCCTGGACGGCGGGATCGACGTCCTGCACACCGATGCTGGCGCGGCTGAACCCGAGCCGGCCGAGCGACCGTGCGAGTTCCGGCGTCAGCGTCCGCGGGTCGATCTCGATCGCAAGCTCGGCGGCCGCATCGAAGTCGAGCAAGGCGCGCGCTTCGTCCATCACGCGGGCGAGCGCCTCGCTGCCGAGCGCGGTGGGCGTGCCGCCGCCCCAATGGATGTGCCGCACCCTGCCCGCTTCGGGCATAGGGCGCCGGACGAGGTGCAATTCGCGCACGAGAAGATCCGCATAGGCGCGGGCGACCTCCGCCTCACGCAATACGGTCGTGTTGCAGCCACAGAACCAGCAGAGCTGACGGCAGAACGGTACGTGAAAGTAGATCGATAGATCGGCATCCGGCGGGATATCACGGAGCCAATCCCGGTACAGATCGGAGGTCAGTGCGTTGTCGAAATGATTGGCAGTCGGATAGCTGGTGTAGCGCGGGACCGGCCCGGCATACTTCAGAAGTGTCTCGTCGCTCAGTGCTGGCATCGGGCTTGACGGGACCGGCTTCGCTTTCACGCTCGCCACCTGCTGCTCCCCGCCGTCGCGCCCCTGCCGAAACAATGGACGACCAGCCTGCGTCGCCCGCTCTCAGTGACCGCAGCTGCAGTCTGCACCGCAGCCGCAATCGGCGCCGGCGTCGTGGGCGCCGCCACAGCCGCAATGGTCGTGGTCCGCCTCGCCCGCCTTTGCCGCTTCGTGATTGCAGCCGCAGCCGCAACCCTCGGTCCTGGCGGCCCCTGTCGGAGCACCGGGCAGACCAACCGGACCCTTCTCGATCGCCAGCCTCTCGATAGCCATGACCGCCTCGCTTGTCCCTGAGCCCAGGCTGCATTTGCGCCAGCATTCGACAGACTGCTGGGGCTCGGCGCACGCGACATTGATGCAGATCAAGCCACCGGCCGGGTCAGCCGCCGGTCATCCTCGGAAAGAACGCGATCTCCCGCACTCCGGCGATTGCGGCGGTGGTCGACGCATGGACATGGTCGACCGCCACCTTGACGTCCCCCTGCCCCAGAGCGGCCTCGTACTCCTCGCCGCGGCTGCGAAGCCACGCCAGGACATCCGCCACGGTCGCCGTTCCGGCGGGAAGCTCGACCGTCTCCGAGGGGAGGCCGACGAGTTCCCGCACGCTGGCGAAGTAGCAGAGGGTGACGACCTCGGTGCGGCTATCGGGTTTGTTGCCCATCGACATCTTCCTTCCATCGGCCGCTGGCTAGCGGCGAACGACCGGGTCCTCGAGCCCGAGCAGCCGTCTCATGGACCGGTCAGGGACCATCAGATCGGCGAGCGTGTATTTGTCGAGCGCCGACAGATAGGCCCAGAGAGCATCCGCGAGGGCCCCTCTGAGGCGACACGCCGGCGCAAGTGCGCAGGTGCTCCGTCCCGGATCGAAGCACGCGACCATGCGGAAATCCTCCTCGGTGGTCCGGATCACGTCACCGATTCCTATTTCCGCCGCCGGCCGACCGAGCCGGAGCCCGCCGCCGCGACCGCGCACCGTCTCGATGAAGCCGCTCTCGCCGAGCTGCGTCGCGACCTTCATGAGGTGATTTCGCGACACCCCATAGCACTCGGCGGCGTCCCGGATCGTTGCCAGCCCGTCAGGCTTGAGGGCCAGGAACATCAGGAGCCGCAACGAAAGATCGGTGTGGAGCGTGAGCCGCATTGTCGCACCGCAAAGATGCATTTGACATATTGCTTTAAGCCGTCTCCAGCAATAGCCTTAAACATGCATTGTAAATGCATATTTAGGAGCACTCGAACCGCACGTCGAGGCCGGCCGGGATCGGATGAAGGCGTGACCGAGGTCGATGTCGACCGCGCCTCCGCGATGACCTGGCCGAAGGTGTCCAACTCCAGGCCGGAGGGCAGTCATGAATATCGAGAAGCCGCGAACTGAGCAGAGTCCGATTGGTTTGCCCGCGGGTGTGCCGCAGCCGGCGAAGGCCGGCGGTTGCGCCTGCGGCTGCCACGACGAAACCGCAGAGGCGGGTGGCGCCGCCCACGAGCATCACGCCGATGGCGACCACGCCTGCGGCTGTGGCGACGATTGCGGCTGCGATCACTGAAGGCGAGCGCACGCCAGTTCCCTTCATCGTCCCGGCCGGTCGCAGGGGTTCGTGGCCGGCTGGCGAGCAGACGATCGGCATCCACCGCCCTCCTCGGACCGACGCGGGCGGTGGCGGCCTGAGCCCGTCGACACGATCCTCACGGTCCGGCGGAAAGCGGACGGGGCGGAGTGCCCGATGAGCTTCGCCCACTCGTCCATGCCCCGGCGGCCGGTGGGTCGAGTTCACGCTGTCCGGCACCACAAGCCGATCTCTCACGGTATGTGCCCCGTTTCCGATCTGTTGCCGACTGCCGACATCGCAGCGTCTGCGGCCGGAGAACACGGCGATGCGCGGGATGAAGCAGGCAGGCGCGCCTGCCTCGATGAACGACCGACCCAGGGAGGGGGCCGGCCCTGTGGCCATCAAGGGGGCCTTCGGGGGGAAGAAAGGGCGCGCCTGCATTTGAATAGTACCGGCGGCGGACCCTACGGTGTTTGCCCCGGAGCAAATGTCACCGCGCCCCACATGTGAAATCGCACCGGAAGTCGCCGGGAAGGGCATGCACATGGCTGTCAGTCGCGTTCCAACCTATTGCGCACTCTGCATCTCGCGGTGCGGCTGCATGGCCAGCGTGGAAGACGGTCGTCTGGTCCGGGTCGAACGGGATCTCGACCATCCGACCGGCGGCGCCATCTGCATCAAGGCGAGGACCGCACCCGAGTTCGTCCATCACCCCGACCGGTTGACCACGCCCCTGTTGCGCACCGCGCCCAAGGGCAGCGGCGATCCGGAGTTCCGGCCGATCAGCTGGGAGGAGGCACTCGATCTCGTGGCGAGCCGGCTCGAGGCGATCGCCGCCGCCGATGGTCCGGAGGCCGTGGCGTTCGCCGTGACCACGCCGAGCGGGACCGCCATTGCCGACAGCTTCGGGTGGATTCACCGGCTGGCGCATGCCTTCGGCAGTCCCAATCTGGTGTTCGCTACTGAAAACTGCAATTGGCACAAAGACTTCACACCAGGGCTGACCTGGGGCGCCGGCATCGGAATGCCGGACTATGCCCACACCGGAACCATCCTGCTGTGGGGCTTCAATCCGACGGCCACCTGGCTGTCGCAGGTCGAGCCGATCCGGGCGGCCCAGCGGCGCGGAGCGAAACTCGTCGTCATCGATCCCCGGCGGCAGGGCCTCGCCCGCAGCGCCGACCTCTGGCTGGGTTTACGGCCCGGCACCGATGGCGCGCTTGCGCTCGGGCTGGCCCACCTTCTCCTCGAACGGGGCGGCGCCGACGAAGCGTTCCTGCGCCGCTTCACCGACGCCCCCTTCCTCGTCCGCGACGATGACGGCGCAGTGCTGACGGAGGCCGACCTCATCGGCCCCGGCGGCACCGCCACCCCGCTGGTGTGGGACGATGTCGCCGACGCGGCGCGGCCCCTGCGTCAAGGGGTGGCCGCATCCCTGTCCGGGGTGCGACAAGTGCCGTGCGGCGGTGGCGTCGTCACCTGCCGTCCGGTGCTTGCACGCCTGCGCGAGCGCTGCGCGGAGTACCCGCCGGAGCGGGTGGCGAACATCACCGGCCTCGCCGTCGCGGACGTGGAGCGCCTCGCAGACTGGCTGACCGATGCGCGCCCGGTCTCGTTCTTCACCTGGACCGGCACCGCACAGCATTCGCATGCGACACAGACCTCCCGCGCGCTCACCGTCCTCTACGCGCTCACCGGCAGTCTGGACGCCGAGGGTGGCAACGTCTGGTTCAACCGCCCGGCCACGCGGGACATCGCCGGCTTCGAATGGGTGACGGGCGACACGCGCGCCCGGACCCTCGGGATCGATGACCGGCCGCTGGGTCCTCCCCGCCGGGGCTGGATCACCACGCGGGACCTGTTCCGGACCATCACGACGCGCGATCCCTACGCGATCCGCGCTCTCGTCTCCTTCGGCGGCAATTTCGCGCTGACGAAGCCCGGCACCGAGCGGCCCCAGGACGCATTGTCGGCACTCGATTTCTTCGTCGCCACCGAACTGTTCCCCACGCCATCGTGCCAGCAGGCCGACCTCGTGCTTCCGGCTGCCTCCGCCTGGGAACGGTCGGGGCTGCAGGCGGGGTTTGCGGTCGACGCCGAGGCCGAGGGATGGCTGCAATTGCGGCCGGCGGTCGTCCCGCCCGTCGGCGAGAGCCGCTCCGATACCGACATCGTGTTTCAGTTGGCGACCCGGCTCGGGCTTGCGGAACGCTTCTTCGGCGGCAATCCGGATGACGGCCTCAGGCATGTGCTCGAACCCACCGGCGTCTCGCTGGAGACGCTGCGAGCGAACCCGCGCGGCGTCAGGGTGGACGTCGGGTCCGGTATCGGGCGTGCCCGGCAGGCGGGCTTCGCCACCGCGAGCGGTCGGGTCGAGCTGCTGGCGACCTCACTGGGCAGGATCGGCGAGGATCCGCTGCCGACCTACCACGCCCCGGCAATGAGCCCGGAGGGCCGACCCGATCTCCCGGCGTTCCCCCTCCGCCTCACCTGTGCGAAATGGCCCCAGTTCTGTCACAGCCAGCAGCGGCAGGACTCCTCCATCCGCGAGGCCATGCCTCACGCTCTGGTGCAGATTCATCCGGAGGCAGCCGCGGTACGCGGCATCCTTCACGGCGACCACGTCACCGTCTCGACGCCGCACGGCCATTTCACCGCGCATGCCGAACTGACGCCGGGCATGCGGACCGACGTGGTGTGCGCGCAATATGGCTGGTGGACCCCCGCCAGCCCCTGGAGCCCCCGCGACGAATCCTACAACGAGGCGATCGATGGCGCGATCGCCGACGCCCCGTCGGGCTCGAATGCCATGCGGGCCTACCTGTGCGAGGTGACGCGCATCGCGTAGCATCGGATGCGGTGGGCGATGGCTCGCGTGCCGACGCGGCGCCGGTGCGGCAGGGGCGTTCTCAGTCGCCGGTGATGTCCTCGACCCAGCTGAGCGCGCGGAGCGCCGCCGGGAACCCAAGCGTCGGGATCGCCACCAGCGCGACATGGCGGATCATGTCGGCGGCAATCCCCTCGGCGACGGCCCGGCGCACGTGAGAGTGAACCGCGCCCTCGAGGCCGGCGCCGATCGCCAGCGCGATCTTGATCAGCCGGAGGGTCGCGCCATCGATCGGTCCCGCCTTGCTGGTGGCTTCTCCGAGCGCGGCAAACGCCGCCCACACATCCGGGTATTTCGCGGCGATCTCACGCGCGGCCCCTGGAAGATGACTGTCGTCCGACATGCTCCGTTACTCCCTTCGAATTCGGGCCCTCGACCCGCTCCTCATTCCAGACACGACGGCTGACACCCCGTCCGTGTCAAGAAATCCGTCGGGTCGCAACGAGGCCGAGCGGCCTGTGGCGCGGGCGCAGCCCCTGCCCGGTCCCGCGTTTCAGCCCGGCGCCCTCGGGCGCAGGAGGAGCGGGCCGTAGAGGATGGCGAATCCGGCGAAGGCGCCGACCCAGGTGAGACCCGAAAGGCCGTACAGGAGGGTCGCTGCGGTCGGCAGAACCCCGGCGGCAACCCGCGCCAGAACCGACGCGATCAGGGCGACATAGAGCGCCACGGTCCACGGGCCGGCCGTCAGCTCCTGCCCGGTATGACCCAGCGTTGCGCGCGTCATGACCGCCAGGGTCATCAGCCCGATCGCTCCGCCCATCCAGAGGTGCTGCGCCGCAGCAACGGCGAGCGAACCGGGGAACAGGATCGCGACCCCCAGCGCAAGCGCGCCGAGCGGGACGAAGAGGTAGCCGCCGTGAAGCACGGAGACCAGCGGTTCGGCGAGGGTCCGGTACCCGGCCCAGCGGGCGAGTCGCGCGATGTGGAGCCCGCCGGCCAGCAGAAGCGCGGCGCCGGTGATCGCGTGCGCCGGCAGCCCTATCCACACCAGGAGCGCCACCAGCAGGACCACCAGCGCCACGACGTCGAAACGCTGCATCGGCGGTGTCGGGAGACGCCCTCCGCCACGCTTGACCAGCCAGTTGCGCGTGAACGATGGCACGATCCGCCCACCGATCACGGCGATCATCATGATGGCCGCCGCCACGCCGATCCGGAGGCCAAAGCCCTCCGCGGCGAACTTCGCCCCGGCGGCCTCCCAGTGGAAGACGGCGTTGCCGAGGAGGAAGAGCGCAAGCGTCCCCAGCACCATCAGGTTTCGCCAGTTCCTGCCGACGACGATCTCGCGCCCGATGGCCACGGCGAGGGCGACCGGGAAAGCGAGGTCGATCGCGGCGACGGCGACCGGCGGGAGCGATGCCGAGACGAGGATCGCGAGCCGCCCGGCGAGCCATAGCGTCGCAAGCGCTGCAAGCGGCCAGCCCACGATGGGCAGCCGGCCCGTCCAGTTGGGGACGGCCGTCAGGAGGAACCCGGCGGCGACCGCACCGAGATAGCCGAAGAGGAACTCATGCGCATGCCAGCTCACCGGATCGAAGGCCGTAGGCAGCGAAGCACGCCCCGATGACATCGGAACCCAAAACGCCATGGCGACCGCCGCCCAGACCGCGGCACCGAAGAAGAACGGGCGAAAGCCGAAGGTCAGGATCGCGGGGCCTCGCCAGGTTCGTATCCGTTCGGCGGTGCTGGTCATGCGATGGCCCCGTCACGTGGGAACACTGTCTTGATCGAGACTACCGCGGGGCGCGGGAACGACGAACCCCCTCGAGGTCCGGAACGCGGCCGCGGCTTCGGGATGGCGGGTAGCTTAATGTCGCATTGTTCGGACGACCGCGAGGGCCATCGTGACCGGTGTCGTATCGGCGGAGTTTGGACGGTGTAATCATGAACATCTCTCAGCGCTCGCGCGCGAACCCGCCGGAGCCGCTGCGGAACTGCCCGGCGTGCCCGGTCCGAAACGTCTCCGTGTGCTCGACGCTCGATACCGACAGCTTCGCGGAGCTGACTTCCATCGGCATGGAACTGTCGATCCCCGCGCAGACGACGCTCTTCAGCGAGGGTGACCCGGTTCATTCGGTCTACAGCGTGGTGCGGGGTGTCCTTCGAGATTTCCGGATCATGCCCGACGGCCAGCGCCAGCTGGTCGGGTTCACGTTGCCGGGAGAGCTTGTCGGCGCGCTCCTCGGGCCGACGCAGCCTTACAGTGCCGACACGCTCGGTCCCGTCGTCGTGTGCCGGTTTCCGCGAACGGCCTTCTGGGACTATTTCTCCCGGACGCGACGCTCGGTTCAGGGTGTCTACGGCTCGGCGGCGCGCGATCTTGGCCTCGTCTATGACCAGCTGTCTCTCCTCGGGGCCCGGAGTGCGGAACGGAAGGTCGCCTCCTTCCTGGTCGGGTTTCGGGATCGCTGGCACCGGGGCGGTGCCGGATCACTGGTTCCACTGCCAATGACGCGGCAGGACCTCGGCGACTATCTCGGTCTCGGTATTTCGACCGTGAGCCGGACGCTGACCGCACTCGCCCGCCGGCGCCTCATCGTCATCGTGCCGGGCGGCGTGCGCATTCTCGACCATGCGAAGCTGGAGGAGCTGACCCGGTAGGCGCGACACGAAGCGCCTGCCACAGGAGAGAGCGGGCGGAGCCGACGAGGACATGACCTTCGTCAGTGCGCCGGCCGACGCTCCTCGGAGAGTCGCATCGCCTTGGCCGCCTCCATCGCCGCGTCCGAGATCTCATCGAACAGTAGCGCCATCTCGGCGAATACCGAACGATCGGATTCGCTCTCGTTGAGTTCGTCGAGCTCGGCCAGGAAGGCGATGCGCGAAATGATCTGATCCTTCTTCTCGCGCGCCTCCGCCAACGATTTGCGCAGCTGCCGCCGGCTCTCGAGGGCGGTGAATCTCGTCAGGGCGCCGCTCAGCGTCGTCAGGCAGTCCCGGTCGAGGTCGATCGAGGACACGACCCTGCGGAACCTGGCGACGAGATCGGTGATGTCCTCATCCGCGGTCAACGCTGCCATCGGGGTTGCTCCTGTCCAGGCGCCGTGTTCGACGTCTCCAGACTGCGCCACCCAGCATACTGAGGCCCCGGAAGCGGATCGTCTTTGCTCCCCGGCAAAATCCCCGGCGGCAGACTTGGTTTGGCGCATTCGGGTCAGTCCCGGGGCGACCGTTCATTTTCGCCCCGCCCCGTTCGGGGCGAGGGGCACAGGCACGCGTGCAGAGCCGTTGCGACGCCAGCCCGGAGTCTTGCGAATGCGTCCGTCCGCTACAGGGTGAGGATCACCCCGCCGAAGGTGACGCCCGCGCCGACGCCGGCGAGGAGGAGTTCATCGCCCCGCCGCGCGCGACCCGACAGAACGGCCTCATGGAGCGTGAGCGGCAGCGAACTCGCCGCGCAGTTGCCGAAGCGATCGAGCGTGACCACGATCTGCTCATCGCGAAACCCGTTGCGGCGGAGGGCACGCAGCGAATGGCCGCTCGCCTGGTGCGGGATCGCGAGACGGATTGAGCCGGGCGACGTCGCCAGTCCCTTGCGAAGCCGATCGAGGAAGCCGTTCTGGTAGCGCCTCGCCATCCGGTAGATGCGCTGCCCGTTCAGGGAGACGAAGTTGTCTTCCCGCGACATCGCCGGATTGTCCGGGTGACGCCGCGAACCGCCGCCGCGCACTTCGATCAGATCGGCGGCGGCTCCGTACGTTTCGAAGCGTACCTCCTGGAGCCGGCTGCTCTCCCCGGCGGGCGTTCTCGTCACCGCCACTGCCGCAGCGGCATCCCCGAAGAGCGTCGCGCTCGCCGGGTCCTTCAGCGAAAGCCCCACCGACGTGATGTCGCTCGTGACGACGAGGATCATCCGATAGCGGTCCTCGGCCAGCATCGACGCCGCAAGATCGAGGGCGGCAAGAAACGACAGGCAGGTCAGGTTGACCGACATGGCCGCGACGCCCGACTGACCGAGCCCGAGCTCGCGATGGATCAGGGCCGAATTGTCCGGGATCGACTGCTCCGGCGTCCCGGCAGCACACAGGATCAGGTCGAAGTCCTCGATGCCGAGCCCGGCATCGGCGGCGGCCGCGCGGGCGGCGGCCGCGCCCATCACCGAGTTGCTTTCATGGGGGCCTGCCCATCGCCTCTCCCGGACACCGGTGTGCCGCTCGATCCAGCCGGGTTGCAGGCAACAGGCGCGCTCGAGTTCCTCGTTGGTCACGACGCGCGTGGGCAGGTACCGGCCGAACCCGACGATCTCGAGCGGGCGGTCTCCTCCTGTCATGCGATCCCGGACTGCTCCGGGCCACGCGCAGCCGCTCGCACGCTGCCTGCGCCGCCCTCGGACAATCCGCGGCTGCAGTGCCGCTTCGCCGTCATCGTCACCAACGCCTTTCCGCTGCACCAGCCCTGTCGGAGCCATGCCTCGGAGACCACGATACGAGGGTCCCGCCACGTCGCTCTTGCTCCGAAGCAAGAGAGCATGATCCGAAGACGGGGCTGGCAGTCCCTCGAAACGATCACACTCGATCAGAAGCGGGGCGACGGGCATGATCCGACTTCAACGGATCGCGCTCCAGTAGACCGACGCACCTGGAAGAGTCCGTGTTGGCGTCTCGATGCCTCTGCCCTCGTGACCGTTCGCCTCGCCCCGTCGCGGAGAAGCGAAAAGAGCCGCCGCTCCGGAGCGACGGGCGAGGCGCCTACCCGGCCGCGACGCGCGGCAGCGACGGGCGGAGCAGCGGGGCAACCACCGCGTATGTCTCCGCCGAAGGCTCGACCCCCAGCTCCGCAAGGAGAATCTGGCGGCATCTCTCGAACTGGCGAAGCGCGCTGTCCTGGCGCTGCAGGGCGATCAGGGACTCCATCAGGAGCCGATGGATGCTCTCCCGGCAGGGCTCGCGAACGAGGGCGGCGTGGCATTCCTGGGCCGCGGCGGCGAAGGCGCGCCGCCGGAAATGCAGTTGCGCCAATGCGTTCAGGGTCTCGATATAGGTCTCGCAGAGCCGCTCGCGATCCTCGGCACACCAATCGGCATAGAGGTCGCCCTCCATGAAGTCGCCGCGATAGGTGCGCTTGGCCTCTTCGTAGCAGCGGATGGCGTCGTCGATGCGATCGTTGCGCTCATGATCGCGCCCTTCGCGAACGAGAACCTCGAAATCGCGGGTGTCGATCCGCACCGCCTCGGTCTGGAGGACGTACGACGAATCGACCGTCACGATGGCCTCGCGATCGAAGCCCGCTTCGCGAAGCTTCTGCCGGAGGCTATGCACCGTCACTTTCAGCCGGCACCAGCCGGTCTCGGCGTCGGCATCCGGCCAGAAATGCTCGATGAGGCGTTCACGGTGGAGCGGACGGTCGGCGTGCGCGACGAGGAGCTTCAGCAGCTGGACCGACTGTCTCCTCGGCCATTGCTCGAGCTGTAGCCCGCGGCCCTGATACGAAACGCTGAACCGCCCGAACGCCTGGATGTGCAGCCGGGTATCGGCGGGGGCCGAAACCGCGGGCGGCGCATCGGGCCGCGCGATGAAAATGATCGCCACCGGGCGATCGAGGTCGTTCTCGTCGCCGGGGATCGCCATCGTCCGGAGGTTCGCGGCGATGCGACCTCCGGCCCTGTCGCGGACGAAGCACGGGCCGCTCGCATAGGGGTGGAGGTGACGAAGGTTGGTGATCGCGGCGCACTGCCTGCAGCAGACCGCCTCACCCTCGGCAAGAACGGCGCCCAGCATGTCGTCGCATGTCAGCGACGCGGGACTCTCGCTCGGCAGACCGACAAGATCTGCCGCCGCCTTGTTGTAGGCAAGAACCTTCTGACGCCCGTCGACGACGATCGCCGGGTCCGACGAGTAGGCTACCAGTTCACGTGGATCGGTCATGCCAGACCCCACATCAATCACTCCTCGACTTCTAGATAAGACCTGCCCGGCGGAAGACCAAATGATTCAGATCAAAATCGAACGCTTTCGACATCGGCCGTGTCTGCGCGACGACACTCGTGCGTCCCGCGCCACTCGCGGCGGTTGCGCGACGCCGGAGCACTGCGCCGGCAGGCGGTCCGAACCCGGTTTTCCCGTTCATCCCTTTCCTGGCTCCGATGGCGGCGACGACGCAGGCCCTCTCGGCTGGGCGCGTGCCGGCGCCAGACCCAGATCCGTCCCGAAAACCCGGTCCCAGAACCCGGTGACGACCCCGTAATTGCCCGGTTTGAACCTGCCACCTCCGTCGGAACGGTGGTGGAGCGCGTGGCGCCGCCTGAGGCGATCGGCGAACGTTCCGGACTCGATCGACCAGTGGTGCACGCCATGGTGGACGATCATGTAGCTGGCGTAGCCGAGCATCAGCCCGGCGGTGAAGCCGGCCGCGTAGCCGAAGCCGACGGCGAAATACGCCGGCAGCAGGACCACCACCGCCACCAGCGGGAGGCTGATCCACCAGGGCGTGCCGATGAGGGCCCTTCCCTGCCGGTGGTGCGCTTCATGCATTCCCTTCATCGGCGGCAGCCGGTGGAATGCCCAGCGGTGGAGGACGTACTCCGCCAATGGCCACAGCGCGATCCCGGCCAGCAATGCGAGGGCCATGAAGGGGAGATCGGCCGTCGGCATCGTCCATGCGCCAGCGGTCACCAGCGCCACGGCTCCGGCGGGGAAGACCACGAAGTCCGCGTAGTAGGTTGCCGCGCTGAGCCGCATGCTTGTCTCCGTGGCGATGCGGTCACGATGGCACGGTGCCGGGCATGTCGCTTTGCCGCCGGGCAACTCGATCGGTCCGGGCGGACCGAACGGACCTTGACGTCCGTTTGCCCTGCCTTTTCGGAAACGCCCGGCCCCTTTGCTCGGTGGCAAGGACGAGATTCGAGGCCCCCGTTATCGAGGTTCGGTGCGTGGACCTTCCCACGCCCCTCGAGGACGGTGGCGGATGCGGTCGCAGACGGCGAAGGATGACGGCGACGCTGGCACGGCGGCCGATTTGCGGCAGAGCCCCGGGGACGCCGTACGCGTCCCGCGCCTTGCGGCTCTGATCCTGGCCGTGACGCCGCTCCAGCCGATACAGGTCATGCTGGAGCGCATGGCGAAACGGGTGGCACGGTCGCAGCCGCAGCTCTTCGCGCGGCTTGGCGACCACGCAACCCGGCGGTTCCTGATCGATCCGTTGGATCTGCCGCTCGCTCTGCTGCTGGCGCCCGATCCGCGACGGCTGCGTTTTTCGGCGCACCGCCGAGCCGCCCTTCCGACCTATGACGCAAGGATCACCGCAACGTTCAGCACGCTCCTCGAACTGCTGGACGGCACGCTCGATGCCGACGCGGTCTTCTTCAACCGGAAGCTCCTCGTTACCGGGAACCTGGAAGCCGCCGTTTCGCTCCGCAATGCACTCGACGACTATCGCGGCAACCTCGTCGACGACGCCCTCGGCGCGCTCGGCGTTCTCTCCCGGCCGGCATCGCTTCTCCTCCGCGGATCACGCGGACCGCGCCCGCGGGTGTGACGGTGAGTGAAATCGACGTCGCACCGCCCGAACTGGTCTGTCCCGCCGGCACGCCGGCAGCGTTGCGCGCAGCGGTCGAAGCCGGCGCCGACGCGGTCTATTGCGGGCTTCGAAACGCGACCAATGCCCGGAACTTCCCCGGGCTGAACTTCACGCCGGACGAACTGCGCGAGGCAGTCGCGTTCGGGCATTCCCGGAATGTCAGGGTGTTCCTTGCCGTCAACACCTTCCCGCCGGCCGGCCATTTCGACCTGTGGCGTGAGGCCATCGACGTCGCCCATGACGTCGGCATCGATGCGGTCGTGCTCGCCGATATCGGCGTCGCCGATTACGCGGCCGGGACGTATCCGGAGCTGCGACGCCACCTCTCCGTTCAGGCCGGGGCGGCCTCGCCGGAAGCAATCCGCTATTTCTGCGACGCCTATGCCATCAGACGCGTGGTGCTCCCGCGCCTGCTGACCGTCGCCGAGATCCGGCTCCTCTGCTCGGCCATTCCGTGCGAGGCCGAGGTCTTCGTGTTCGGCAATATCGGGATGATGGCCGAAGGGCGGTGCAGCCTCACCAGCTACGCGACGGGCACCTCGACGAACATGGACGGCATCTGTTCGCCGGCATGCGATGTCCGCTTCGATCCGATCGAAGGCAACACGACGGCAGCCCGGATCGGGCCGTTCCTGATCGATCGCCTCCCCTCGGACGAGCGGACGGGATACCCGACGATCTGCAAGGGACGTTACTTCCGGGCGGACGACGACAGGCCCTACTACGCCTTCGAGGAGCCGCGAACGCTGAACCTCACGGGCCTCCTCGCCGAGCTGATCGCCGCCGGCGCGACGGCGTTCAAGATCGAAGGACGGCAGCGAAGCAGGGCGTATGTCCGCTCCGTCGTCGCCGCGTTTCGGGCCGCGATCAACTCGGGGGCCGTCGGCCGCTCGCCCGATCTCGGGGATGTCGCGGAATCCGGTCGCGAGACCCTGGGCGCCTTTGGGGGCAAGCAATGGCGCTAGCACCGGCGGAAGCCGCCAGGCTGACCCTTGGACCGGTGCCGTTCAACTGGAGCCCGGACGACTGGCGTGATTTCTACTTCAGGATCGCCGACGAATCCGCGATCGACGACGTCTATGTCGGCGAGGTGGTCTGCTCCAAGCGCAGCCTGTTCTTCGATGAGCTGTATCCGGCCGTGGTTCAGCGCCTCACCGCGGCCGGAAAGCGGGTCATTCTCTCGACGCTGGCAATGGTCTTCCTGTCGGGTGACCGGGCGACCATGGCCCAGCTGTGCGCCAGCCCCGATGCCCTGATCGAGGCCAACGACGTGTCGGCGCTGTTCCACCTCCGCGGCCGACCGCACCATGTCGGACCGTTCGTGAACGTCTACAACGAGAGGACGCTCGATGTGATGGCCCGGGCGGGGGCCGAGAACGTCTGTCTCCCGGCGGAAGTCCCGGCCGACGTCATCGAGCGCGTCTGCCAGCGGGCCCGGTCGACCGGCACGACCATCGAGGTCCAGTCCTTCGGACGCATGTCCCTGGCCCTGTCGGCACGGTGCTATCACGCCCGCGCCCACGGGAAGACGCGGGACGGCTGCCAGTTCGTCTGCGGCCGCGAGCAGGACGGGATGGTCATCAACACCCTCGACGGAGCGCCGTTCCTGGTGGTCAACGGCAACCAGGTGCTGTCCTTCACCTGGCTGTCTCTCCTCGGCGTGATCGGCGCGCTGAAGCGGGCCGGCGTCACCCGCTTCCGCCTCGCGCCGCACAGCTGCGACATGGTGCAGGTCTCCTCGATCTTCCGGCGCGTCGTCGACGGCGATCTGGCCGAGGACGAAGGCTTCGCCGAGCTCCTTGCGGCGGTTCCGGAGGCCGATTTCGCCAACGGCTTCTACTATGGCCGGCCTGGCCATTCGTGGACCTCGCCCTGAACCAGCGCAGCCGGCTCGACGTGATCCCTCGCGTGTCCCGTCGCCGCACCCTGGCCTCCCCGGCCATCAGCAGCTTGCCTGACCTCCCCGCGACGGATATGTTCATTCGAACATAACGTTGAGGGGCACATGCCGCACAGGACATTGCGCGCGTTTGCCGTCGGCTTCGGGCTGGCGGTGGCGGTTCCGGTCGTTTCGGCTCCGGCGGTTGCCGAGCCGGTGACGGTTTTTGCGGCGGCGAGCCTCCAGACGGCGCTCGATACGATCGCGGCGGCCTGGCAGACCGAGGCGGGCGGAACGGCCGTCATCTCCTACGCCGCGTCGTCGGCGCTGGCGCGGCAGATCGAGCAGGGAGCGCCGGCGCAGGTGTTCATGTCGGCCGACCTCGACTGGATGAACTACCTCGCCGAGCGGAACCTCATCGACGCCACGACGCGGTCCGAGCTCCTCCGCAACAGCCTCGTTCTCGTGGCTCCGGTGGGCACGCCGCCCGTCGAGATCACGCCGGCTCTCGACCTCGCCGGGCTTCTCGGCACCGGCCGCCTCGCGGTCGCCGATACGGCCGCGGTTCCGGCCGGCCGCTATGCGAAAGCGGCGCTCGAAACGCTCGGCCTCTGGGCGGGCGTGGCCGACAGGCTCGCCGAGGCCGAGAACGTCCGTGCCGCGCTCGCGCTCGTCTCGCGGGGCGAGGCGCCGCTCGGGATCGTGTACGCCACGGACGACGTCGCGGACCCCGCGGTGATCGCGATCGGCGCATTCCCCGAGGAAACGCACCCGCCGATCGTCTATCCGATGGCGCTCATTGCGGGGACGACGAATCCCGACGCCGCCGCCTTCCTCGAATATCTCCGCGGGGTCACGGCACAATGCCTCTTCCTCGCGCAGGGCTTCGTCGTCCTCGCCGCCGACGGGACGGTTGCTCCCGCGGTCGCCTGCCCGGCGGCGCCCTAGAGCGAGGGGTGTTCGGACTGACGCCGGCCGAGTGGGAGGCCGTCGAGCTCAGCCTCCGCGTCGCCGGCGTCGCCACGCTCGCCAGCCTGCCATTCGGCATTCTTGCCGGCCTCGCGCTCGCCCGCGGAGAATTCTTCGGCAGGACGGCGCTCAACGTCCTCGTCCACCTGCCGCTGGTGCTGCCACCGGTGGTGACGGGCTACATTCTTCTGATCCTGTTCGGCCGGCGCGGTCCGATCGGCGAGTTCCTCGAGAGCACGTTCGGCATCGTGCTGGCATTCCGCTGGACGGGCGCGGCGCTCGCCGCGGGCGTGATGGGCTTTCCGCTGATGGTCCGCGCCATCCGGCTCGCCATCGAGGCGGTCGATCCGCGGCTCGAACAGGCGGCGGGAACGCTCGGCGCCGGGCGGATCGCGACGTTCTTCCTCGTGACGCTGCCCCTCGCGCTGCCGGGGGTGATCGCGGGCGCGGTGCTCGGCTTCGCCAAGGCGATCGGCGAGTTCGGCGCCACCATCACCTTCGTCTCCAACATCCCCGGCGAGACGCGGACGTTGCCGGCCGAGATCTACACGCTCCTCCAGGTGCCGGGCGGTGAAGGCGGCGCAATCCGGCTGACGGTCATCGCGATCATCGTCGCCGTGGGCGCCCTGGTGGCATCGGAAATCCTCGCCCAGCGCGCGCGGCGACGGGTGGCGGGGCTGTGATGCTGGAGGTTTCCGCCCGTCACGAGGTCGCCGGTTTCACGCTCGACGTCGCCTTCGCCGCGGGTGGCGGGGTGACGGCGCTTTTCGGGCGGTCGGGTGCGGGGAAGACGACGCTCGCCGGCATCGTCTCGGGGCTGGTTCGCCCGAAGGCCGGGCGCGTGGTGCTGGACGGCGAGGTGCTTCTCGACACGGCTGCCGGCACGATGGTGCCGGCGCGACGGCGGCGGATCGGCGTCGTGTTCCAGGAGGGGCGGCTGTTTCCGCATCTGTCGGTGCGCGAGAACCTTCTGTTCGGGCGCCGCTTCCTGCCGCGCCGCGCGCCGGCGAACATGGCGGCGATCGTGGAACTCCTCGGGATCGAAACCCTCCTCGACCGGCGACCGCGGATGCTTTCGGGCGGCGAGCAGCAGCGCATCGCCATCGGCCGCGCGCTCCTGATGGAGCCGCGCGCCCTCATCCTCGACGAGCCGCTCGCGGCGATCGACCTGCCGCGGCGGGCGGAAATCCTCCCCTATCTCGACCGGCTGAAGCGCGAGATGCGGGTGCCGATCCTCTACATCAGCCATGCCATCGAGGAGATCGCCCGGCTCGCGGACACGGTGGTGGTTCTCGAGGCCGGGCGCGTCGCCGCCGCGGGGCCGGCGGCCGAGATCGTCGCGGGCCTCCGGCTGCCGTCGCTCGCGCCGCGGGACGAGGGCGTCATTCTCGTGGCCAATGTGGAGCGGACGATGCCCGGTCGCCCGACGCTGCTCCGCCACGCCGCCGGCGAGCTGGCCGTGCCGCCGGTCGACGCCCCGCCGGGTACGCCGCTCCGCGTCCGGATTCACGCGCGCGACGTCGCCCTTGCGGTCGGCGAACCCGGACGCCTCTCGTTTCGAAATCGCCTGCCGGCCGTCGTGCAGGAGATCACCCGGCGCGGCGATGGCGAAGTCCTCGTCCGTCTCGATGCCGGCGGCAGCGCCATTCTCTCCCGCGTCACGGAGGATGCGATCGACGACCTCGGCATCCGCGTCGGCGATCCGGTGACGGCGCTGATGAAGGCCGTCGCGGTCGAAGGCTACTGAGCGTCCCCGGTCGCCCGGTCCGCCGCGGTCCACCGCTCGACGGCGGCGTCGTCTGCGGCCTTCGCCGCCACCCAGCGGCGCGCCGATCCGTCGGCTGCGATCTCCTTCTTCCAGAACGGGGCGCTGGTCTTCAGGAAATCCATCGCGAATTCCGTCGCGGCGAAGGCGGCGGCGCGATGGTCCGACAGCGCCGCGACGACGACGATGTCCTCCCCGGCGAGCACGCGGCCGGTGCGGTGGACCACCGCCATCGCGATGATCGGCCAGCGCTCGCCGGCCTCCTGCACGATGCGCGCAAATTCGGCTTCGGCCATGCCGGGGTAGTGTTCGAGCTCGAGGCCGGCGAGGCGGCCGCCCTCGGATCGGCAGGTGCCGACGAAGCTCACCATGGCGCCGATGTCGCCAAGGCCCCGGCGGAGTCCCCCGAGCTCGGCGGCGACGTCGAGCGGCGCTGCGGTCACCGCGATCCTGGTGCGGAGGAGGACGGTCATCGGCCCTTCCGATCGCCGGCGCGCCCAAACGGCGCAACATCCCGCGGCGGCCCGGCATCGTAGTCGCCGGGGCGGGGCAAGGCCAGCTTGGACGCGGTTGCGTCCTTCATCGCGCCGTGATGAAACGGCAGCAGTGTTTACGAGCCACCTTCTCGGGGCGCTTCTCCGCACCCTGTTCCGCGTCGTCGTCCTGGTCGGCGGTGCGGTCGTCCTCTTCCTGATCGCCGACCGGGCGTACGAGGATTCGCGCCGCTGGGGGCTCTTCGTCGGCCTCGTCTGCGTCTATGCGGCGTTCGCCTATCTCATCCTGCCCGCGCTGGTGCACGCCGTCGTCGTGGCGACGCGCAGCGGGCGGATTCCCGGCCGCGCCTTCTCGACCGACGGCCTCCCCGCCGACCCGGTGAACATCGTCCTTTCCGGCACCGCCAACGACCTCCGCGCCGCCTTCCGTGCCGCCGGCTGGATCGAGGCGCAGCGCCTCACGCTCCGCACCGCAATCCGCGTCGCCACCTGCTTCGTCCTCAACCGGCCCTATCCCGACGCCCCGTTCAGCCCGCTGATCCTGTTCGGCCGGCGGCAGGATCACGGCTTCCAGCAGCCGATCGGCCACAGCCCGCGGAAGCGCAATCACGTGCGCTTCTGGGCGGCGCCGCGCGACATGATCGTCCGCCTCAGCGACATGCGGCTGTGGACGACGGGGACCGAGGTCGACCCGGATGAGCGCTGCCTCTGGGCCGGCACGGCGTCGGAGGACCTCGGCTTCGGCCTGACCCGGCTCACCTTCCAGCCGACGCACCGCATCGACCATTCCGTCGACGGCGAACGGAGCCACGTGATGGCGGCCCTCGCGGACGCCGGTCGCGTGACGGGCGTGCAGTTCATCGACCCCGGCAAGACGATCGAAGGCCGCTTCGTATCGGACGGGAGAATCGCCTACGGCGTCCTCGACGCGCCGACGACGGCGGGTGCCGGCCCGGTCGCGCCGCATCGGACGGAAGCGCCGCCCCCGACGGCGCCTTGAACCGAGGCGGGACGGGCCCGGTGCAAACCCATGTTGCGGGCGAAGCCGCGACGCATGCTTCCCGATGATGCACGTTCTTTTTGGGGGAACCGGACACCATGTTCCGGATCATCGTCTAGAAGCGATCGTCCGGCCTCCCGCCGCGACCGCACCCTTTTTCGAGGCGGCATGAACGACGTCATCCAGCAGTTCATCGAAAACGCCGGCGTCTTCGGCGTCGCGGCGCTGATGTTCATCGAGAACGTCTTCCCGCCGCTCCCGTCGGAGGTGATCATGCCGCTGGCGGGCTACGCCGCGGCGCGGGGCGATCTGCCGATCGTGCCCATCGTCCTTGCCGGCGCGTTCGGCTCGCTCGCGGGCGCGACGATCTACTTCATCATCGCAAAGTGGTTCGGCGAAGCGCGGCTCCGCCGCTGGGCCGACCGCTTCGGCCGCGTCTTCACCCTCACGCAGACCGACATCGATCGCGCCGACGACTGGTTCCGCCGCCGCGGCTACGTCGCCGTTCTCCTGGGCCGCCTGGTCCCCGCGATCCGCTCGGTCATCTCGATCCCCGCCGGCCTTGCCGGAATGCGCTGGGGCACGTTCCTCTTCTATTCGTTCATCGGCTCGCTGGTGTGGTCGGCGGCGCTGATGCTGGCCGGCTACTGGCTCGGGAGCCGGTCGGGCATCGTCGGCGACCTGATGGGCCCGATCACGATCGCGATCGTCGTGGTGTGCGTCGCCGTCTACGCCTGGCGCTTCCTCACCTATCCCCGCCGGAAAGCCCGCGAAGAAGCCGAACGCGCCTCGCATCCGGCGGCGCCGGCCCGCAATTAGTGGATTCGCGCAGGCTCTGAGGGATCGCCCG
>JADLGL010000063.1 GCA_020849325.1 Bauldia sp. | reverse complement strand
CTCTGGTCGCTGACCCCGGCAACGTCGTGATGCCTTCGATCACCTACAATGGCTGGAACTACTCGACGCTCGACCAGATCACGCTCGACAATGTCGATCAGCTCCAGATCGCCTGGACGTGGCAGGTCGGCATTCTCGATTCGCACGAGGCTTCGCCGCTCGTCATCGGCGACACGATGTACATCGCCTCGCCGAAGCCCAACTACGTCTACGCCCTCGACCTGACGCGCGACGGCGTCATCATCTGGGAATTCCGCCCCGACATGAACGTCGAGGAAGCGACCCGTCAGGGCTGCTGCGGCGCCCAGACCCGCGGCCTCAACTACGCCGAAGGGAAGATTTTCTTCAACACGCTCGACGGCCAGTTCTTCGCCCTCGATGCCACGACCGGCGAGGCGCTGTGGCGCACGGTCGGTGCGGACCTGTCGATCGGTGAGACGACGGTCGGCAACATGGTCGTCGCCAATGACCTTCTCATCGCCGGCAATGCCGGTGGCGAGCGCGGCGTCCGCGGCAAGGTGCAGGCGTTCGACATCAACACCGGCAACCTCCAGTGGGTCATGTACAACATGGGCCCCAACAACGAGGTCGGCATCGGGCCGAACTACACCCCGTTCTACGCCGACGACCGCGATTCGCTGTCGACCTGGTACGGCGACAGCTGGCGTCGCGGCGGCGGCACGGTGTGGGGCTACTTCACCTGGGATCCGGCCCTCGACATCTTCTACTACTCGACGGGCAATTGCGGTCCGTGGAACCCGGACTATCGCCGCGAGTGGGGCATCGTCACGCTCGACGAAAACGGCGGCCTCGTCGACTACCGCAACAACTGGTGCGCCTCGCAGATGGCGCGCAACGCCACCACCGGCGAACTGGTGTGGGCATACAACATCACCCCGGCCGACCCGTGGGACCTCGACGAGCCGCTGATCACGCCGCTCATCGACCTCGAGTTCAACGGCGTGATGCGCCAGACGGCGGTGAAAGCCTCGCGTTCGGGCTACTTCTACGTCTGGGACCGCGCGACTGGCGAAATCGTCAACAACCCGTGGATGTTCGAATACGCCGACTACCGCGGTGACGTGAACCTCGCGACCGGCCGGCCGGCCTACATGATGGACAAATGGCCGTTCACGGACGTCGAGGATCGCCGGCGCTACACCGACGCCGATCCGGGCCGCCGCGCCGACGGCACGACGGTTGCCGACTACACCGGGACCGAGGTCGACTGGTGCCCCGGCACCAACGCCCGCAACTGGCAGAACGACGCCTGGTCGCCGCGGACGGGCCTTCTGTACACCACGACCACGACCGACTGCCGCACGATGGTCGTCTTCACCCAGGACTACACGCCCGGTGAAGGCTACACGCTGCAGCGTCAGGCCGGCGCGGCCGTGCGCCGGACGTTCGGCGGGGAAGTGATCACCTACCAGACGACCCTTCAGGCGAACTCGCCGACCGAGGGCCGGACGGTGTGGAAGGTCACCAACCAGTTCAACAACCTCATGCCGATCATGGCGACGGCAACGGACCTCCTTTTCCAGGCGGGCACCGACGAAGGCGTCATGCGGGCCTACAACGCGACGAACGGCGAAGAGGTGTGGGAGTTCCGCACCGGTTCGCGGTTCAACCAGTCGCCGATCTCCTATATCGGCCCGGATGGCAGGCAGTACCTCGCCATCATCGCCTCGTCGGCGGCAGCCAATACGGCGGTCGCGGCGGACGCGCCGGCGGACGATGCCAACCGCTACCGGCGGTCGGGCTCGACGCTGTACGTGTTCGCCCTCCCCGAGGCGGTCGCCGCCAACTAGCGGCTCCACCCGCCCTCTCCTTCGGGAGAGGGCGGGCCCTCCCCCGTCCCCTGCGTCTCGCCCACCGCGGCGGCCGACGGCCGTCCGGTGGGCCTTTCGTTCTGCGCCGGCGGTCAATCCCCGCCGGGACGGAGCGCGGCGATCTCGGCGCGGAGGAGCGGAATGCCGAGGCCGGTTTCGGACGAGGTGAGGATCACCTCGGGATGGGCCGCGGCGCGGAGTTTCAGCGCGGCGGCGACGGTGCGCATCACGGTCGCGAGCTCGGCCGCCTTCGGCTTGTCGGCCTTGGTCAGGACGACCTGATACGACACCGCGGCGCGATCGAGGAGCTTCATCACGTCGAGGTCGTTCGGCTTGAGGCCGTGGCGGGAATCGACCAGCACATAGGCGCGCCGAAGGTTGGGGCGGCCGCGGAGATAGGCGAAGACGAGCTTCGTCCAGGCCTCGGCGAGCGCCTTCCCCGCCGCCGCATAGCCGTAGCCGGGCATATCGACGAGCGTGAGCTCGGGGGAAGCGGCGAAGAGGTTGAGCTCGCGCGTCCGGCCGGGCGTGTTCGAGGTGCGGGCGAGACCGCCCTGCCCGGTCAGCGCGTTGATGAGCGACGATTTTCCGACGTTCGACCGGCCGGCGAAGGCGACCTCGATGCCGCCCACCGGCGGCAGCTGCTCGGGCTTCGCCACGCCCATCACGAAGCTCCACGGATGGGCGAAGAGGAGGCGGCCCGCCTCGAGGCGCTCGGCTTCCTGCGGGTCGGGGGCGGTTCTGGTCTCGTCCATGGCGGCCATAAAGGCCAGTCCGGCGCGGTTCTCAACCCCTCAGCAGCGCTTCGAGGGTTTCGAGCCGATCGGCCTCGGCGGGCGGCTTGTCCCAGCGGAGGCGGGCGATGCGCGGGAAGCGCATGGCGACGCCGGAGCGGTGGCGGGTCGAGCGGTTGAGGCCTTCGAACGCCACCTCGAAGACGAGCCCCGCATCCGGCTGGTGCACCACCTCGCGCACCGGGCCGAAGCGGGCGACGGTGTTGTTGCGGACGAAGCGGTCGATCTCGGTCAGCTCCTCGTCGGTGAAGCCGAAATAGGCTTTTCCCACGGGCACCAGTTCGGGGCCGGTCTCGCCGTCGGTCCAGACGCCAAAAGTGTAGTCGGAGTAGTAGGACGAGCGTTTTCCGTGGCCGCGCTGGGCGTACATCAGAACCGCGTCGACGACGTGCGGGTCGCGCTTCCACTTGAACCACGGCCCTTTCGGCCGGCCGGGCTCGTAGACCGAGTCCCAGCGCTTCAGCATCAGCCCTTCGACCACGGCGGCCGGCGGCTCGGCGCGGAGCCGGGCGAGGTCGTCCGCATCGGCGAACGGGACGAGCGGCGAGAGGTCGAGGCGCTGGGAGCGCGAGCCGGCGACGAGCCGTTCGAGCCGCGCGCGCCGCTCGCGGAACGGCAGTCGACGGAGGTCCTCGCCGCCGGCAACGAGGACATCGTAGGCGCGGATGAAGGCGGGGAAGCGCCGCGCGACGTCCTCGGTGACGACTTTCCGGTTCAGGCGCTGCTGGAGATCGCCGAACGAGCCGAGGCGAAAGCCTTCCATCGTGTGGCCGCCGACGAGGAGCTCGCCATCGATGGCGCCCTGGAAATCGAGCGAATGCACAAGATCGGGGAAGCCCGAGGAGATGTCTTCGCCGGTGCGGGAGTAGAGCCGCTTCGCGAGGCCCTCGACGACGGCCTGGACGCGGATGCCGTCCCACTTCCACTCGGCGGCATACGCCTCCGGAGTGATCGCCGCCACCTCGCCATCGGCGATGGCGTGGGAGAGCATGACGGGGCGGAACGGCGCGCGGATCCGGGATTCCGGCCGCTCGGCCCGCCCCTCGATCCAGGCGAAGAGCGGCCGGTAGGGCGGCGTGACGCCGTGCCAGACCTCCTCGATCTCGTTGACCTCCTTCCCGCCGAGATCGGCGAGCGCCTGCTTTGCAAGCCGGGCCGAGACGCCGACGCGGAGCGCACCGCCGACGAGCTTGACGAGGCCCCAGCGGCCGGTGGAGTCGAGCTGATCGAGCCAGCCGGCGAGGACCCGCGGCGCTTCGAGTTTCGACGTGCGCTGAAGGGTCTCGACGACGTCCGAGAGCGTGAGGGGCGGCGCGTTGTGGCCGATGCCGGGCGTCTGGCGCCAGCCATGGGCGTGGCTCGGCGTGGCGGTGTTCTCGGAGGCGAGGGCCCAGCCGAAGGGGTCGCTGGGGTCGGGAGAATGAGCCGCGTCGTTTTCCTTCGGCGGACGGGGATAGGTCGGTGGGGCCGACGCCGGCGGTCCGGTCTCCTCTTCCGAGCTGGAGGCGGTCCGTCGTCCCTCGCGGGCGCGAGCCCCCTCACCCTCCGTCTCCTCCGCGGGGCGCGGGGGAGATTTCGTGCTGCGCCGGTGAGACGGCATCTCGGGCAGGTCGTCGAAGGGGAGCGACAGGGTGGTTGCGACGTCCTTCAGGCGGGCGCGCTCGCGGTCTTTCGGGTAGCCGCGCGACTTCCCCGCGCCGGCGGGTCTCGGCAGCGGGGCGGCGAGCGGTGGCGCGACATCGGCGGTGCCGGGTTCGGGCCAGGCAAGCGCGATCGTCTCGGCGAGATCGCCGACATAATCGTAGGAGTAGTAGAAGAGCACCTCGTCGAGGCGCTCGCCGATGAGGGCGCGGAGCGTGCCCGGCTTGACCGAATTGACCACGAGATCGCCGGTGAGTGCGGCGAGGGCGTAGCCGCGATCCGGGTCCGGCGTGTCGGCAAGATAGTCCCGCATCAGGCGGAGCTTGGCGTTCCGCTGCGGCGTCAGGACGAGGCGGTCGAGGAGTTCGGCGAAGCGCTTCAAGTCGCCTCCGCCTCCTCGTCGTCATAGCCGACGATGTGGAGCGGCCTCGCGGCGATGCCGTTGAGCTGGCACCAGCGCACGAGCGCCTCCTCGCGGCCGTGCGTCACCCACACCTCGCCGGCGCCGGTCTCGCGGATGGTGGCGGTGAGTTCGTCCCAGTCGCCGTGGTCGGAGATGACGAGCGGCAGCTCGACACCGCCCTGCTTTGCGCGCTGTCGGATGCTCATCCAGCCCGACGCGAAGCCGACGAGCGGCTCGGCGAAACGCCGGGCCCAGCGGCCCTCGAAGGCGCCCGGCGGCGCCACGACGATGGCGCCGGCGAACGCGTCGCGGCTCAGGCTATCGTCCGTAGCCGGGCGGATGTCGCCGAGGGCGACGCCGCGCGCTTCGTAAAGCCGGCACAGGCTTTCGAGCGCGCCGTGGATGTAGACGGGACGGTCGTAGCCGGCATCGCGGAGGAGCCGGATCACCCGCTGCGCCTTGCCGAGCGAGTAGGCGCCGACGAAATGCGTGCGCTCGGGAAACTGGCCGGTCGAGGCGATCAGGCGGCGGATTTCGCCCGTTGCCTCGGGATGGTGGAAGACCGGGAGGCCGAACGTCGCCTCGGTGATGAAGACATCGCACGGCACCAGTTCGAAGCCGGCGCAGGTGGGATCGCTCTGGCGCTTGTAGTCGCCCGAAGCGACCATTCGGAGGCCGTTCGCCTCCACGACGATCTGGGCCGAGCCGAGGACGTGGCCGGCCGGCCGGAAGGTGACGCGGACGCCGTTGATCGTGATCGTCTCGCCCAACGCCGCCGCCTGGCGTGTGCCGGAAAAGGCGTCGCCCATGCGCGTCTCCATGACCGCGATCGTCTCCGCCGTCGCGAGGACCGACGCGTGGCCGGGACGGGCATGGTCGGAGTGGCCGTGCGTGATCAGCGCCCGCGGCACCGGGCGCGTGGGGTCGATGTGGAAATCCCCCAGAGGCGAATGGAGGCCGCTCGGGCCGGGACAGAGGAGGTCTTCGGGGCGCACGATCCGGATATAGAACGCGGATCGCGTTCCCGCCATGTTCCCATGCAGCATGGATGGCGCCGAACGGCGCGCGGGGACAACGCGGGCCCTGCCTTCGTAAACGCTCCAGACAAGGCGGAAGCTCCGAAAGCGCCCCTGCCGCCGATTGACACCGCCCGGCGCGGGTGAGAGTCGGATGACATGACCATCCGCATCCACCAGAACGACCTGCCGGACCTTGCCGCCTATACCGGCGCGGTCGCCATCGACACCGAGGCGCTCGGGCTCAACCCGCATCGCGACCGGCTCTGCCTCGTGCAGCTTTCGCCGGGCGACGGCACGGTCGACATCGTGCAGATCGCGAAGGAGCCGGCGCCGGCGCCGAACCTCCTGAAACTCCTCGCCGACCCGGCACGGCCGAAGATCTTTCACTTCGCCCGGTTCGACGTGGCGCTTCTCTACAGGACGTTCGGCGTGATGACGGCGTCGATCTTCTGCACCAAGATCGCCTCGCGGCTGGTGCGGACCTACACCGACCGGCACGGGCTGAAGGACCTCGTCCGCGAGTATCTCGACATCGACATGTCGAAGCAGCAGCAGAGCTCCGACTGGGCGGCGGCGACGCTGTCGGAGGCGCAAGTGGCGTACGCGGCGTCCGATGTCCTCTATCTCCACCAGCTGAAGGCGGAACTCGACCGGCGGCTCGACCGCGACGGCCGGCGCGATCTCGCCGAGGCGTGCTTCGCCTTCCTGCCCACGCGGGCCCGCCTTGATCTCGCCGGATGGCCGGACGAAGACATTTTCGCCCACGTCTGACGGGCGCCGTGCCCGGAGCCGCGAGTCCCGTGACGCAGAACCCGCCCATCGCGAAGTCGCAGCCGGAGCCGCGCCGGCCGGTGCGGCGCGAGGAGCGCTCGAGCGGGCGGATCGAGGTTGCGCCGCGCAACGCCGCCGACGGCTTTCCGGCAGCGGCGCGGCATTCGCGGCGCGTGTCGATCCTCCGCATCGCCCTGCCGGTGCTCGCGGTCGCGGCCGTGGCCGGATTCCTCGTCCTGACGCGGAGCGGCGCTCCGGCCGGCGGGCCGGAAGCCAATTACGACGACATCGTCTTCGCCGGCGACGCGACCGTGATCGAACGGCCGCAGCTCACCGGCTACCAGGCGGGCGGCGAGGCCTATGACGTTGCCGCCGACCGCGCGACGCAGCGGAACAACATGCCGGACATCCTGACGCTCGAGGGCGTGCGGGCGACGTTCGAACTGCCGGGCGGGGTCGTCGCCGCCTTCACGGCGCCCTTCGGCGACTACGACACGCGGGCGGGCCGGATGCTCCTCGCCGGCGGGCTGACGATGACGCTCGACACCGGCATCGACGCCACGATGGAAACGCTCGCGGTCGACGTCGCGGCGGGGACGCTCAGGACCGACCGGCCCTTCGTCCTCCGTGCCGACGGCGTGCTCATCGAGGGCAACACGCTCGACATGACGCCCGACCGGATGACGGTCGGCGGCGGCGTCCACGCGGTGATCGACATGGGAGGCACGCCGTGAGGCCGTCCGCGTTCCGGGCGGCGCTCGCCCTCCTCGTCGCCCTCTCTGCCGCGGCGGCCCTGCCGCAGGGGACGACGCCGATGTTCGACGGCATACTCGCCGACAACACCGACCCCCTCGACATCCGCTCGCAGACGCTCGAGCGGACGACCGTCGACGGGGCGCAGGTGTTCGTGTTCTCGGGGTCGGTCGTCGCGCGGCGCGGGGAGATGCGGATCGACGCCGATACGCTCCGGATCGTCGTGCCGCAGGGATCGCAGAACAGCTTCGCCCGGCTGGAGGCGACGGGCAATGTGACCATCGTCTCCGGCGCCCAGCGCGCGAGTGCCGCAAGCGCGGTGATGGACAATACGCGGCAGATCATCACCATGACCGGCAACGTCCGGCTGTCCGACGGCAACAACGAGATGAACGGCGACGTCTTCACCGTGGAACTCGCTACGGGGGTCTGGCGGCTGGAAGCGCCGAACACGGGCCGCGTGCAGACCGTGATCACGCCCGGACAGCGGAATTGACCGCGACCGCCGCGAGGGTGAGTGCCCGAACGAGAGGGTGGTCCCCCCCCACCCGGACCGATCCGCCGCGCGCCTCGATCCGACCTCTCGCCGCCGGGGAGAGGCAAAGACTCCACGGCGTTCGATTGCCCACGTCCGCAAGCCGGAGCGCGGCGTGACGGCGCTCCCCGAGCATTTCCACACGCCGCGCACGCCCTCGGAGATCCATCCCGACGCCGGCGGCGCCGGCTGGCTGGTTGCCCATAATCTGGGCAAGAGCTTTCGGGCGAACCGGGTGGTCGACGACGTGTCCGTCGCGGTCGCCCGCGGCGAGGCGGTGGGGCTGCTCGGCCCGAACGGCGCCGGCAAGACGACCGTCTTCTATCTCATCACCGGGCTGATCCGGGCCGATGCCGGCACGATCGACCTCGACGGCCACCCGATCACGAAGCTGCCGATGTACCGGCGGGCCCGGCTCGGCATCGGCTACCTGCCGCAGGAGGCGTCGATCTTCCGCGGCCTCACCGTCGAGCAGAACATCCGCGCCATCCTCGAACTCGTCGAGAAGGACAGGCGCCGGCGCGAGGACCAACTCGATGCGCTGCTCGAGGAGTTCCACATTGCGCACCTGCGGAAATCTCCGGCGCGGGCGCTGTCGGGCGGCGAACGGCGGCGGTGCGAGATCGCCCGCGCCATCGCCGGAAGGCCGGCCTTCATGCTGCTGGACGAACCGTTCGCCGGCATCGATCCGATCGCGGTGGGCGACATCCACGCGCTGGTGCGCCACCTGACGCAGCGCGGCATCGGCGTCCTCATCACCGACCACAATGTCCGGGAGACGCTGGGCCTGGTCGATCGCGCCTACATCATCCACACCGGCCGCGTGCTGATGGAAGGACGCCCCGACGACATCATCGCCAACGAGGACGTGCGGCGTCTTTACCTCGGCGAGGAATTCACCCTTTGATCGGGTGATGAAGCTGCGCTAACAAGAAGGACAAGCAAAAACCGGACCAAAACGGGTCGCGTCGCGTTCATGGCCATTTCCCTCAGACCGGAGCTTCGGCAAAGCCAATCCCTGGTCATGACCCCGCAGCTGATGCAGGCGATCAAGCTGCTGCAGCTGTCGAGCCTCGATCTTGCCGCCTATGTCGACGCCGAGCTCGAGCGCAATCCGCTCCTCGAGCGTGTCGATGCCGAGGACGGCAGTCCGGGACCCGCCGACGAACGGGGCGGCGACGACGGTGCCGCTTTCTCGGGCGATGCGGACGACGGGGGCGGCGGCGAGGACACCTCGGTCGATACCGGGTTCGCCTCGGCGTCGCAGACCGTGGCCGAGACGCTCGATTCCGACCTCTCCAACGTCTTCCAGGACGACAACCCGCGCGCGACGCCCGAAGCGCCGCCGGCGCTGCCGGCCGAGAGCTGGGCGCAGGCGCCGAGCCGGAACCCGGTTTCGTCCGACGACTACAATCTGGAAGCCTTCGTCGCCGCCGGCAAAACCCTGCCGGAATTCCTCACCGAGCAGCTCGGGCTCGCCACCAGCGATCCGGCCGTACGGCTCGTCGGCGTGTCGCTGATCGCCGAGCTCGACGAAGCGGGCTATCTCCGCACCGATACGGGCGAGCTCGCCCGCCGCCTCGGCGCCTCGGCCGCGCTCGTCGACCGGACGCTGGCGCTCCTCAAGACCTTCGAGCCAACCGGCGTCTTTGCGGCGAACCTTGCCGAATGCCTCGCGATCCAGCTGCGCGAGCGGAACCGCCTCGACCCGGCGATGGCGGCGCTCCTCTCCAATCTCGATCTCGTCGCACGGCGCGACTATGGCGGACTCCGCCGGCTGTGCGGGGTGGACGAGAGCGACCTGTCGGACATGCTGGCGGAGCTGCGGCTCCTCAACCCGAAGCCCGGCGCGGGTTTCGACCACGCGCCGATCCAGACGCTGATCCCGGACGTGATGGTGACGCCGGGGCCGGACGGCGACTGGCGGATCGAACTCAACAACGAGACGCTGCCGCGCCTCCTCGTCAACCACAGCTATTACGCGACGGTGTCGGGCGCGTCGAAGAAGGACACCGACCGCGCCTTCCTCGCCGAGCGGTTCCAGACCGCGAAATGGCTGGTCGACAGCCTCGACCGCCGCGCCCGGACGATCCTGAAGGTCGCGGCCGAGATCGTCCGCCAGCAGGACGGCTTCCTCGCCCATGGCGTGGCGCATCTGCGGCCACTGAACCTCAAGGCCGTGGCCGACGCGATCTCGATGCACGAATCGACCGTCAGTCGCGTGACGTCGAACAAGTACATGGCGACCCACCGCGGCATCTTCGAGCTGAAATACTTCTTCACCTCCTCGATCCCGGCCTCCGGCGGCGGCGAGGCGCATTCGGCCGAGGCGGTGCGGCACCACATCCGCACGCTCATCGACGGCGAGACCGACACCGCCCTTTCCGACGACACGATCGTGAAGCTCCTGCGCACCCAGGGCATCGACATCGCCCGCCGCACGGTCGCGAAGTACCGCGAGGCGATGCACATCCCCTCCTCCGTCAACCGCCGCCGCGACCGCCACGCAAATATCTGATTCTGTTCACATTTTCGCCAAACATTGACTTCGGCCCGCGCCTTCCCTAGAAGGCCGGTGAAACGGACGGGCGTCGGCCCCGTCGTTGGATGGACCGGGTCGCGGTCTCCGGGTCGCGGCGGCAGCAGAGCCAGAGAGCGAGCGATGTCGCCCCTCGAATGCCGGTCGAATCGATGAAAGGCCGAGGATCATTTTCGAGCGTCAGCCGTTACCGGGCGAAGGCATGCTTTCGTCCGCCGCTCCGTTCGTTGCCGGCATGACGCCGGTCCGGACCCGGCAGATCGCGCTCATCCCGTGCCGGCCCGGCGGGCCGGCCGGTCGCTGATCCAACGAAGGAAAGATCATGGACCTGGGTGACCTCATTCGTCCCGATTCCGTCATTCCTTCGATGAAGGCGAACAGCAAGAAGCAGGCGATCCAGGAACTGGCGCAGAAGGGCGCGGAGATCACCGGCCTCGACGAGCGGACGATCTTCGACACGCTCCTGCAGCGCGAGAAGCTCGGCTCGACCGGCGTCGGTGGCGGCATCGCGATCCCGCACGGAAAGCTCGCCGGCCTCGCGCAGATCCACGGCGTGTTCGCCCGGGTCGCGAAGCCGATCGACTTCGAGGCGCTCGACGATCAGCCGGTCGACCTCCTGTTCCTGCTCCTCGCGCCCGAAAACGCCGGCGCGGATCACCTCAAGGCGCTCGCCCGCATCGCGCGCATCCTGCGCGAGCCGGGCGTTGCGACCCGTCTCCGCACCGCGCCGGACCCGGCGCTCCTCTACGGCGTGCTGACGGAAGGCGCGACGCACCACGCCGCGTAGCCGTTCGGGGCGCGACGCTCGGTCCGCGCGCCGCCGCGAGGCAATCCCCGTGATGCCTCCCAGTGCGCCGGCTTTCTCAACCCTGCGTTAGTTTTCCCGGCGGAGGATAGAAGGCGGGGACTCCATCGGCCGATGGCGCGGGCCGGGCTTTGCGTATCACAGTGCCGGAGTTCGACCGGAGCCATGCCGGATTTTCGTCGCAGGCGCGTGCTGCCCGTTCGCCTCTTCGCGCTTGCGGTGGTCGCGGCGGGTTTCGGCGCCGTGACGGCCGTCACGATCTGGTCGGCGGCGCGGAGCGATGCGGTCGCGGTCGAGAACCAGACGCGGCTCGTCGCCCACCTTCTGTCTGCCGAGACCGACGTCATCGTCCACGACCAGGAGAGCGTCGCCCTCTGGGACGACGCCGTCCGCAACACCAAGCTCGCCTACGACTACGCCTGGATCGACGAGAATCTCGGCGTGTGGATGTACGATTATTTCGGCCACGACCGGACGTACGTGCTCGACGACGGCGATCGCGCGATCTACGGCATGGCGGACGGGACCGGCGCCGGGGCGGGCGTTTCGGTGGCGGTGCCGCCGGCAGTCGCGACGCTTGCCGCGGCGTTCCGCGCGGGCGAGCCGGTGCATCCCGGCATCGCCGTGGTGGAGGCGCGGCCCGCAATCGTGAGCGTGACGCCGATCGTGCCGACGACGGCGGCGATCACGCAGGCGCCGGGCACCGAATTCCTGTTCGTCAGCGTCCGCTTCCTCGACGGCAGTTTCGTCGCGAAGCTCGCGGCCGACTATCTCCTGTCCGGCGCACGGTTTGCCTGGCGGGCCGACACGCGGAGCGGCGAGATTGCGTATCCGCTCGGCACCGACGCGGAGCTCGAAGGCTTCCTGATCTGGACGCCCGACCGGCCGGGCGCGACGATGCTGCGCGAGACAGCGCCCTGGCTCGCCGCAACGCTCGTCGGGTTCACGGTGCTGATCATGCTCCTCGCGGGGCGGGCGGCGCGCTCCTACCGCGCCCTCGTCGACGGCGAGGAGGAGTTCCGTCACCAGGCGCTCCACGACACGATGTCGGGCCTCCCCAATCGCGCCGCGCTGACCCGCCTCCTCACCCGAACGCTCCGGCCCGACGGCGCCAGCCGCGGCGCATCGCTCCTGATCCTCGATCTCGACCGGTTCAAGAACGTCAACGACGCCTTCGGCCACCCGGCCGGCGACCGCGTGATCCGCGAGACCGGCGCGCGCATCGCCCGCGCCATCCGGTCGGACGACAAGGTGTTCCGGCTCGGCGGCGACGAATTCGCGATCGTCGTCCACACCATCGACGAGGCGGCGCTGTCGGATCTCGCGCACCGGCTGATCGCGGCGCTCGGCCAGCCGATGCAGCTGCCGGAAGGGCTGGTCTCGGTGGGCGTGTCGATCGGCGCCGCGCCGGCGGACCCGGCCGTGACCGCTGTCACGCCGACGGAACTGATGCGGCAGGCGGACATCGCGCTCTACCGGGCGAAGGCCGAAGGACGGAATCTCTTCCGCCTGTTCACCGACGAGCTCGGGCGCGGCGCGGTGGAGCGGCAGCGCCTCGAGGAGGATCTGCGGGCCGCGATCGAGAACGGCGGGCTCGGGCTCGTGTTCCAGCCGGTGCGCGCGGCGCGGTCGAACGCGGTCTCGGGCGCCGAAGTGCTCTGCCGCTGGTCCCATCCGCTCCGCGGCGAGGTGCCGCCCTCGGTGTTCATCCCGCTGGCGGAGGAGACCGGGCTGATCCTGCGGCTCGGCGAATTCGTGCTGCGCGAGACGTGCCGGAAGATCGCGGCATGGCAGGTGCCGGTGGCGATCAACGTGTCGGCGGCGGAACTGCGCCACGGCGATTATCCGGCCCGGCTGATGGCGATCCTCCGCACCGCCGGCATACCGATCGACCGGATCGAACTCGAGGTGACGGAGAGCGTGATCGTGTCGGAGGACGACCAGTCGGCCCTCGCCATCCGGCAGCTCCGCGAGGAAGGTTTCCGGATCGCGATCGACGACTTCGGGACGGGCTATTCCTCGCTCCGCTATTTGCGGTCCGCCTCGCTCCATCGCGTCAAGATCGACCGCTCGTTCCTCACCGACATCGAGACGTCGCCGGGAGCGCGATCCGTGGTGCGCGGCATCGTCGACCTCGCGCACGCGATCGGCCTTCGGGTGACGGCGGAGGGGGTCGAGACGCCGGCGCAGCGTGCGTTCCTGCTGCGCTGCGGCTGCGACGAGCTGCAGGGTTTCCTCGCCGGACGCCCCGTAGAGGCCGCGGAGCTCGAGGCGCTGCCGGGCGTCCTCCGCGGCTCGCTCCAGGAGTCGGCGGCGGGGTAGCGGCCTGACGCGTTCGGATCGTCCCGTGAGCGACCGCTCCGTTCGCCTCTCCCCGATCGGGGCGAGGGGATTCCGTTCGGGGTGCCGTAGCCTGGGAAGGCCGGGATCGAATCAGTTGCCGAAGTGGACGTTCACGCCGGCCTCGACGCCCATGAAGAAGATGCCGTCCGGATCGATCGAGCGCTCGGCCGTGAAGCCGGTGAAGACCGAGACCGCGTGGCCGAGGCCGACTTCGATGCCTCCGCCGAGCGCGAACCAGTCGTCGACGGGCAGGGGACCGTACACCGTGAAACCGGCTTTCGCATAAGCAAGGACGCGACCAAAGACGACGCCGGTCCGCGCCGTGAAGCCGGCGAGCCAGCCGCTGGCGCCGAAATTGTTCCAGTAGCCGGCGGACAGCTCGACACCGGCGAGGAAGCGCCCGGCCGTGAAATTGTAGCCGGCGTGGCCGTCGGCGTTGATCCAGCACGGGCCGTCGCAGACGAAGTAGGCGCCGCGGGTGCCGGCGTAGACGCCGGACCAGTCGAAGACCGGTACGGGCGCGGGCACGACGACCACCGGAGGCGCGGGCACCACCACGGGGGCGATATCGGCTGCGAGGGCTGCGGGCGCGGCCAGAAGGGCCGCCGCCGCGGCGACGAGAATGCGTTTGATGACGGTCACGGCCAGCCCCCAGGCGAATCTGCGGGGACGGTAGCAGGGTCCGCGGCGGAGCGATGTGACGTGCGGGCAACAGACGTGGAACTCCCGTTTCCGCCCCGTCACGCCAAAAATATGGAACCAGAACTCAGCTTTTCAGGTTGAGGCTCCGCGGACCCGAGGTGTCCGAGAGGAGAGCAAAGATGGCACGCATTCGGAAACCCGCCGCCGTGCTGGCGGCGTGCGCCCTCATGGGCGGCACTGCACTGGTTCAGGCCCAGGAGATCGAGGCGGTCGCGACGGCGGAGGAGATCGCCGGGGTCACGGCGGCGCTGGCCGCGATCGGCTGCGAACTCGGAGAGGCGACCGTCGAGAAGGAGAGCGACACGCTGCTCGAGGTCGACGATGCGACATGCTCGATGGGGCAGTTCGACATCAAGCTCGACAACACCTTCATGATCCTGAGCATCACCAATGACGGCCCGGTCGATCCGGCCGCCGTCCACGTGGACGCGACGGAAGCGGAAGTGACCGCCGTCACGGCCGCCCTCGCCGTCCTCAACTGCACGGTCGGGGAAGGCGGCGTCGAGAAGGAGACGGCGACGCTGTTCGAGGTCGACGATGCGGTGTGCGAGGCGGGGCAGTTCGACATCAAGCTCGATGGCGAATTCGCCGTGCTGACCTTGACCCGCGACGAGTGACGGGCGGACGGGGGCAGCCCGCAAGGGAGCGTGTGAGCACGGCGGTCCCGACGGGACGGCCGACCCTCTTTCTTCACTTCCCCCCTTGTAGGTGAGGCCGGGAGGGGGACTTGCGGCCTGCGTGCCCGGCCCGGCGGAAATTGGCCGGGCTCGGCCGAATTGGCTGGCAGGCCGAAAGTCCGCACCCCAACCCTCCCCACGAGGGACCACAAGGGGGAGGGAGAACGAAAGCCGAGACCGGCCTCGTTCCTTCACACGCTCCCGGGCCTTCACACGCTCCCGGGCCTTCGCACGCTCCCGGGCGGGCCTGGGCGGGTGGGGTTGGCCCGACTTGCGGAACCGGCCTTCCCGCCGGGGCGGCGAGGGCCGCTGTGGTGATCGGCCCGAGCGTGTATGGTCCCGGAAAACGACAACGGGCACCGCAGACAATGACGTCCCGCTTCCGCCTGCCGGGCCTTCTCGCCCTCGCCGTGCTCCTTTCGGCATGCGGCGACGACACCGAGCCGGTCGAGCCGCCCGTCCCGCCGGCGCCGATCCCGGCCGTGGAGCCAGCCCCTCCCGCCGAGCCGGCCCCGGCCGTGCCCCAACCCGCCGCGCCCGCACCGGCAGAGCCCGCCGCCCCCGTCCCGCCGGAGCCGATCCCGGCGCCCGCCGGACCCGCGGCGGCCATCCCCGCTGCGCCGCCCGAGGCGGCACCGGCGCCGGTGGCCGAGCCGGCGATCCCCGCGACGCCGCCGGCGCCTGTCGCGGCCGATCCCGTGCTCGCGCTGGGCGCTGAGGAGTTGCCGGTGGACGTCGCGCTTCGCGCGCGGATCGGCGCGGTCGATGCCGCGGCGGCGGCGGCGTTCGCCGCGCCCTGCCTCATCTGCCACGTCGCCGAACCCGGCATGACCGGGCGGCTCGGGCCTAACCTCTACGAGGTGGTGGGCCGCCCCCTCGCCGGCGACCCGGCTTTCGCCTATTCGCCGGCGCTCGCGGCGCTGGGCATTGCCGGCGTCACGTGGACCTATGAGCGGCTCGATGCGTTCCTCGCCAACCCGCAGGCGGCGGTGCCCGAAACGCGGATGACGTTCGCGGGGATCGCGGATGCCGGCGAACGGGCCGGAACGATCGCGTGGCTGCGCTCGCTCGCCGCCGAGCCCGCGCCGCTCGCCGCCGGCGTCCGCCCGGAAGGGCGGATCGGCACGGCCACGACATTTTCCGCCGCGCAGGCCGATGCGGGGGCGATCGCCTATGTCCGCGAGGGCTGCTCGCGCTGTCATGGCGACACGCTCCGCGGCGTCGTCGACGTGCGCGGCGAGGACAATGGCGGCGACGGCCCGTCGCTCCGGAGCGCCAATTTCTACCTGCATTTCTACGGCGGCTCGATCGCGGGCCTGTTCCGCTACATAAAGGACCGGATGCCGCCGGGCGCCGTCGGCACGCTGCCGGACGAGACGGTGCTGAACCTCATCGCCTTCATCCTCCGGACGAACGCCTTCACGCCCGGCGAGCCGCTCCCGGCGGATGTTGCGGCGCTGGCGGAGATGGGGTTCTGGCAGTAGCCCGCGGCGGCGTCTGAGGCACCGGGTGCGACACGCGGTGTCATGGCTTCCGCGGCTTGCGGGGAGCCGCGTGGCGGGGCCGGTTCAGCGGCCGTGGTGGTCGGGGCGGTTCGGCTGATCGGTCGCGGCGGTTTCGGGCTCGGCCGCGGGGTCGCGCTCCGCGTCCGCCTCCGCCTCTTTCCGCCGCCGCAGATTGCGGCGGAGGGCTTCGGCGAGACGAGCCTCGCGCTCCGCCCGGAGCTCGGTCTTCCGCCGCTCGACCATCCCCGCTCCCCGCCTCGTCCCGGCGGCGAAACGCCCGTCGCACCGCCGTCCCGACATCCTTGCACGGCCGGGGCCGCTATGGCAGTAGTGCCGCCGCGCCGGGCCGGCCTTCGCCCCGGCGTTTCGCTGCCGTAGCTCAGTGGTAGAGCACTCCCTTGGTAAGGGAGAGGTCGACAGTTCAATCCTGTCCGGCAGCACCATTTTCGCCAATGATTTCGGTCGCTTACGAAGAGGCGGCTTTGCGGCCGATGCGCGGACCTGCGCGATTGCGCAGCACATTGTGAGAACCTGCGCGCATTCGCGT
>JADLGL010000062.1 GCA_020849325.1 Bauldia sp. | reverse complement strand
GGACGTCCTGCGTCTTCGGCATGCCGCCCTTCCTGAGGACGTGCACGAACGGCTCGTCGGCGTAGCGTTTTTCGAGCGCGGCGCGGACATCGTCGGCGGTCGCGCCGCCGGTGAGTTTTGCGTAGCTCGTGCAGAGTTCGCCGCGGCTCATCGGGATGAGGTGCGGGGTGAAGTTCACCATCAGCGCCTTGCCGGCGGCCTTGCCGAGCTCCTGCTCGATCTCGGGCGCGTGGCGATGGGAGGCGACGGAGTAGGGTGACAGGCCCTCGCCGGCCTCGGAGAACAGGATGTTCTGCTTGAGACCGCGGCCGGCGCCGGTGATGCCGCTCTTGGCGTCGATGATGATGTCGGACGAATCGACGAGGCCCGCTGCGACCGGCGGGATCAGCGCCATCAGCGCGGCGGTCGGGTAGCAGCCGGGGCAGGCGACGAGGCGCGCGGCGGCGATCTTCTCGCGGTAGTGCTCGGTGAGGCCGTAGACTGCCTCGGGCTGGAGGTGAAGCGCCTGGTGCGGGTGGCCGTACCACTTCGCATAGGTCTCGGCGTCGTCGAGCCGGAAGTCGGCCGACATGTCGATGAACTTCAGGTTCGGGTGCTCGCCGAGCACCTTCGCCGCGATCTCCTGCGTGGTGCCGTGCGGCAGGCCGCAGAACACGGCATCGACGCTACCCCAGTCGGCAGCTTCGACCGTCACGAGGTCCGGCAGCTTCGCGAAGCCGAGATGCGGAAAGACCTCGGCCATCGGCTTGCCGGCATAGGTGTTCGCCGTCAGCAGCACGATCTCGATGTCGGGGTGGCGCAGCGCGAGGCGGACGAGGTCCGCGCCGGTGTAGCCGGAGGCGCCGAGTACGCCGATCCTGATCCTGTCAGCCATGACGAAACCATCCCATCCGGGGCGTGAGGTGCCCGTGAAACGAAAAGGGGGCGGACCCTGCGGCCCGCACACCCCAACCGGGCTTCAGCCCGGTTGGGCAACTGTGAAACGAAAAGGGGCGGACCCTGCGGCCCGCCCCTTGAAACCCTGAGCGCCGGAAAAACCTAGCGCTTGGAGAACTGGAAGCTGCGACGGGCCTTCCGCTTGCCGTACTTCTTTCGCTCGACCACGCGGCTGTCGCGGGTGAGGAAGCCGGCCTTCTTCATGATCGATCGGAGTTCCGGCTCGAAGCGGAACAGTGCCTGGGCGAGGCCGTGACGGAGCGCACCGGCCTGGCCCGAGAGGCCGCCGCCGGCGACGGTCGCGCGGATGTCGTACTGGCCGGTCCGGTTGGCGGCGATGATCGGCTGGCGCACGATCATCTGCAGCACCGGGCGGGCGAAGTAGTCGGTGAAATCCTTGTCGTTGACGACGATGCGGCCGGTGCCGCGGCTCACCCACACGCGGGCGGTGGCGTCCTTGCGCTTGCCGGTCGCGTAGGAGCGGCCCTGCGCGTCGAGCTCCTGCACATAGGCGGGAGCGACGGGAGCGGACGAAGCAGGAGCGAGGTCCTGGAGGGACGAAAGGTCGGCCATGCTTAGTCGATCCGCTTGTTCTTGGAGTTGAGGGCGGCGACGTCGAGCGCAACGGGCTGCTGGGCCTGCTGCTTGTGCTCCGGACCGCCATAGACGTAGAGGTTGGCGAGCTGCCGGCGGCCGAGCGGACCTTCCGGGATCATGCGCTCGACGGCCTTCTCGAGCACCCGCTCCGGGTGCTTGCCTTCCAGGATCTGGCGCGGCGACCGCTCCTTGATCCCGCCGATATAGCCGGTGTGCCAGTAGTAGCGCTTGTCCTGGCGCTTCTTGCCGGTCAGCGCGACCTTGTCGGCGTTGATGACGACGACGTTGTCGCCATCATCGACGTGGGGCGTGAAGCCCGGCTTGTGCTTGCCGCGAAGGCGCGTGGCGATGAGCGAGGCGAGGCGGCCGACCACGAGGTCCTCCGCATCGATGAGAACCCAGGCCTTCTGGATATCGGCAGGCTTGGCGGAAAATGTCTTTGCCGAGGTCACGGGAAACTCGTGTGAAAGGGGAGACAGCGACCGGTCGGCCGCAAGGTCGGATGCATATACGGATGCGCGCCAGCGCGGTCAAGCGGCGGTCGCTGCGGAAATGCTATGAGAATCAATAGCTTGGAAGAATGGTATTATAATACCGCATCGGTGGTATCATCCTACCATGCCCGATATCGTCATGGTCGGGCTCGTCCCGACCATCCAAGACTTCCTGTTTTTCGTAATGATCCCAGTCTCCTGCACGTCGGCTCGAAGCAAGGCGTGGATGGTCGGGACAAGCCCGACCATGACGACTGGGGGGAGAGCGATCCGAAAGCCGCTACCCCAGCGGCTCGATGCGGATCAGCTGGGGCGCCGAGGCGATGTGGCCGTCGCGGAAAATCTGGTTCACGGCGGCGCGGATCGCTTCTTCGGTCGTCTCATAGGTGATGAGGAAGACCGGCTGGGGCGAGTGCGGGCGGAGGAGTTCCGGCGCATCGGCGTGCGGCTCTCTTCGGCGCTGGACGATGGATTCGAGCGAGATGCCGTGCTCTGCCATGCGGGTCGCGATCGAGGCGAAGGCGCCGGGGCGGTCGTAGACCGAGAGGCGGAGATAATAGCCGCCGGCGTGGGTCTGGATGGCGGCGCGCTGGTGCGGGGCGAGCGAGCGGGCAGCGCGGCCGAAGGTCGGTACCTTGATGCCGCGGGCGATGTCGGCGATGTCGCTCGCGACCGAGGAGGCCGTGGCGTTGCCGCCGGCGCCGGGGCCGGAGAGGACGAGCTGGCCGGCGTAATCGGACTCCACCGCAACGGCGTTGGTGACGCCGTCGATCGACGCGATGGTCGAGGATTTCGGCACCATCGCCGGGTGGACGCGCTGCTCGATGCCGGTCTCGGTCCGCGAGGCGATGCCGAGGAGCTTCAGGCGGTAACCGAGCTCGTCCGCCGCCTCGAGGTCCGCCGGGGTGATCGAGGTGATGCCTTCGACGTAGATCGCCTCGGCGTCGATCTGCGTGCCGAAGGCGATCGAGGTCAGGATGGCGAGCTTGTGGGCGGCGTCGTAGCCCTCGATGTCGAAGGCAGGATCGGCCTCGGCATAGCCGAGGCGCTGCGCTTCCCGCAGGCACGTGTCGAAATCGAGCTCCTCGGCTTCCATGCGGGTGAGGATGTAATTGCAGGTGCCGTTGAGGATGCCGTAGATGCGGTTGACGCTGTTGCCGGCAAGCGTCTCGCGCAGCGTCTTCACGATCGGGATCGCGCCCGCCACCGCCGCCTCGAATGCGAGGGTGAGGCCGTGGGCTTCGGCGATTTCAGCGAGGTCCTGGCCGCTCGCGGCGAGCATCGCCTTGTTCGCGGTAACGACGTGCTTTCCGGCATGGAGGGCGGCGCGTACCGCGCGCTCCGCGAGGCCGCCGGCGCCGCCGATCAGCTCGACGAAGACGTCGATTTCGGGATCGCGGGCGAGCGTCTCGGGGTCGTCGACCCAGCGCACCCCGGACAGATCGATGCCGCGGACCTTCGCGCGGTCGCGCGCGGTGACCGCGACGATCCTCACCGGTCGGCCGCAGCGGGCCGCAAAATCATCGCCGTGCTGATCGAGGAGGCGGACAAGCGCCGCGCCGACCGTGCCGAGGCCGGCAAGGCCCAGACGCAACGCTTCCATCGGTAAAACCCGCCCCTAGAGCGTGATCCTTTGTAGCCGGATCACGCTCTATGCCTATTTCCTTGATGGAGCATGATCTTTTCGAAGAAGCGGCAGCCACTTCTTCGGATCATGCTCCGAACACCAGCCTAGCGGCGGGCGCCGCCGGCCAACGGGACGACGTTGTGCAACGTTTTGTCCGCGCTTTCAAGGAACCGGCGGATGTTGCGGCCGGCCTGGCGGATGCGCTGCTCGTTCTCGACCATGGCGATGCGGACATAGTCGTCGCCGAACTCGCCGAAGCCGATGCCCGGCGCCACGGCCACGTCCGCCTTCTCGATGAGGAGTTTCGCGAACTCGACCGAGCCGAGGCTGCGGAACGGCTCGGGGATCGGGGCCCAGGCGAACATCGACGCTTTCGGCGCCGGCACGTCGAAGCCGGCCCGGCCAAAGCTGTCGACGAGGGCGTCGCGGCGCTTCCGGTAGACTTCGCGCATCTCGACGATGCAGTCCTGCGGGCCGTTGAGCGCCGCGGTCGCGGCGACCTGGATCGGCGTGAAGGCGCCGTAGTCGAGGTAGGATTTCACGCGGGCGAGGGCGGCGATCAGCTTCTCGTTGCCGACCGCGAAGCCCATGCGCCAGCCGGCCATCGAAAAGGTCTTCGACATCGAGGTGAACTCGACGGCGACTTCCATCGCGCCGGGAACCTGCAGCACCGAGGGCGGCGGGTCGTCGTCGAAGTAGATCTCCGAATACGCGATGTCGGAGAGGACGATGAGCTCGTTCTTCCGGGCGAAGGAGACGAGGTCGCGATAGAAGTCGAGGTCCGCCACCTCGGCCGTCGGGTTCGACGGGAAGCAGGTGACGACGGCGATGGGCTTCGGGATCGAATGGGCCACGGCCCGCTCGAGGGCGCGGAAATAGTCCTCGTTCGGCGTCGAGGGGAGCGAGCGCACGGCGCCGCCCGCCATCAGGAAGCCGAAGGCGTGGATGGGGTAGGACGGGTTCGGGCAGAGCACGACGTCGCCCGGCGCGGTAATGGCCTGGGCGAGGTTGGCGAAACCTTCCTTCGAGCCGAGCGTCGCCACGACCTGCGTGTCGGGGTTGAGCGTCACGCCGAACCGGCGCTCGTAGTAGTTGGCCTGGGCGCGCCGGAGTCCCTTGATGCCGCGCGAGGCCGAATAGCCGTGCGTATCGGGCCGCCGCGCCGTTTCGACGAGCTTGTCGACGATGTGCTGCGGCGTCGGCTGGTCGGGGTTGCCCATGCCGAGATCGATGATGTCCGCGCCCGCGGCCCGCGCACTGGCCTTCAGGCGGTTGACCTGCTCGAAGACGTAGGGCGGAAGGCGGCGGATGCGATGGAATTCGCTCATCGAACTCGTTCCTGGGTGGATGGGTCCTGGGTGGATGGGGACGGCCGAAGCCGCCGGTCTGTCGGGCAGCTGACGCTGCCGCTTTATGGTCACCGAAGCATTAACGGCCCGACCGACCGAGCTTCCACGGCCAATGTGGCGCTTTGGCGGGCGGGCGCGGCACAGATAGGCCGCCGCGCCGGCGGATGAAAGGGTTTTGCTGCGGTGCTCGCAGCGATGCGGGGGGCATCGCGTGAGTGCGCCCTGGTCGACCATCGCTGATGCAACACGAACGACATCCCGCCAGCAGAAACTGGGGGGCGCCGGCCGCCGCGGATGCCGTGTCGAATGGCGCGGGTTGCACAACCCTTTGGGGATGGCGACATTGGGTTTGTACGACAGTCCGCGAACCCTCCCGCAATCCACCAATAGGTACCGCCCCGCAGATGAATCACGACATCCCGCTGATCCTCACCATCGTCGTGGGCCTTGGTCTGGCATTCGTCCTCGGAACGATTGCCCATCGCCTGAAAGCGCCGCCGCTGGTGGGCTATCTGATCGCGGGTGTCCTGATCGGGCCGCATACGCCCGGCTTCGTCGCCGACCAGGATCTCGCCAACCAGCTCGCGGAGCTCGGCGTCATCCTCCTGATGTTCGGAGTGGGCCTCCATTTCTCGCTGAAGGATCTCCTCTCGGTCAAAGGCATCGCCATCCCGGGCGCCGTCGTCCAGATGGCGATCGCGACCGCGCTCGGTCTCGGCCTCGCGCTCTGGCTCGGCTGGAGCGTCGAGGCGGGCTTCGTCTTCGGCCTCGCGCTCTCGGTCGCCTCCACCGTCGTCCTCCTCAAGGCGCTGCAGGAGCGGCGCATCGTCGACACCGAGCGCGGCCGGATCGCGGTCGGCTGGCTGATCGTCGAGGACCTCGCGATGGTCCTCGCCCTCGTCATCATCCCCGCGATCGGCGGCGTCATCGCCACCCATGGCGGGGAAGAGGTGATCGGCGACGCGCTCGTGGCAGAGCCCGGCCAGAGCGTCTGGGTGGCGCTCGGCCTCACCGCACTCAAGGTCGCCGGCTTCGTCGCCTTCATGCTGATCGTCGGCCGGCGGGTGATCCCGTGGATTCTCCACTACATCGCCCATACCGGCTCGCGCGAACTGTTCCGGCTCGCGGTGCTCGCGATCGCCCTCGGCGTCGCCCTCGGCGCGGCGCAACTGTTCGACGTGTCGCTGGCGCTCGGCGCCTTCTTCGCCGGCATGATCCTCGCGGAATCGGCGCTCGCCCATCGCGCGGCGGAGGAATCGCTGCCGCTTCGCGATGCGTTCGCGGTGCTCTTCTTCGTCTCGGTCGGCATGCTGTTCGACCCGTCGACGCTGATCGAGAATCCGCTGCCGGTGCTCGGCGTCCTCTTCATCATCCTGTTCGGGAAGTCGCTGGCGGCGTTCGCGATCGTCGTTCTGTTCCGCTACCCCGTCGGCACCGCGCTGGTGATCTCGGCGAGCCTCGCGCAGATCGGCGAGTTCTCGTTCATCCTGGCCGAGCTCGGCGTCGGGCTCGGCATGCTGCCGGAGGAGGGGCGCGACCTCATCCTTGCCGGCGCGATCCTTTCGATCGTCCTCAATCCGCTGGTCTTCTGGGGTGTCGACCGCCTGAAGCCGCGGCTCGAACGGCAGAGGATCTTCGCCGGCGCCGGAGGCGCCCAGGCAGAGACCGGGCAGCTGCCGCCGCAGCCGACGCCGGCCGAGCGCGAGAAGGCCGACGACGCGGCGATCGTCCGTGCCTCGACCATGACCGGCCACACCGTCCTCGTCGGCCATGGCCGGGTCGGCAGCATCGTCGGCGACGCGCTCCGGAAGGCGCAGGTGCCGCTCCTCGTCATCGAAGACGTCGACCGGGTGGCGACGGACCTCCACAACCACGGCGTCGAGGTGCTGCACGGCAATGCCGCGGCGCCGGCGGTGATCAAGGCCGCCAATCTCGGTGCGGCGCACCGGCTGATCGTGGCCATCCCGAACGCCTTCGAGGCCTCGACCATCGTGCAGGCGGGACGGGCGGCCAATCACGGCCTCTCCATCGTCGCCCGCGCCCATTCGGATGCCGAGGTCGAGCATCTCCGCTCGCACGGGGCGGACATCGTCATCATGGCCGAGCGCGAAGTCGCGAAAGGCATCCTCGCGGAAGTTCTGCCGGCGCCCGCCGCCCGCGAAGTCTAGATTTCGCGAAGTCAGGCGCAACCGGAAATTGAACCTCCCCCTTGCGGGGAGGTCGAACCGGCGCTTCGCCGGTTCGGGAGGGGGCAAGACGCACGGCCGGCGCCAGGGTTGAGGCCGCGACCCCTTTCCGAAGCCGGCTGCGCCGCGCTTGCCGCCTTCCGCCTCCCGCAAGGGGCCGCAAGGGGGAGGCTCAGGCAGACGGAATATCGCCACGACGCCGGGTTGACCCGGCTCGGGGGTTGGACCCAGCTCGGCGGCTAGAGCATGATCCGTTGAAGGCGGATCATGCTCGTCGCCTTATTCCTTGATGGAGCATGATCTTTTTCGAGGAAGCGGCAGCCACTTCTTCGGATCATGCTCTAAGCACGCGGTGCCCGGCGGGGGACCTTTCGGAACAGCCGCGGATACTCGACCGCCGGACACCGGTCGACGACTACCTGGAGTCCGGCCGCAGCGGCGCGGTCGGTCGCTTCGGGGTTCACGACGCCGAGCTGCGTCCAGAGTGCTCTGGGGCGGGTTTCGAGCGCGAGGACCTCGTCGACCAGCGCCGGAAGGGCCTCCGGGCGGCGAAAAACGTCCACCATGTCGATCCGCTCAGGAATGTCGGCGAGGCGTTCGTAGACGCGCTGCCCCGCGATCGCGCCGCCGCCATGGCCGGGATTGACCGGGAACACCGTGTAGCCGGCGGCCACCAGGAACTCGGTGACGCCGTGCGAGGGGCGCAGCGGATTCGGGCTCGCGCCCACGACCGCGATCGTCTTCACGCTGCCGAGCACGGAGCGGATGAGGTCGTCGTCGAAATAGCCATCCATTTGCTCACCCTTCGCCCGCGCCCGCAACACAACCCGAGGGCGCTCGATGTGGTTCCCTATGTCGGAGGACGGCGCGCTGTCGAGCCCGCAGCGGCGATGCCGCGCGAAGAAGGCGCGGGCGAATCGACTACGATGACCCGCATGTTCGCCACCGCTCTCGAGGAAGCCCTGTCGCGCCACGCCGCGGCGCCGTCGCCGGCGTTCCTCGGCGTCGAGCGCTCGGTGACCGGACGCCGCTGGTCCGAGCGTCTCGACGGGCGCGGCGGCGATCTCGCGATCGCGATCGCGCAGCGGAACGACCTGCCGGAACTGCTCGCCCGCATCCTCGCGGGGCGGGGCGTGACCGCCGAGACCGCGGCGGATTTCCTCGATCCCACCGTCCGGCGGCTGATGCCGGACCCGAGCACGCTGACCGACATGGACGTCGCCGCGGCGCGGATCGCCGATGCGGTGCGCGGGAAGGAGCAGGTGGCGATCTTCGGCGATTACGATGTCGATGGAGCCACTTCCGCGGCGCTCCTGACGCGGTTCCTCCGCGCGCTCGGGCTCTCGCCCACCATCTACATCCCGGACCGGCTGTTCGAAGGCTACGGGCCCAACCGCGAGGCGGTCGAGAAGCTCGTCGAAGGCGGCGCCACGCTGATCGTGACGGTCGATTGCGGGACCACCAGCATCGACGCGCTGGCGCGGGCGCACGAACTGGGCGTCGACGTCGTCGTGCTCGACCACCATCTCGCCGGTGCGGAGCTGCCGCCCGCGGTCGCGATCGTCAACCCGAACCGGGAGGACGACGTTTCCCGCCTCGGGCACCTCGCGGCGGTCGGCCTCGTCTTCATGACGCTGGTCGCCGTCAACCGCGAGCTCCGCCGCCGCGGCCACTATCAGGGCGTCACGCGCGAGCCGGACCTCCTGCAGTGGCTCGACCTCGTCGCGCTCGGCACAGTCTGCGACGTCGTCGGGCTCACCGGGCTCAACCGCGCCTTCGTCGTGAAGGGCCTGCTGGCGCTCGGGCGCGGCAGCAATCCCGGCCTTGCGGCGCTGACGCGGGCGTCACGGCTCGACGGCCCGGTCGCGGCGCATCACCTCGGCTTCATGCTGGGACCGCGGATCAATGCCGGCGGCCGGATCGGCAATGCGGCTCTTGGTTCGCGGCTCCTGACGCTCGACGATGCCGTGGAGGCCGAGGCGATCGCGGCGGAGCTCGACCGGCTCAACGGCGAGCGCCAGGCGATCGAGGCGGGTATGCTCGCCGAGGCGCTCGCCGCCGCCGAGCCGGTGTTCGCCACCGAGCCGCACCCGGCGGTCCTCATCACCCACAGCGCCGGCTGGCACCAGGGCGTCGTCGGCCTCATCGCGGCGCGGCTCCGCGAGCGGTTCGGCCGCCCGGCTTTCGCCGTTGCGGTGGCGCCGAGCGGCTTCGGCGTGGGGTCGGGGCGCTCGATCCACGGCGTCGATCTCGGCCGCGCCGTCCGCGCGGCGGCGGAATCGGGACTGCTCGTGAAGGGCGGGGGCCATGCGATGGCCGCCGGCATCACCGTCGCGATGGACCGGTTGCCGGAGCTCGAGGCGTTCCTCGGCGAAACGCTCCGCCGGTCGGTGGCGGATGCGGCGGAGACGGAGCGGGCGCTCGTGATCGACGCCGCGCTCTCGGCCGATGGCGCGACGCTCGAAACCATCGCCGAGCTCGACCGCGCCGGCCCGTTCGGCGCGGGCCACCCGGAGCCCGTGGTGGCGTTCCCGGCCCACCGGATCGCCTATGCGGAAGTCGTATCCGGCAGCCACGTCCGCGCCGCCATCGTCACCGCCGGCGGCACCAACCTCAAGGCGATGGCCTTTCGCGCCGCGGAAACCCCCCTCGGCCGCCGGCTCCTCGCCCGCGACGGCGGCCCCGTCCACGTCGCGGGGACGCTCTCGGCCGATCACTGGCAGGGCCGGAGCCGCCCGGCCCTCCGCATCCTCGACGTCGCCGACGCGGGCTGACAGGATACGCGGGCTAATTCAACGGCTCACGCGGCCCTGCGAGTGCCTGGAGTGGTGCCGCGAGGAGTGCTCTCCAGCCGGCGCGGCGCGGCGCGCGGCGGATGGCCGGCGCGATGGGAACGAACGATCCGCCGCGGCGGTAGAAGGCGACCCCGCGCCAGGCGAGGACGCCGGCGAGGAGCATCGCCCACGCGGCGCCGAGGAAGAGGCCGGCGAGGACGTCGCTCGGGAAGTGGGCGCCGACGATGATGCGGCTGAGCGCGACCGTGAGGCCGATGGCGAGGAACAGGAGGCGAAGGCGCGGGAAGAGGAGGAAGCCGCAGACGATGAAGGCGCCGGCCGTCGTCGCGTGGCCCGAGGGAAAGCTCGCATTGCCGTAGTCGAAGTTGAACGGATCGAACGAGAACGCGCCGTTCTCCTCATAGCCCACCGGCCTGCCGCGGCCGATCAGCTGCTTGAACGCGTTCACCACCAGCGCCGCTCCGCCGACGGCGAGGAACACATACGCGGCGAGGAAGCCGATTTCCGCCCACGCCGCCCGCAGCCAGGGCGCGATGCCCGACCAGCGCCCCATCAGGAGAATGATGACGAGAACACCGCTCGGCACCAGCAGCCACTGCGACCGGCCGATGTCGCTCAGCACCTCGAATGCGGAGCGGACGCCCGTGGGAAGACCGGCGGCCCATTCCACCGACGGCGCGTCGAGGAGAAGGGCGAGCGCCGCGACGCCGACGAGGACGGCCGCGAAAGCAATGAGCCAGCGGGCGCCGATGCCTGGCGAAAGCCGCCCCGCCCGCTTCCGCGCCAGCCGCCCGCCGACGAAGGCGAGATTGACGAGGGCGCGGCCCGGCGTGCGGTCGAGCCGCGAACTGCGGCGGCGTTCAGGCATGGGCGGCGCGGACGCTGGCGACCCCGGCAGGAATTGAACCTGCGACCAACAGCTTAGAAGGCTGCTGCTCTATCCGCTGAGCTACGGGGCCGTGCTGCGATGCAATCGGACGGCCTCGGCCGCCCGTCAATGGGTCCACGGAAAACGGCGGTCGGGGCGGAAATTGTCGGAGTAGGAACTCATGATCCGCGTCGCGTCGTGCTCGGTCTCCACCTCGTAGCGGAGGCCTCTGCGTTCGGCGTAGGCGATGGCTTCCTCGCGCGTGTCGAAGGCGAGCCTGATCTGCTGCTTCATGTCGGCCGCCGAGGTGTAACCCATCAGCGGCTCGACCGAGCGCGGTTGCTCCTGATCGAACACCAGCATCCAGCGACCGGTCTTGCCGCGGCCGGACTGCATCGCGGTCTTGGCGGGGCGGTAGATGCGGGCGGTCATGCTCCCTCCGTGCGGCGCTGCAGGGGTGGTCGGGGCGGCAGGATTTGAACCTGCGACCCTCTGCTCCCAAAGCAGATGCGCTACCAGGCTGCGCTACGCCCCGAGCGAGGTTTTCGTATGGGTTCCGGCCGTTCTTGGCAATCACCCTTTTCGGCGCAGCCGGTTCGTCGCGGAACCGACGGCCCCCGATGGTGCGCTTGCCGTGAAGGCCCCGGCCGCGCCCATGCTCCGCCGGACGGTGTTCGGCAGCGAATACCGGCCGGTGCAGGAAGGGCGGCCCTTCGCTGGCTCGCGGAAGGGCGATGCGGCGGACGGCTGGCACGTACGGAGTCGCGTGCGACACCGGTTCCGCGCGGAGGTCGGAACCGAGGACGAGGCCTCGCGTTTTCGTTGCAAATGGCGCCGCTGTCGGCGCGGGTTCGAGCAGGAGAACGCTCCATGCTGTCGCAGATCGGAATGGGGGTGGCCGCCCTCGCGCTCCTCGTGGCCGGCGTGGCGCACAGCCGGGCCGCGACGGAGGCCGAGTGGGAGGCGTTCCGGGCCGACGTCGAGGCGAAGTGCCTTGCGGCGGCGGAGGGGCTGTTCGAGACCGCGACGGCGATCGTCGATCCGTTCGGCTCGCAGACCTACGGGATGGCACTGATCCGCGGCAAGGCGCGCGGCGCCGACGTCGACATCATGGCGATCTGCGTCTACGACAAGGCGACGAAGGTCGCCGAGATCGGCGGTGAACTGCCCGACATCGGCGGTCCGGCGGCGGGCGGCGCCATGCCGGGCACAGTGGCCTGGGCGACGGCGCTCGAACCCTGCACCACGGAATGCGCGGCCGCGCTCGATCCGCTGGACGCGCTCGACGCGGATGCGCTCCGCGCGCTCCCGGTTCGGGTCACGACGACGCTGGCGGCGATTGCCGACCCGGCGCTGCCGATGGACGCCGGCGCGCGGGCGGCGCTCGATACCACCGTGGCGCTCGGGGGCGGCGATCTCGCCGCGGTCGCGACCGGGGACCGGGCGTGCACCGTCTACTGGTACGGCTTCCTCGACAACGCCGGACAGACCGTGGGGAACCATCGGTGCCGGATATCGCGGAGCGAGGACGGCAGGCTCGTCGTCGAGAAGCTGAGCGGCGACATGCTGTACGCCGAGATCACGCCGGTCGGCGCGGGCGCGGGCGTCGCAGCCGGCCGCACATTCCTCGACGGCCATGCAATGCGCCGCTACGACCCCGCGATGCCGGACAACGCCGAGAACCCCAACTTCGGCAATTTCGTCGGGCTCGCCTTCGCGAACGGCACCGGGCTCGTGGTGGTCGACGGCGACGTCCGGGGCATGGCGCCGCCGGACGATACGTATTTCGCGGTGCTGGTGGTGGAGTAGGGGCCCGAGGCCGATCCCTGCCGGCGGGGCCGAAGGGGCTTTTCGGCCCAGGCTGGCCTGGCCCCCCAGCGGGCGCTGGAACCGGGGCGCGGCATCCGCGCCCGATCCGTCGAGCCGAAGGCTATTTCTCGGCTTTCTTCGTGCGCTTCTTCGGCGCGGCTGCCTTGATGTCGACGACGACGTCCTCGGCCTTGTCGGCCTTCTTCGGCGCCGCCTTCTTCCTGGCGGGAGCGGCCATGGTCGCCGCCATCTCGTGCAGCGCCTTCAGCCAGTGCTCGGTCTCGCGACCATCGGGACGGCCCTCGGCCTCCCAGATCTCGTAGGCGCGGACGCGTACCGCGGATTCGTTGGTGATCATTCGCATGCCTCCTTGAATCGCTCCGCGCGACGCCAACGCCGGCGCCGAATCATCGGGGACGCGGAACGACTGATTGCCGTCAGGCTAGCAAGGGAAGTAGCCGGCGCGAATGACGTTTTCTCGGCAGAATTGCGACGGCAGAGCTGCTCGCGCTGCACGGCTAGTGGGCAATGGAGGCGACTGCCTGGAATGGAGGCAGAAGCGCTGCACTCATTCCCATTCCGGCGTGCCGGCGCGGGCGTCGACATAGGCGCCTTCGCCGATCTCGGTCCAGCGGCGGAGCGGCGCACGGGCCGCGGTGATCGAGGCGACGATCTCGTTGGCGAGCGGGTCCGAGCCGGCCGTGTCGGCGATGACGGCGGGCGCCACCTCCGCGACGGCCGCGACGATATCGGCCGGGAGATCGTGGATCGTGACGCCGTGGGTCGACGTGAGCTCCGTCAGCGCGATGGCGTTGTTGTAGTGGAACTCCGCCAGCATCGCCTGATGCTCGGCCTCGCAGGCGATCTCGAAGATCGCGCGGTCGGCGCTCGAAAGGCTCTCCCACACGCCGGCATTGATGCCGAGGCTCACCGTGGCGCTGCCTTCGGCAAGGCTCGGGAAATAGTAGTGGCTCGCCGCGCGGTAGAGGCCGAACTCGCGGTCGTTCCACGGGCCGATCCAGTCGGCGCCGTCGAGGCGGCCGTCCTCGAGCGCGGCGAGGATCTGCGAGCCGGGCATGGCGACGACGTTCATTCCGAGGCGCCGCCACACCTCCCCGCCGAGGCCGGGCATGCGGAAGTTGAGGCCCCTGACGTCGGCGAGCGTCTCGATCGGCCGCTTGAACCAGCCGGCCATCTGCGTGCCGGTATTGCCGGCAAGGAGGGGCTTCAGCCCGAACCGGGCGTGGTGGCGGTCCCAGAGGTCCTGTCCGCCGCCGAATCTCAGCCAGGCTGCGTGCTCGATGGCGGTGAGGCCGAGGGGGGTGTTGGTGAAGAAGTTCAGCGCCGGGCTGAGCGCCGCGTAATAATAGTCCGGGCCGTGGAAGAGGTCGGCGCGTCCGTCCGAGGCGGCGGCGAACTCCTCGAGCTGCGGCACCAGCCCTCCGGCGGTGAACGGAACGATGGTGATCCGGCCGTCGGTCATGTCGCCGATGCGCCGCACGAGCCGCTGGACGCTGCTTTCGAGGCCCGGCAGTCCCGCCGGCCACGGCGTCGCCATGCGGAGCTCGCGGCGGTCCTGGGCGATCGCGGGAGCCGCGAGGGCCGATGCCGCCGCCGCAACGGTGGCCACGCCCGCGCCGCGGAAGAATGAACGACGATCCATGTTTCCAGCCCCTTTCGGTTGTGGCGAGAGTGATCGCCGCAAAGACTGAACGGCATATTGACCGGATGCTGCGGTCCCCGTCCATCGCGCGGCCGTCGCGAGCCGTTGCGCGGCGGCTGCCGCTTGAGTCGGCGGGAAAGCGCGACTAGTCGTCGTCGGGCGGCAGCGGCGCCCTCCGGCGCCCGGGGGGCATGGCATGGCCAAGGTGGCGCTGTTTCCGGGGTCGTTCGACCCGATGACCAACGGTCATGTCGACGTTCTCCGCGCCGCGCTCGAAATCGCCGACAGGGTGGTGATCGCGATCGGCGTCCATCCGCAGAAGTCGCCGTTCTTCACCGTCGAGGAGCGGACGGCGATGCTCGAGGACATCGTCGCGACCCTCGACCCGGCGATCCGGAAGCGCGTGTCGGTGATGAGTTTCGGCGGGCTCCTCACGGACGCGGCGCGGTCGTCGGGCGCAACGGTGATCGTCCGCGGCATCAGGGATTCGAGCGACGTCGACAGCGAGCTCCGCATGGCGGCGATGAACGCCGTCACCGCGCCCGAGATCCATACGGTCTTCGTCGCCGCTTCGCCGATGAACCGGCACATCTCCGCGACGCTCGTCCGCCAGATCACCGACATGAAAGGCGACCCGTCGGCCTTCGTCCCCGCCCCGGTCGCCGCGCGCCTCGCAAGGCGCGGGGCGCGGATCGGGGGATAGTTCGCGCGAGGGCCATCCGATGGCCTCGCACCGTTCGGGGCGAGGGGACTTGCGTCCTTCGAGGCCCCACGCCCGGCGCTACGCCATGAGGCTGCGGCTCAGCCAGCCGCGGAGCTGCGCGTCGTTCATCGCGCCGGCCTGCTGGGCGATGGCGCGGCCGTTGCGGAAGACGATGAGGGTCGGGATCGACTGGATGCCGAAGCGCGCCGACACCGCGCGCTCGGCCTCGGTGTCGACCTTCAGGAACCGGACGTGCGGCTCCATCTCGGCCGCGGCGCGGGCGTAGGCGGGCGCCATCGCGTGGCACGGGCCGCACCAGTCGGCCCAGAAATCGACGACGACCGGGATGTCGTTCCGGAGGACGTGCCGGTCGAAAGCGGCGGCATCGACGTTGACCGGCGCGCCGTCGAACAGCTTCCGCTTGCACCTGCCGCACTTCGCCTCGCGCGGATCGCGCTCGGCGGCGATGCGGTTCACGGCGCCGCAATGCGGGCAGACGATGTGGGTTCCGTCGTCGGACATGACCGGTCTCGCGCGGAGAGCCGGTCAGCCGCCGACCGGTTCGCCGCCATTCGGGTGAAGCGTCTGACCCGTCATATAGGAAGCATCATCGCAGGCGAGGAAGAGGAAACTCGGCGCCACCTCGTTCGGCTGGCCCGGCCGGCCGAGCGGCGTGTGCTTGCCGAAATCCGCGATCCTGTCGGGCGGAAAGCTCTCGGGGATCAGTGGCGTCCAGATCGGCCCCGGCGCCACAGCGTTGACGCGGATGCCTTTTTCGGCGAGGCGCGCGGCGAGCGAGCGCGTCAGGGCGACGATGGCGCCCTTGGTGGCGGCGTAGTCGACGAGGAGGTCGTGGCCGCGATAGGCCGTCACCGACGCGGTGTTGATGATCGAGGCACCGGCGGAAAGGTGGGGCAGGGCGGCCTGCACCATGAAGAAATAGCCGAAGATGTTGGTGCGGAAGGTGCCGAGAAGGCTCGCCTCGTCGACGTCGGTGAGGTCGTCGCGGACGTGCTGCTCCGCGGCGTTGTTGACGAGAACGTCGAGGCGGCCGAAGTGCGCCACCGTGCGGGCGACGACGTCGTCGCAGAACGCCCGGTCGCCGACGTCGCCGCGGAAGGAGAGGCCGGGATAGCCCTCGTCGGCGAGGCGTTCGAGCGTCCTCGCCGCGTCCGCGTCGGACTCGTGGTAGACGATGGCGACGCGGGCGCCTTCGCGGGCGAAGAGGATCGCGGTGGCTCGGCCGATGCCGGAATCGCCGCCGGTGACGATGGCGACCTTGTCCTCGAGGCGGCGGCTGCCGTCATAGCGCGGCATGTAGCGCGGCTTCGGCGTCACCTTCGCTTCGGGGACGGTCTGGGCAGCGGGTGCGGGCTGCGCGGTGGCCGTCCGTGCGGCAGCGCGCCGGCGTGGCGCCGACCGCTTGGCGGTGCGCGCCGTGCGCGCGGGCTCTTCCGTGACGACGGAGTCGGAAACGGCCCTGGCGCGGCTGCGCCGCCGTCCGCTGCCGCGGACGGGTTTTCTGTCGCGACCGTTCTTCAGGCGACGGGGTGCGCGCATCGATGGCTCCGAACAGACAACAAGCCGCCGACGCCTGGCGGCGTCGGCGGCCTTGGGGCCGGCACAGAGGGGGGCGGAGGAAGTGCCGGCCGCTCGAAGGGTTGCCCCTTCGCATGTTCAACACCGGACCGCGACGCCGGTTCCCGCCTCCGGCGACGAAATTTCGTGCGGCGGTCAGTCGCTGGGTTCGTTCGATTTGTCGCTGCCCGGGAGGAGCTTTTCGAGGAAGCGAAGGCCGGTGACGATGAAGACGCCGAAGGCGACGGCGAGGGCGACGAGGACGTATTGGCCGGCGCCCGCGGCGATGCCGAGGCCCGCCGCCAGCCAGATATTCGCCGCCGAGGTGAGGTTCCGGACGTTGCCGTTGGCAAAGAAGATGGCGCCCGCGGCAATGAAGCCGATCGCCTGGGCGAGGCCCTGGATGGCGCGGAGGGGGTCGATCCCGGTCTCGCCGGCGGCGGTGAGCTGGTCGTGGATGAGGATCGACGAAACGATGATGACCGCCGAGGAGAGGCTCGCCATCGCGTGGGTCCGCAGCCCGGCCGAGATGCCGCGCATCTCGCGGTCGAGGCCGAGAAGCGCGCCGGCGGCGGAGGCGGTGAGGAGGCGGAGGAAGATCTCGATTTCGGACATTGCGGGTTCCCGTGAGGTCGAGCGGGAAACGGCAGCGCGCGTGCGCGGTTCCGTGCCGACCACGAGTTGACCGAGGGCAGGGGAGGCGCGACGCTGGGGTGCGCCATGCCGGGAGACGAGGATGCGCAGTGCAGGAATCGGCGCGATTGTGCTTGCCGCTTCTGTCGCAATCGCCGTGCCGAACAGCGGCGCGCGCGGGCAGGCGCGATGCCACGAATCCTATGTCGGCTGGTGCGTTCCGGTGGACGTCGAGGACGTCGATTGCCTCGACGGGGGCGGCGACGGCCCGTTCTACGTCGGCCGCGTCCGCGTGGTCGGCCCGGACGAATACTTCCTCGATACCGACTTCGACGGCATCGGCTGCGAAACGTCGCCGATCGGGCCGCTCTGGCAGGGCTGAGGCGGTGTGGTGCCGGCTGCAGGATTTGAACCCGCGACCAACGGTTTACAAAACCGCTGCTCTACCCCTGAGCTAAGCCGGCCACGCGCGATCCGTGCCCGAGCGGGCCGCGGATCGTCAAGGCTTCGGACCGGACGGCACCTCGCCGCACGGACCGTCACGGTCGCCTCGCATCGTTGCCGCCACCGCGTTAACGTCTCGCAACGGTTGCAGGGTCGGCAGCGGATTCGGACGTCATGGTCAGCCTCTCCGTCGTCATCCCCTTCTACAACGCCGAGCGGTGGCTGCGGACGCCGATCGAGAGCGTGCTCGCGCAGGATCATCCGGCCGAGATCATCGCCGTCGACGACGGCTCGACCGATGGCAGCGTCGCCATCGCCGGGAGTTTTGGCGATCGCGTGAAAGTCGTCCGGCAGGCGAATGCCGGGGTGGCGGCGGCGCGGAATGCGGGGCTTGCGGTCGCGGGCGGCGACTACGTCCTCTTCCTCGACGCGGACGACTATTTCGACGGTCCGCTCCTCCGCGGCGTGGCTGAAGCGGCCGACCGGGACCGGCCCGATCTCATCTTCTCGCCGGGGGCGGGAGAGACGCCGCGGCGGCGCTACGTCCACCAGCACACGGCGAAATGGCCGGGGATGGACCGCATCGCGATCGCGACCGACGTCGCGGGCGGTCACACCACGCCGGTCAACGCGCAGGCATGGCGGCGGGACTATCTCCTCGGGATCGGCGGGCACCGCGCGGAGGTTCGGATGCGGGAGGACAGCGAACTCCTCCTCCGGGCGCTCATGAGCGGCGCGAAGTTCGCCTTCAACCGCGAGGGGCTGGCAATCTGGGTGGTGCGGCCGCGCGAGCAGAGCCAGCACAAGCGGCGGGACGAGCGCGCGCTGGCGACCACCCAGGCGTGGCACCGCGAGCACGTCGCGACGCTCCCGATCCGGCAGCACCCGGCGCTCCTCGATGCCTATGCGCGCCGGTCGTACGGGGTTGCCGGCGTCGCATTCGAGGAGGGGTACAGAGCGCTCGGGCGCGAGGCGCTGGCCTTCGCCCGTGAATGCGGCCTCACCGGCCATCCGGGCAGCCGCGCCCACCGGCTGCTGGCCTCGGCGACAGGCCTCGAGCGGAAAATCCGTTTCGCCCGCTCGTGGCGGGCGCTGCGGCGGGCGGTCGGCCTCGCGAAGAAGCCGCCGCGCCGCGTGCGGCCGGAGGCGTAGCCTGGTGGCTTACGACTCGGAAGATTCCGTGGTGGTGTCGTGACCTCTGCACTCGTGCTGGTTCCCCCCGCCCCGGGAACGAGGCGAGTGAGCCGGACCACTACGGGGTGTAAGCGCCGACGCCGACGACATAGTCGCCGACCCGGACGATGTAGCTCTGCTTCGCCTCGTCGACGCCGGTCACCGGATTGGTGAAGACGTAGGCGACCCAGCCGGCGGTCTCGACCGCGATGAAGGCGCGGATGAAATAGACGCCGTTCCGGTCGACGAGATCCTGGATGGTGCCGATGCGGGCGGCGTCCGCGCCGTGGGCGACGGTCATCCCGTCGGCGACGCGGAGGGCGAAGACGTAGAGGTCGCGGTCGCGCCAGACGGGGTCGGTGTCGAAGGCCGCGAAGGCGGCATCGGGGCCGGCGGTGGCGAGGAGATCGGCCGCCGCCTCGGCCATCACCAGCGCCTCGTCGAGCGAGGCGCGCTCCGCCACGAGGTACGCACCGACGCCGACCACGAGGCCGCCGATGCGGATGACGTAGCTCGACTTCGGCTCGTCGAGGCCGGTGAGCGGATCGGTGTAGACGTAGTCGACCCAGCCCTCGGTCCGGACCTCCAGGAACTCGCGGACGAGGTAGACGCCGTTCCGGTCGACGAGGTCGATGATGTTGGTGCCGATGAGGTCGTGATTGGCGCCGTGCGCCAGGTTCACGCCCCCATCGGCAATGACGAAGACGTAGAGGTCGCGGTCATGCCATTCCGCCCCGTCATTGAAGGCGGGGTAGGCGACCTCGGGGCCGTTCGCGACGAGGAAGGCCGCCGCGGCCTCGGCCATCGCCTGCGCCTCGGCGGTGGTGCCGCGCTGCTGCGCCGCCGCCGGCGTCGCGAGCACGCCGATGGCCACGAACAATGCCGCAATCGCTGCACGCATGGATGGAGCCTCCCGGATTGGACACCGATCAGTAGCGGGCCGGACCGGAGGCGGGAAGGCGTGGCGGCCGGTCAGGCCGAACAAATCCTCAACGCGGGCGGCCGAGGGCGCGGTGGGCGAGGTAGAGGGCGAGCACGGCGGCATTCGAGACGTTGAGGCTCCGGATCGCGCCGGGGAGGTCGAGCCGGGCGACGACGTCGCAGGTCGTGCGCGTCAGCTGGCGGAGGCCCTTGCCTTCAGCGCCGAGGACGAGCGCGATCCGCTCGCCGCCGACCGCAGCTTCGAGATCGGACCCGCCGTCGGAATCGAGGCCGATGCGGCGAAAACCGAGGTCGCCGAGTTCGGCGAGGGCGCGGGCGAGGTTCTGCACCGTGAGGACCGGCACCGTATCGAGCGCACCCGATGCCGACTTCGCCAGCACGCCCGATTCCGTCGGCGAGTGGCGGCCGGTGACGATCACGGCATCGGCCGCCATCGCCGCCGCGGAGCGGAGGATCGCCCCGACATTGTGCGGGTCTGTCACCTGGTCGAGGAGGAGGACGAGGCGGGCCGAGGCCGGCAGTTCGCTCAGCGGCGGCGACGGAAGGGGCTCGACCTCGGCGGCGACGCCCTGGTGGACGGCTTCGGCGCCGAGGATGTTGTCGAGATCGCGCGGCGAGGCGGGGTCGACGGGAATGGCGATCGTGGCGCCCATCTCGGCGAGGCGGCGGAGGG
>JADLGL010000061.1 GCA_020849325.1 Bauldia sp. | reverse complement strand
TCGGTGCGCCGGGGATCGGTGCTGCGGTCGGTGCCGGTGTCGGCGCCCTCGGTGGCGCGGCGGTCGGCAATCCGCAGTGGAACGCCCAGTACAACGCCGCTTTCGGCGCCTGCATGCAGGGCTACGCGCTGCCCTACTAGGCGGCGCTGTTCTCCTGCCCAGCCGGGGCAAGCCCCGGTTGGGTGCCGCCTTCGGCGCCTGCATGCAGGGCTACGCCCTCCCCTACTAGGCGGCGCTGTTCTCCTGCCCAACAGGGGCAAGCCCCGGTTGGGTGCCGCCTTCGGCGCCCGCATGCAGGGCTACGCGCTCCCCTACCAGGCGGCGCTGTTCTCCTGCCCAACAGGGGCAAGCCCCGGTTGGGTGCCGCCTTCGGCGCCTGCATGCAGGGCTACGCCCTCCCGTACTCGTCCTCGCCGCGGGAAGGCCGGAACAACCTTCCGGCCCTCGCCCTTTTCGCCGTGGAGGCAGCAATGTCGCTCCCCGAAATCCTGTTCGGCCTGTTCGTCCTCGAGATGTTCGCGGGCTTCCCGCTCGCCGACGTCATGGTCCGCATCACCCGCCGCATCCACCGCTGGCGGATCGCGCGGGGCACGCGCCACACCGCGGCGTAGGCCGGCCCGAATCCTTCCCCAACCGACAACGGGCGGGCGTTCGACAGCCGCTCGCCGGCCGTTTCTGGCAAACGCGGCGATCACCGGACTCCCGCTCGTCCCGGCGAAAGAGCGTGTCAGGGATGAAGCCGGTCCCGGCCTTCTTTCTCCCTCCCCCTTGTAACCCCTTGTGGGGAGGGTTGGCGTGGGACTCTCCGCCTCCCAGCCAGGTCGGCCGTGCGGAGCCACGCAGGCCGCAAGTCCCCCTCCCGGCCCTCCCCACAAGGGCGGAGGTGAAGAAAGAGGGGCGCCGCCCCGACGGGACCGCCGTTGTCTTCACACCCTCTTTCGCCGGGGTGAGCGGTGATGGATCGGCTCGGCGGACGCGCGGAAGAGCAGACCCCCAGCTCTTTCTGAGGCCGGCGACCGGAGCGCGTCGCGACCCCTACTCCGCCGGCAAAAACCATCCCGCCGTAACCGTTGCCTCGCCGCCCATCGCATCGAGCGCCCGCGCGAGGTGATTGAGGCCGATGCGGAGCGCTGGCGTGAGATCGGGGAGCGTCCAGTCGTTCACCGCGACCGCATCGACGACGGCGCCCGCCATCGCGTCCTCGGCCCCCGCGTCGCGAAGCGCCGCGCGGCAGCGGTCGTAGCGGGCCATCGCCGCGCGGTACCTGCTGCGGGCTTCGGCATCATCGCCCGACCGGCCGAGCAGCGCATCGTGCTCGCGGGCGATGGCCGCGTAGCGCCGGCCTGCCTCGACCTGCCGCCGCGAAATCTCGCCGGTGGCGGCGAGGCGGCCGAGCACCGTCGGTTGCGCCAGCCCGCCACCCGTCTTCCGCGCCATCACCAGCACGCGCTCCCGCGCTTCGGCGACGAGCCGCGCGATGCCATCGGACGGCAGCGCGGTCTTGTCGGCATCGGCGCCGCTCGCAGCGAAGATCGTCGTCCGCTGCGCTCGCCGGCGCGACCTCGCCTCCTTCGCCGGCGGGGTTTTCGCGCGGGCGGCCGCCACGCTGGCCGCACCCGTTTCCCCAATCCGGACCGTGGCCTCCGCGGGTTTCCGGATTCGGATCGTGTGCCCGCGGAGCTTCGTTTCGGTCCTTGCCGTCATGGCGTCTCTCCCGCCCCGCCCGCGACGGCGACCACGGCCGCTGCCCGCGGCGGATGGCGCTTCCGGCGGCCGGCCTTCCAGTCCATGCCGCGCGGCAGCGGCGCGCCGGTGGTGAGGTGGTGCCGCATCACCGCATGGCCGATCGAGGTGTGGTCGCGGTGGAACACGCGGCCGATCGCCGGCAGCGACAGCGGCGTCTCCATCACGCAGCGCCAGATCGCCTCGTGCCGCGCCGGAATGAGCGCCCGCGCCCGGCGGTCCGAGAGGATGTCCCGCACCGGAAGATCGTGCTTCACGGCGACCTCCGCGATGATCCGCTGGCAGGCGCCCGGCCCGCGCGGTGGCGGACCGGCTGCAGCGGGCACGTGGGCGGCCGCGGTCCTGGGCGCCGCCGCGGCGCCGGCCCCGCTCGCGCGGGCCTCGGCTTCGGCAAAGGCGCGCCCGGCGGCCTCGATCCGCCGGGCGGCGTCGCTGCGGAATGTCGGCCTGATGCCGAACTCGGTCATGTTGCGTCTCCGGTGTGGGTCCAGGCTGTCGCGAAAGGTGGCGGCGACCAGGGATGGGGGATGCCCTGGTCGCCGCCCGCCGGCGCGGGAGGGGACGCCGGCGTCACACCGGAAGGCCGGGCCGGCGCGATGGCGCGGCCATGCGGCCCTCCGGATCGGAAGGGGAGGAGCGCAACGACGGCGCGCCGGACGGCCGACATCGGATCGCCGGCGCGCAGCATGTCGCCGCGGGCGGCGCCGGGGATCGGCCGGTGCATCGTCGGGGTCGTCGCCATGTCGTCCTTCCTGTCGTTCATGATGCGACAGTGCATGTCCTCCACTGTGGATGTCAAGCACAATGTGGATGTGATGATATGGACGTACAGCCATTTGGGCGTACAAGCAGGCATGCCTTCGGTAGCCCACCCAAAACGCGAGCTGCAGCGCCACTTCCTCCAGGAATGGCGCGAGCATCGCGGCCTGTCGCAGGAGCAGGCGGCGCTCCGCCTCTCGATCTCGCGCACCCAGCTCTCGAAGATCGAGAACATGAGAAGCCCGTATTCCCAGGGGCTTCTCGAGGCGGCCGCCGAGGCCTATGGCTGCGCCCCTGCCGATCTCATCATGCGCAACCCGTCGGTGCCCGACGCACCCTGGTCGATCTACGAGACGCTGCGAAAGGCGCCCGAGGCGCAGCAGCTGCAGATCCGCGCCGTCGTCGAAACGCTCCTGAAGACCGGCACTTAGCCGAAACAAGTGGATTACCTCCACACGCCGGCTGGTCAGATGAGTGGACCTCCTCCACTTTCCGCTCCCGATCCACGGGAGAATGCACCATGGCGCGAGCGGCAGGCGTGCGAAATCCGGGGGGCAATGAAAGCGGGTGGCAGTCCCCGCGCCGGTCTTCCACCGCGGACGCGCTCGGGGCTGCGCTGCTTGCCGCCGCCCAGCCCGATCTGTTCGGGGACGCCGCCTCGCCGGCCGCCGCGGTACGCCTTCGCGCCCTCCGCCGGCGCCGTCTCCGCAGCCGCCGGCTCGCAGCCGCGAAAACGCTCCTCGCGGAGCCGTGGTGCATCGGGGAGGCCGGAGCGGCGCCCGACGCGATCGCGCTCGCCCGACGCTGGCTCCGCCGCCATCCGGAACGCGACCGCGCCGATCCCGCGCCGCCGCTCCTCACCGCCCGGCAGGAAGCGGCCGAGTGGCACGCCGAGGAGGAAGCGGCCGATGCCGGGTTCCGGCGCGATGGCTGGTGAACGGGCTCGCCGGTTGCGCGGCGCGGGGCGATCCGCTCATGTCGGCGCATGGCACCCCTTCTCGTCATCGACGGCGATTCCTTCACCCACCGCGCCTATCACGGCGTCCCCAAGACGGTTCGCCGGGAGGGCGGCCGGCCCGGCAATGCGATCGTCGGCTTCGCCAACTACCTCACCCGTTTCCACGACGCGGAGAAGCCGCGGACCGTCTTCGTCGGCTGGGACACGCTGACGGCGCCGACCTACCGGCACGAGGCGCTCGCCGGCTACCAGGGCGGCCGCGAGTTCGACGACGAGCTCCTCGAGCAGCTCGACATGATGCCGGAGCTGGTCGCGGCGCTCGGCTTCGGCTGGGGCAAGGGCGCCGGCTACGAGGCCGACGATTTCGTCGCCTCGGCGGTGACGGCCGAAGAGGCGCGCGGCGGGACGGTAGTTCTCGCGAGCGGCGACCGCGACATGTTCCAGCTGGTGTCGGAGAGGACGACGGTGGTCTTCCCCGTGAAGGGCGGCGAGGTGGCGCGGATCGACGTCGCCGGCGTCCGCGAACGCTATGGCGTCGAGCCGCACCAGGTGCCGGATTTCATCGCCCTCCGCGGCGACCCGTCCGACCGCATCCCCGGCGCGAAAGGCGTCGGCGCCATCTCGGCCGCGAGCCTTCTCGGGCGCTTCGGCTCCCTCGAAGCCGCCCTCGACGCCGGCCGCTTCGCCGCAGAGGCCGACGACCTCCGCCTCTACCGCCGCATCGCCACCATGGACCGCACCATCCCCCTCCCCGCCATGCCCGACCGCCTCCCCGACTGGCACGGTGGCGCCGCGCTGGCGCGCGAGTGGGGCCTCGATACGCTGGCCGACCGGCTCGCAGCGCGCGCCGCGTAACGCGCCGGGGCGCGTGATAGCCCCCAGAAGCCCGGGTCGAAGCGATCATTGGAGGGTCCTCTCTCCCCTGGCGCGGCTCCGCTCGGACCGCCTCCGCGAGGGTACCGGAGGGAGAGGGTCCGTCCGTGCCGGTCGCTGCCCGCGGGCCGAGTTCAGGCCTCCGGCACCGGCCGGATCGGCTTCATCTCGCGGAGGAGGACGTCGATGTCCTCGGGCTGGTACGGCTTCGGCAGGACACGGATCAGCGTGTCGCCGGCGAAGCGCGACTTGAGGCCGTTGTCGCCGTAGCCGCTGGCGACGATCACCGCGACGCCGGGCATCTCCTGGCGGATCGTGAGGGCGAGATCGTCGCCCTTGCCGTCGGGGAGGCCGATGTCGACCACGGCGGCGGCGATCGATCCGGCTGCCTCGCGGAGCTTCGTGAGCCCCTCCCGCGCCGTCCCGGCCTCGACCACGTGGTAGCCGAGCATGCCCAGCCCCTCCGCCGCGACGAGGCGGATGAGGATCTCGTCCTCTACGAGAAGCACCAGCGGAAGGGTCTGCTCTTCGGTACTCACGCGACTCCGGACCGATTTCGGCACCAAGGACACTGCGGGCTACGCCGACGCAAGCCGGGAGGCCCAGGCCACCTGCCATGTAAGCCACACAACGCGTCCGCGATATGGCCGGTTCCGCGCAGAAGCGGCGGTATATTGATCCGGAATGGATCGCATGGCGCACGGGGTTGGTTTCCTTCACCGGCTCTCTGCCGGCACCGCGCCTGCTGGCCGCCGCGTTGACCCGCCCTTGCGAACAAAACGCGAAACATGTCCCCTCGGTGGTCCGGAATGGGGAATGATTCGTGGGCGCTTCTCTCGACGACTCCTGGCTCGACGGTCTCAACGCCGAGCAGCGCCGGGCGGCAACGTTCGGCGCGGTCGGCGGTGAGACGGGGCCGCTCCTCGTCATCGCCGGCGCGGGGTCGGGGAAGACCAGCACCCTCGCCCACCGCGTCGCCCACCACATCGTCCGCGGCGCCGACCCGCAGCGCATCCTCCTCCTCACCTTCTCGCGGCGCGCCGCCGCGGAGATGACGCGCCGCGTCGAGCGGATCGCGGCGAAGGCGTTCGGCGCCGGCACGGGCGCGGCCGCCGCGGCGAACCTCCCGTGGGCCGGCACGTTCCACGCCGTCGGCGCAAAGCTCCTCCGCGACTATGCCGAGCAGATCGGCCTGCCACCGGCCTTCACGATCCTCGACCGCGAGGATTCGGCCGACCTCATGAACCTCTGCCGGCACGAGCTCGGCCTGTCGAAGACCGAGGAGCGGTTCCCGACCAAGGGCACGTGCCTTGCGATCTATTCGCGCGTCGTCAATGCCGAAACGCCGCTGTCCGAGGTGCTTCTCGACGCGTTCCCGTGGTGCGCCCGCGTCGAGACCGCGCTCCGCGATCTTTTTGCCGCCTATGTCGAGCGAAAGCAGACGCAGGCCGTCCTCGATTACGACGACCTCCTCCTCTACTGGGCGAACCTCATGGAGGAGCCGCTCCTTGCCGCCGATCTCGGCAGCCGGTTCGACCACGTCCTCGTCGACGAGTACCAGGACACCAACCGCCTCCAGGCGACCATCCTCCTCCGCCTGAAGCCGGACGGCCGCGGCCTCACCGTCGTCGGCGACGATGCCCAGTCGATCTACTCGTTCCGCGCCGCGACCGTGCGGAACATCCTCGACTTCCCGGCAGCGTTCTCGCCGCCGGCGTCGGTGGTGACGCTCGACCGCAACTACCGCTCGACGCAGCCGATCCTCGCCGCCGCGAACGCAGTCATCGGCCTCGCCGCGGAGCGGTTCACGAAGAACCTCCGCTCCGACCGGCGGTCGGACGAGCGGCCGGAGCTCGTCACCGTGCGCGACGAGGCCGACCAGGCGCGCTTCATCGTCGAGCGCATCCTCGACAACCGCGAGGTCGGCACCGTGCTGAAGGCGCAGGCGGTGCTGTTCCGCACGTCGAGCCACTCCGCCCCGCTCGAGTTGGAACTGACGCGGCGGAACATCCCGTTCGTGAAATTCGGCGGGCTGAAATTCCTCGAGGCGGCGCACGTAAAAGACATGCTGGCGGTTCTCCGCTTCGCCGAGAACCCGCGCGACCGCATCGCCGGCTTCCGCCTCCTCCAGCTCCTCCCCGGCTTCGGCCCGAAGACCGCCGAGTCGGTGCTGGACGTCATCGCCGGCGCGCCCGACGCCACGGCCGCGGCGCGCGATCTCCCGGCCCCGCGGGGCGCTGCGGACTGGGCGCCGTTCGTGGACCTGTTCTGCGGCCTCAGGGGCAGCGGCGCCGCGTGGCCGGCCGACATCGACGCCGTCCGCCGCTGGTACCAGCCGCACCTCGAGCGCCTCTACGAGGATGCCGAGGTGCGGGCGTCCGACCTCGTCCAGCTCGAGCAGATCGCCGCGGGTTTCCCCTCGCGCGAGCGCTTCCTCACCGATCTCACGCTCGACCCGCCGGACGCGACGAGCGACGAATCCGGCCCGCCGACGAAGGACGAGGACTACCTCATCCTGTCGACCATCCACTCGGCCAAGGGTCAGGAGTGGAAAGCGGTGTTCCTCCTCAACGGCGTCGACGGCTGCATCCCGTCCGACCTCGGCACCGGGACGAGCGAGGACATCGAGGAGGAGCGGCGCCTTCTCTACGTCGCGATGACGCGGGCGAAGGACCGCCTGTCGATCGTCCTGCCGCAGCGTTTCTACGTCCACCAGCAGTCGAAGCTCGGCGACCGCCACGTCTACGCGACGCGCACCCGCTTCATCCCCGCCGATCTCCTGCCGCACTTCGATGTGTTCTTCTGGCCCCGCATCGGCGCCACCACGGCACCGGCCCGCCGGCCCGATGTCCGCGTGGATGTCGCCGCGCGGATGCGCGGGATGTGGCGGTAGCAGCCCGGCTCGGCGCCGCTGTCCACCTCCCCTCTTCAACCCCAACCCTCGCCTCTTCCGGGCTCGATCCGGCAACCCATGATGACCATCACCACCGGCACCCGATGACATCCGGGTGCTTCATCGATCAGCGCAAATGGCGGGTCATCATGGGTCCCCGGGGTGAAGCCCGGGGCTGACGGGTTGGGGTGGGGGATGAGCGGCGGCCGCCCGAGTTACGGGCTCCCCAGCCGCCATTCCTGCGACTGCGATGACGGGAGGCCCGTGACGACCTGGTAGTTCACGGCCGGGTTGATCGTCGCGTCGAGGAAGCGGCCGCTCGATACCTGCTGGATCGTGACGAAGCCGCCGCCATAATCGGTGATCCGCCACAGCTGCGTGCTGTCGGCGGTCTGGCGCGGGCGGAGGACGACGAAGAACGCTTCCGCCGCGACCTCATGGGCATCGAGGAAGAGGCCGGAGCTGCGCTGCTGGATCGTGTAGAGGCCGTTCCCGGCCGCGGCGATCAGCCATTGCTGCGACTGCGCACCGGTGAAGGGCGTGGTCACGACCGTCAGGCCGAGATTGTACTTGTCGGGCGCGGTGGCATCCATGAACCAGAGGCCGTTGCCCTGGATGGTGACGAGCCGCGACGGCTCGTTGCCGAGGATCTGCGCGTCGGCGGTCTTCGCCGCCAGGAGCGCGGACGTACCGATGGCGATCACGGCGAGTGCGGTGCGGAATGCGCTCCGGAAACCACCGCGATGGGCTGCTGCAATATTCATTTCGGCACCTCTTCCACGACGTTGTCGTCTCGCGTTGCGAGACACGCGCCGAGGTGACTCCGGCGGTCCGCATGGACGACCGTCCCTTGCGGCGGATCATCGTCCCAACAGGCTCTGCGTGCAACTCCCCGCGCGGCCACAAGCGATGCGCGAGGGCTTGCCAGACCGCGGGGCATCGCCTTTCGTGCCCGCCGCGCCCATTGGCGGGCGGGACGGGAGGTCGGCATGGCGTTGGCACGATGGCTCGGTCTGGCGGCGCTCCTCGGATCGACCGCGACCGCTGCGGCGGCGCCCTTCACCTATGTCGACTTCATCGCCCTGCCGACGCCGCAGCGGGCGAGCTATGTCGCCGGGGCCTACGACCAGTTCGTCACGATCTACGCCCCGCCGGCGCCGGAGGGCAGCGGCTTCCAGGCCTTCGTCCAGCACATCGCCGGATGCGTTTCGGGGCGCGGCATCGACGCGGTGGCGATGCAGACCGGACTGATGGCCTTCGCCATCACCAGACCCGATCTCCAGGAAGGCCCGGTGCCGATTCTCCTGATGGAATACCTCATCGCCGAATGCGGCCTTCCCGGCGGCTGAGGCTTCGACTACGAAAGCGCGGCCTCCTGCCCCGATCGGGGCGAGCGGGTTTCCGTCGCCCGCGATAACATGATTTTGCTGGTCAGTTTATATGGACACCCCGCCGCGACGTGTCCCATAAAGGCCATTCACACACGGACAACGCAGGTCGGGGATGGACCAGTCTCGCAAAAACAGAGTTCGCGCCGCCTTCGCCGGGGCCGGCATGGCTTTCGCGGTGGCCCTTGCCCAGCCGGCCGCGGCCCAGGCGATCATCGCCGAGCCGATGCGGATCGGTGTCATCCTTCCGGCGGTCGACCCGGCTGCGCCGGCATGGGACCAGGCGGTGGCCCGCGGTGCTGCCCAGGGCGCGCTGATCGCCGAGGACGAATTCGTCTTCAACGCGGAGATGCTCGGCATGCAGATGTCGCTCGTCCGTGCCGAAGCCGCAACGCCCGAGGACGCCGTCGCGGCGGCCCAGCGCCTCGTGGCCGAAGACGGCGTCTATGCGATCATCGGCGGCTACGACGACGCCGAGGCCGCAGCGCTCAGCGCGTGGGCGGCCGAGGCGAACGTGCCGTTCATCAATGTCGGCGGTTCGTCGGATTCGCTCCGTAACGACGCCTGCGGCGCGACCACCTTCCACGTCGAGCCGAGCGCGGCGATGTACATCGACGCGATCGCCGGCTGGTATGTCCGCGCCGGCTTCCGCAGCTGGTTCGTCCTCTCCGACGGTTCGGTCGAGAGCCGGGCGCAGCAGGCGCATCTGACGCAGACGCTGACGCAGCGTCATTTCGGCATCCGCCAGGTCGCCGACCAGACGATGCCGGCGGGTGGCCCGGTGCCGGACAACCTCGTCGCCGAGATCGCCCGGACGGGCGCCGATTTCGTGCTTCTCCTGATGGACGCCGACGACCAGCTGGCGGTGATGACCGCGCTCGACGAGGCCGGCCTCGACATCCAGGTCACCGGCTTCCCCTACCCCGACACGCAGACCCGCGCCTACTTCGTGGCGATGCAGGCGGCGGCGCCGACGATCGGCACCAACAACCGCGTCACCGCGTGGGAAGCGACGCTCGACGCCTATGGCGCCCGCGAGATGAATGCCCGCTACCGGCAGCAGTTCCGCGAGCCGATGGACGCCTCGGCCTGGGCGACCTACCAGTCGGTGAAGATCCTCTACGAGGCGGCCTTCTTCGGCGGCTCGCTCGACCCGGATGCCGTCGTCGCCTTCATGGCGGCGCCGACGACGGTGTTCGACGTCTACAAGGGCATCGGCACGTCGTTCCGGGCGTGGGACCGCCAGCTTCGCCAGACGCTCTATCTCGACAAGATCGCGGACGACCCGACGCCGGACACCTTCGACATGGCGATCCTCGTCGGCGAGCTGCCGGCGATCTACATGGCCGGCACCGATCCGGTCGAACGCCTCGACCAGCTCGGCACCCTCGCCGCCCAGAGCACCTGCGGCCGGTAGTGGTTCGACGCATCCGGATCGCTGCCGGAGCGACCGCTCATTGCGCCTCTCCCCGCCGGGGAGAGGGGAAGAATCCAACAGGACGAGCGGTTTCGGGCGGCGCCAGACGAACGCCGCCCGATGTCCTCCCTTCGGCGCATTCGTGAGAAAGGCCTCCTCCGCTTCCGCCGATCTTCGGCAGCCGTTTCGTTGAGCGGCCGGCGGGCCGCCCATAGCCTCGGCGCACGATCCGGTTCGGGGTCGAGCGGCTCCCCTCCCTTCGGCCGCTCCCCCGCCGGATCGGCCACAGGAGAGCGCTGATGACCACTTTGATCGTCCCCGGCTGGTATGGTTCCGGCCCCGGCCACTGGCAGCGCTGGTGGCTCGACATCGAACCGGAAGCGCTGCTGGTCGAGCAGGCGGACTGGGACCATCCGAGCCTCGACGCCTGGCTCGCCGCGGCGGTCCGCGCCGTCGAGGCCAATCCGGGCGCGGTGCTCGTCAGCCACAGCCTGGGCGGCGCGCTCGTCGCCCACCTCGCGCAGCGCCATCCCGGTCTCCCGATCGCCGGCGCGCTGATCGTGGCGCCCGCCGACGTCGACGACCGGTCGTGGACCTCGCCGGAGCTCGCGAGCTTCGCGCCCGTGCCGGCCCGCCGCCTCGGCTTCCGCAGCATCGTCGTCGCCAGCCGCAACGATCCGTACGTTTCCTTCGCCCGCGCCACGGCCCTTGCGGCCCAATGGGGCGCCGAGGTCGTCAATGCGGGCAATGCCGGCCACATCAACGCCGACAGCGGCTTCGGCCCGTGGCCGGAGGGGCGCATCCTCGCCGAACGGATCGCCGACGGCCGCGGCCACGACGACGTCGAAGGCGAACTGGTCCCGATCCCGCCGCGAGCGCACCGCGCCGCTCGGCCGGCTTTCGCCGATCACCCCGGCTGACCCGGCCAGTTTAGACCGACTTCAGATTGTATTGGTTCCAAGCTATTGAAAGCGTTACATAAAATGGCTTGACAACGACGGCGCGCGGACCGACGAAGTCCGCGCGCCGCCGGATCGACCGGCGGGACCCGGAACCGCGAGGCCGCGCCTCGCCGTGAGGAAGCCCATGATGAGCCGGTCATCGCTCAGGACGTTCGGCGCGCTCGCCGTTTCCGTCGCGGCCTTCGTGCCGCTCGCCGCCTACGCGCAGGTCACGCCCGCCGACGTCGTCGACACCTATGCCGACATCGCGGAAGCCGGCTACACCGACGCGCTCCTCGCCGCCGAGGCGCTGCAGGCTGCGATCGACGCGCTGATCGCGACGCCGTCCGAGGCGACGCTCGAAGCCGCCCGTGCGGCGTGGATCGCCGCCCGCCCCGCGTATCAGCAGACCGAGGTCTTCCGCTTCGGCAACCCGATCGTCGACGAGTGGGAGGGCCGCGTGAACGCCTGGCCGCTCGACGAAGGCCTGATCGACTACGTCGACGCCGCCTACGGCACCGAGAACGACGTCAACGCCTTCTACGCGCTCAACGTCATCGCCAACCCCATCATCACCATCGGCGGCCAGACGATCGACGCGACCGCGATCACGCCGGCCTTCCTGCAGGACACGCTGCAGGAGCTCGGCGGCGTCGAATCGAACGTCGCCACCGGCTATCACGCCATCGAGTTCCTCCTCTGGGGCCAGGACCTCAACGGCACCGGCCCCGGCGCCGGCGACCGCCCCTTCACCGACTACGACCTCGCCAACTGCACCGGCGGCAATTGCGACCGGCGAGCCGCGTATCTCTCGGCCGCGACCGACCTTCTCGTGACCGACCTCGAGGAGATGGTGGCCAACTGGCAGGAAGGCGGCGCCGCGCGCCTCGCGGTGACCACCGACGCGACCGAGGGCCTTCGCGCCGTGTTCATGGGCCTCGGCTCGCTGTCGTTCGGCGAACTCGCGGGCGAGCGCATCAAACTCGGCCTCCTCGTCCATGACCCGGAGGAGGAGCACGACTGCTTCTCCGACAACACCTTCAACTCGCACTTCTACGATGTCATCGGCATCCAGAACGTCTATCTCGGCCGCTACGTCCGCACCGACGGCACGGTGATCGAAGGGCCGAGCCCGGCCGATCTCGTTGCCGCCGCGAGCGTCACCGTGAACGACGAACTGCTGCAGAAGCTCGACGCGACCGTTGCCGCGGCGACGACGATGAAGACGCGCGGCGAGACGGTCGAGGGCTACGACCAGATGATCGCCGAGGGCAATGCCGAGGGGAACGCGGTGGTCCAGGCGGTCGTCGACGCCCTCGTCGACCAGACCGCCTCGATTGAGCGCGCCATCGCCGCCCTCGGCCTCGGCCCGATCGAACTCGAGCGGTCGCAGGCCCTCGACAACCCGAATGCGGTGTTCCAGTAGGAGCGCCGTTCCGGCACGGCCGTGCGGGTCGACCGCGCCGGATGAGCGGATGAACGGCGGGCGAAGACCGCCCGCCGCGGGTCGGGTGATGGGCTGCCGGACGACCGGCGGCCGGGCGTCCTGGGGCGGGGGACGCGAAACCACGGGATCTTCGTGAGCATGCGGCTGTGACGCGCCCTGCCCTCCTTTCGACCGCCGCCCTCGTGGCCGGTGCCGCGAGCATCGCCATCGCGGCAGCGCCCGTCGACCGTCCGGACCTCGACCCCGCCGATATCGACCGCATCGCCGCGATCGTGGCGCCGACCTCCGATTTCACCCGCGCCGAGAACTTCGAGGCCAACCAGGGCGGCGCGACCACGACGATGCGGCTCGACCGCGACGCCTTCTCCCAGCCGGCAGCAAACCTCGACTTCGCGGGGCGCGCCGACTTCTCGGTCGGCAATGGCGTGTTCCGGAAACTCTGGGTGTCGGCGCCGTCCTCGACGGCAGCGTCCGACGGCCTCGGCCCCCTCTTCAACGCCCGCGGCTGCCAGGAATGTCACATCAAGGACGGCCGCGGCCATCCGCCCGCGGCGGGCGCGACGGATGCGGTGTCGTTCGTGGTCGGCCTCAGCGCGCCGCATGGCGGCGGGGCGGCCTTCGCCTTCGGCGGCCAGTTGCAGGATTTCGGTGTTCCCGGCCTCCCGTCGGAGGGCCGGATCGCGATCGCCTGGACCGAGGAGCCGGTGACGCTCGCGGGCGGGGAGACCGTCTCGCTCCGCGTGCCATCCTACAGCGTGACGGAAGGGGGGTTCGGCCCGCTGCCCGAGGGCACGCTCCTCTCGCCGCGGATCGCCCCTCAGATGATCGGCCTCGGCCTCATCGAGGCGATCCACCCCAACGACATCCTCGCGCGGGCCGACCCCGCCGACGCCGACGGCGACGGCATCTCCGGCCGCGTGCACTGGGTCACCGACATCGCGACGGGCGAACCCGCCATCGGCCGCTTCGGCTGGAAGGCGGCGCAGCCTTCGATCGCCGACCAGAGCGCCACCGCTTTCGCCATGGACATGGGCCTGTCCACCGCGCTCGTCCCGCGCGCCCACGGCGACTGCGGCGATCTCCAGCCGGCCTGCCTCGCGCTGCCCACCGGCAACCCGCCGGGCGGCTTCGAGGTGGCGCCCGAACTCTTCGACGTCGTGGTGTTCTATGCGGGCCATCTCGGCGTGCCCGTCCGCCGCGACTTCGACGATCCGACCGTGCTCGCCGGCAAGGCCCTGTTCTACGGGACCGGCTGCACCGCCTGCCACACGCCGAAATACGTCACGTCGAACGACCCGTCGGTGCCGGCGACGCTGCGCCGCCAGTTGATCTGGCCCTACACCGACCTCCTCCTCCACGACATGGGCGACGGCCTCGCCGACGGCCGCCCGCAGGGCGACGCCACCGGCGCCGAATGGCGGACGCCGCCGCTGTGGGGCATCGGCCTCACCGCCACCGTCAACGGCGAGGAGGCGGGCTACCTCCATGACGGCCGCGCGCGGACCCTCATCGAGGCCATCCTCTGGCACGGCGGCGAGGCGGCGGCCGCGCGCGACGCCGTCGTCGGCATGACCCCCGAGCAGCGCGCGGCGCTGATCCGCTTCCTGGAGTCGCTGTGATGGGTGACAGGACGGCGGAGGGGTGTCCGGAGAGCGGCATGACGGCGTGCCGCTCGTCCGGGCGACAGTTGCGCGCCCGCCTCGGCCGCCGAACCGTCGCCGGGAGGCTGAACCCCGGCGTTTCGCCGGTGTTCAAGATGGCCTCCTCTTCACCTCCCCCCTTGTGGGACCCCTTGTGGGGCATGACCGAAAGTCCCCACCCCAACCCTCCCCACAAGGGAGAGGGAGAAGCAAGGGCACGCCGCGCCGGAATCCGCGGCGCCGCGCATGCGCGTGGGGTCATCGCGCTCCTCCTGGGTCTCGCGACGACCGTCCCCGCCGCAGCCCAGGAAGGCACGCCCACCCCGCAGGCCGCCGGCGTCCTCCGCGACTACGCCGTCCGCGCCCTCGACGATTTCATCCGCCCCGCCATCGCCGGGGTGGCCGAAGCCGCCGCGACCCTCGACGAAACGCTCGCCGCCTTCTGCGCCGCCCCCGCGCCCGACCTCCGGCCCGCGGCCGACGAGGCCTTCGCCGCCGTCGTCACCGCCTGGGCCGCGGTGATCGCCCTTCAGATCGAACCGCTGGCTGTCGACTCCCGCCGCGAGCGCTTCTTCTTCTGGCCCGACCCGCGCGGCATCACGCTCCGCCAGGTGCAGGCGATCGTCGCCGCCCGCGATCCCACGGCGGCCGACCCCGTGTCGCTGGCCGGCAAGAGCGCCGCCATCCAGGGGCTCGGCGCGCTCGAATACCTCCTGTTCGGCAGCGGCTCCGAAGCCCTCCTCGCG
>JADLGL010000060.1 GCA_020849325.1 Bauldia sp. | reverse complement strand
TCGACGTGATGATGGCCGAGGCGCAGGCGGCGATCGGCCAGCTCGGCACGTTCGCGGAGGGGCTCAACGCCACGCGGACGCAGGTGGATACCCTGATCGCCGCCGTCGATCCCGCGCGGATCGAGACGGTCCTCGCCAATGTCGACGCCTTCGGTGCCCAGCTGACCGGGGTCGGCGATCGCATCGCCGGGGTCGTCGATCGCGTCGACACGGTGATCGGTCAGGCGGAGACGCTGATCGCCGCGGTCGATCCGGTGGTGGTGACGGCGGCGATCGACGGCATCACCGCGACCGTCAACCAGGCGCGCGACCTCGTGGCCGCGGTCGACCCGGCGCTCGTCCGCGCGGCGGTCGAGGACGTCACGACCGTGGTGCGGCGCATCGACGACGCAACGACGGGCATCGGCACGATCGTCGCCGGCGCGCAGACGGCGGTCGCGAACATCACCCGCCTCTCCGACAACCTCAACACGACGCTCGCCAATGTCGATGCGCTGATCGCCGGCGTCGATCCGGCGCAGGTGGCACTCATCGTCGACAACGTGGCGACGCTGACCGACGGGCTGCAGACGACCGGCGCCGAGATCGAGGCGGTGCTCGCCGACGCCGGCGCGGCGGTGGCGGAGGTGAACGCGTTCATCGCCGGCATCACCGCGCGCGGCGGCGACATCGACGCGATCATCACCAACGCCCGGACGGCGACCGACGACGTCACCGCCTTCGTCGCAAATCTCAACGGCCAGGCCGACGGCATCGCCGCCTTCGTCACGCAGGCGCAGGAGATCGCGACGCGGATCAACGCCTCGACCGTCCGCCTCGACGAGATCCTCGCCGACGTCGGCACGCTCTTCGACGCCGAGAATACCGAAGGCTTCATCCAGGAGGCGACCGCGGCCGTCCAGTCGATCCGGCTCGTCGCCGACACCTTCCAGGCGCAGGCGGGCGGTATCCTCGGCGGCATAGAGGCATTCTCGACGCGGGGGCTCGCCGATCTTTCGGCGCTGATCGCCAATGCCGGCACGACGATGGACCGGATCGACAATTTCGCCCGCCAGCTCGAGACGGCGCCGGCGCAGCTCCTCTTCGGGGGCGGTGGCGCGACGATCCCGGACTACAATCGGCGCTGACATGATTCGATTGCCGATCAGGGTTTTGACGAGGGCGGCGCCGGTTCTGGCGCTGGCGGCGACGCTCGCCGGCTGCTCGATCGCGGGCGGTCCGTCGCCGCAGACCTTCACGCTGATCGCGCCCGCGACCATCCCCGACCTTCGCGGCTCGACGAACGCGCAGCTCCTCGTCACCGAGCCGATCGCGCTCGACGCGGTGAATACCGAGCGCATCGTCGTCACCGAGGGGACGCGGCTTTCGTACTACCCCGGCAGCCAGTGGGTGGATCGCCTGCCGGTCCTGATCCAGACGAAGATTGTGGAATCGTTCGTCAATTCGGGGCGGGCGCCCGCCGTCGGCGTGCCGGGCGAGGGGCTCAGCATCGACTACGCGCTGCTGACGGAAATCCGCGCCTTCGAATACGACGCCATCACCGGCATCGCCCGCGTCGACATTTTCGCCCGCATCATGAACGACCGGAACGGCCGCGTGGTGACGACGCGCCTCTTCTCGTCGGCGGCCAGCGTGCCGGCCGACAATGCGGAGACGGTATCCGCCGCGCTCAACCTGGCGCTCCAGGACATTCTGGGCCAGCTGGTGAACTGGACGCTAGCGGCGATCTGAAGGCCGTTACCAAGGCTCGCGTGAGGTGTGCCGGACGTGGAGGATGCGGACTTCGTTGGCGAGGACGCGGTAGATGACTGCAAACGGGTACCGACTCAGGGGCACTTTTCGGACGCCAGCCCGCTGCCTGACACTCATCCCACTGAAGGGATTGTCCGCCAGCATTCTACCGACAGCTCGAATGCTCTGCTCGAGATCGAGCGCCACCGTGGCTCCAAACTCTATGTGGCTTCGAGCGGCGATGCGGGAGATGTCGGCTTTGGCGCGGTGCGTATACTTGACGATCATCCGCGCCTGAAAAGGGCGAAAGCCGCCTCGACTTCCTCGTCTGTCGCGATGCCGCTTCTGTCGGCGTCGTCGATGGCGTCGAGCTCCTCCTGGCTGGCCACGTAAGACCCCGCCGAGAGAGTGCGCTCGATCTCGTTGGCAATTTCGACCAACTCATCTTGCGCGTGAGCGGGCCACGCCTCGGCCCGCTTCAAGAGATCGGTGAGAACCTTGTTCATGTCGCAATCCTACCACGGCGAGCCGTGTCAGGCGACAATCGATGGCCTCAGAGAACCCCGAGCTTCTTCTGCAGGGACGACGACGAGGTCGTGTACTGGAAGACCTGCTTCTTGTCGGGGAAGACGATCCGCTCGATGGCGCGGGCGGCGAGGGCGACTTCGTGGAAGCCGCAGAGGATTAGCTTGATCTTGCCGGGGTAGGTGTTGATGTCACCCACCGCGAAAATGCCGTTCGCGGACGTCTGGAATTTCTCGGTGTCGACCGGGATCAGGTTCTCGTTGAGGTTGAGGCCCCAGTTCGCGACCGGGCCGAGCTTCATCGTCAGGCCGAAGAACGGCAGGACGCGGGTCGTCTCGACCTCGATGTTCTGGTTGGCGCTGTCCTTCACGAGGGCATGGGTGACCTGGCCGTTGTCGCCCTTGAGGCCGGTCACCTGGCCGATGACGAGGCGGACCTTTCCGGCGGCCACGAGCTCACGCATCTGATCGACGCTGTGCGGCGCGGCGCGGAAGTCGTCGCGGCGGTGGAGGAGGGTGAGGCTCTTCGCCAGCGGCGCGAGGCTCAGCGTCCAGTCGAGCGCGGAATCGCCGCCGCCGACGATGAGGACGTCCTGGCCGCGATAGCTCTCCATGTGGCGGACGGCATAGAAGACCGACGTGCCTTCATAGGCCTCGATGCCCGGCACCGGCGGGCGCTTCGGCTGGAACGAGCCGCCGCCGGCGGCGATCAGGACCGCCTTGCAGCGGAACGTCGTGCCGTGGTCGGTGGTGAGGCCGAAGCGGCCGTCGTCGAGCCGCTCGAGCGACTCGACCATCTGGCCGAAATGATAGGTCGGGCCGAAGGGCGCCGCCTGCTCCTTGAGCTTGTCGACGAGCCCCTGCGCACTGATCGAGGGGTAGCCGGGAATGTCGTAGATCGGCTTTTCGGGATAGAGCTCCGAGCACTGGCCGCCGGCGCGATCGAGGATGTCGACGAGATGGGCCTTGATGTCGAGGAGGCCGAGCTCGAACACCGCGAAAAGGCCGACGGGGCCGGCACCGACGACGACGACATCGGTCTCGATAGGCGCACTCATCTCGACGTTTCCCTGCCCTTATTGCTGGTGGTGGTGCTGTAAAGCCACGAACCCGCGCCGGAAAGCAACGCGTTTCCGCTCAGCCGGCCGCGGAAAGGCAAATCGTGCCCGAGGCGCCGCGCGATCCGGCCGGTCAGCCCTGGCGCTCCGGCACCCGCACCACGATGCCGTCGATCTCGTCCGAAACGCGGATCTGACAGGAAAGGCGCGAATTCGGCCGCACGTCGAAGCCGAAGTCGAGCATGTCCTCCTCCATCGGCGAGGGATCGCCGACGATCTCCCTGAACGGCTCCTCGACGTAGACGTGGCACGTCGCGCAGGCACAGGCGCCGCCGCACTCGGCTTCGATGCCGGGCACCTGGTTGTGGATCGCCGCCTCCATGACGGTCATGCCGTTCTCGGCCTCGACAACGAAAGTGGTGCCGTCGGCGGCGATGTAGGTGATCTTGGCCATGCTATCCGTCGTTCGGGGCGTGGTTGAGCGCGGCGGCGTGCCGGACCGGGCGGGCGGCCCGCGGCACTGTCGGTTGCGGCATATAGGGGATTTGAATGAACGTCGCCAGCGTTCAGCGCGCCTAGCCGGCGAGCCGCAACGTCACATAGTCGACGACCTCGGTCATCGAGCGGCTGAGCGCCTCGGCGGTGGAGCTGCTGAGGACGTCCTGCAGTTCGATCTCGCCCGCGATGGCCGCGAGTTCCCAGGCGCCGATCGCCTTGGCGGCGCCGGCGAGGCGGTGGGCGGCCTCGCGGCGGCGGCCGGGCGCGTCGGCCTTGAGGATCGCCCGGAGCGCGGCGGCGGCGCGGTCGCCGAACAGGGCCAGCACCTCGCGCTCGATCAGAGGATCGCTCATCGTGAGCATCCGGAGGTGGGGGATGTCCACCGGCGCTGAAACCTGCATCGTGTCCGTCATCGGACGCTCCGTGGCCCTGAGCTCGTCTGAGGGGCAAGATAGCGGCGCGAAACGAAGGTCGGGTTAATGGTGAACCGAGCGCGCCGCGGCTTTCTTAAGTTATCGTTAACGGGGCCGTTAAACCTGTTCCGGCCGCATTTTGGCCGGCTTTACCATGCGTCCTGATCAGGGTCAGAATCTGAGCGCCGGCAACAGTTTCTTGTTCCGGCGGCGCCAGTGTGGCATCCATCGAAGCGTGGCGGCTGAATGTGCGTGCCACCACGGTCCGATAGCGGTCGGCCCGGCGCGAGGGGGCAGGATAGCGGCGAATCGGGGGGTTGAAGCCGCCCCCGCGATTCCACCTATCCAACGTCTCGCGACACCAGCGGGGAGTCATCCCCGGCCGGCGACCGGTTTTGTATTGCGTACGGGCGCGAGGCGGTAACCATGGCGACGAATCCGAGACCGAGGTCAGGCGAAGCGTCTCTCTCCTCCATCGAGGAGGCGCTCCGCGGTGATTTCGGGTCCGACGAGGCCCGCAGCGAGCCGGCGCCCACGCCCGCTCCGCGGGCCGAGGTCCGCTCCCGGCCGGCAGAGCCGGCGCCCCGGCCGATGCCGGAGCCGCGCCGCCCGATCCGCGAGAACCGGCCCGAGCGTTCCGAGGTCCGCGCGCCGGAGCCGCGCCGTCCGGCCGCCCCGGCCGCCCGCAACACCGATTCCCGCGATTTCGCCCGCCGCGGCGCCCGTGCCGAGGCGGCGGTCGCTACAGCCGCCGCCGCCGTCGTCGAGGAGGCCGCGCTGGCTCCGGCGCCGGCCGCCCCGCCGGCCACCGAGGTCGTCCCCGCGCCGGCGCCCGCGACCGGCCGCGGTCCGCGCCCGCGGACGCAGGGGCGCTTCGCCGCCAATGACGACCGTCGGGGCGGGGTTCCGTTCCGCCGTCCGTCGCGCCTCATCTATCCGCTCGCAATCGTCCTCTCGCTCGTCTGGGTGCTCGGCACCCTCGTCGTCGGCATTTCGAACTACGGCTTCTCCGTCTTCACCCCCGGCGGTTCGGCCGTCGAAGGCGCGCCCGGCTTCGGGACGATGGCGCTCGTCCTCTTCCTGCCGGTGTTCCTGATCTGGGGGGCGGCCTCCATCCTGTGGCGCTCGCAGGAACTCCGCATCCTGTCGCGCTCGCTCGACAGCGTCGTGGCGCACCTCACCGAGCCCGAAAGCGTCGCGGTCGATTCCGTGGTGTCCGTCAGCCAGGCGATCCGCCGTGAGATCGCTGCCGTCGGCGACGGCATCGAGCGCGCCATCGCCCGCGCGAGCGAACTCGAACTCCTCGTCCAGAACGAGGTCTCCTCGCTCGAGCGCTCCTACAGCGACAACGAACTCCGCATGCGCGGCCTCATCGACGACCTCGCAGGACAGCGCGAGGCGATCCTCGTCAACTCCGAGCGTGTCCGCTCGTCGATCGTCCGCGCCCAGGAATCGCTCTCCGAAGATCTCCGCCGCGCGTCGGACGAGATCGCCGCCAATGTCGGCGGCTCCGGCGGCCGCATCACCGAGGCGCTCGCCGAGCGCGGCGAGCAGATCACGCTCGCCCTCGGCACGGCCGGCGAGGCGATGCTCAACAAGCTCGCGATCCGTGGCGACGACCTCGTCGCGCGCCTGAGCTCGACCGTGTCCGAGGTTGCGGAGTCGCTCGCCGATACGAGCTCGGAGGTCACGGAAGTGCTCCTCCAGCGGAGCGCCGAGATCACCGACACGCTCGAAACCACCGGCCGATCGATGGCCGACACGGTGGCCGACCGCGGCCGCGAAGTGTCGGAGACGCTGACCAGGATCGGCAGCGACCTCACCGACAATCTCGACCAGCGGACGCTCGACATCACCCGGTCGATCTCCGACACCGGCAACCAGGTCGCCGAGACGATCTACGTCCACGCCAAGGACGTGAACTCTGCCCTCAAGAACAACGCCGAGACCCTTCTCGTGGAGCTCGCGCTCCGCGGCCAGGAGATCACCGAAAAACTCGACGAGACCGGCACGCGCATCGCCGACACGATCACCTCGGGCGGCGGCGAGCTCGCCGAGCGCCTGTCGAAGACCGGCGACCGCATCTTCGAAGCGATCTCGGTGCACGGCTCGCAGCTGACCGACCGCCTGTCGAGCACCGGCGAGACGATCGCCGACCTCATCGAGAGCCGGACGACGAACCTCCGCACGACCATCGACAACGCCGCCGTCGCGGTGAACGAGACCTTCGATTCCCGGAGCGCCGAGCTCACCTCGCGGCTCGCCACCGTCGGCGGCGAAGTCGCGAAGGCGATCGCCACCCGCGGCCTCAAGATCAACGAGGCGATCATCGCCTCGGGCAACGAGATCTCGGAGACGATCGCGGCCAAGACCAACGCGATCAACGAGATGATCCTCGATTCCGGCAACGCGATCACCGACCGGATCGAGACGACCGGCCGCGATGTCCATACCCGCATCGTGGAATCGAGCCGCTCGGTGGCCGACACGCTCGAATCGCGCGGCACGGCGCTCTACGACCTCGTCGTCGAATCGACGAGCCAGCTGGCCGAGACGATCGAGACCCGCGGCAACGCGATCCACGACAAGATCGTCGCCTCGGGCAAGCAGGTCGTGTCGTCGATCGACGGCCGCGCGATGGACGTCTACCAGAAGATCGTCGATTCCGGCACGGACATCGCCACCGCGATCGAGCGCCAGGGCATCTCGGCCTACGACCGCATGGTCGAATCCGGCACCCGCTTCCGCGACGAGTTCGACGAGCGCCTCACCGCGATCAACGACGTCGTCGCGGTCAAGGGCCCGAGCGTCGTCGAAAGCCTCGCCCAGAAGACCGCGGAGCTCGAGGCCTCCGTCGCGAGCCGCCTCGACAGCTTCGGCACCGGCATCCAGGCGCGGATCGACAGCGTCGGCGAGACGCTGGAGCTCAACGCCGCCCGCATCGACGAGGCGCTCGACAGCCGTTCGCGCCAGATCAACAAGACGCTCATCGACCGCACCCGCCAGCTCGCCGACGCCTTCACCGCCGGCCAGGAGCAGATCTCGACCATCGTCGACGGCCAGCTCACCGAAGTCACAGGCCGCCTCGCCGAACGGACGCAGGAGCTCTCCTCCGTCCTCGAGCAGCGCTTCAATACCATCAACTACAGCCTCGACGAGCAGGCCGCCCAGCTCGCCGAGACGTTCAACCGCGGCCGCGAGGCGTTCTCCGGCCTCGTCGACGTCCAGATGCGCGATGTCACGACCGGCCTTGCCGAGCGGACGCTCGAACTCGCCAACATGCTGGAGAGCCGCCTCTCGGCCCTCGACGAGGGCCTGTCGCGGCGAGCCGACCAGCTGGTCGAGCGGACGCAGGACATTTCGAGCGTCCTCAACGAAAAGGTCTCGGTCCTCAACGCCAGCCTCGGCGCCCGCGCCACCGAGATCACCGACACGCTCGACGCCCGCACGCAGCAGTTCGAGCAGGTGCTCGACAGCCGCCTCGTCCAGATCGTCGAGACGGTCGGCGTCCGCACCGAAGGCGTCGCCGACACGATCCGGAACGCGATCGACCAGGCCACCAAGCGCATGGTCGACGATTCCTCGGCGGTGAACGAGCTCCTCCGCGGCGCCGCCTCGGAGATCGCAGGCACGCTCTCTGGCGCCACGGCCGACATCGAGGAAACGCTCGGCCGGAAGGCCGTCGGCGTCACCGACGCCATCGAGCAGCGCACCCGCGAGTTCAACGACGTGCTCCGCTCGCGCAATATCGAGCTCGCGAACCTCCTCGACAACCAGGGCAACACGCTGCTGCGCTCGCTCGAAGGCCGCGGCTCGGAGATCACCGCCCGCGTCGTCGACGTCGGCGACACGATCCTCGACCTCCTGTCGACCAAGTCGGCGAAGATCGTCGACATGGTGCTGGCCCGGTCCAGCGAGGCGGCTCAGGCGCTGACGGCGAGCGGCGAGGCGGTTTCGGCATCGTTCCTGACGACGAACGAAAAGCTCCGCTCGGACGTGACCGACATCGTCAACCAGCTCGGCCGGTCGAACGACACGCTGCAGAAGCTCCTCGGCGCGACGTCGAACAACCTCAACCTGATCCAGAACAACCTCACGCTCCGGTCGGAGGAGTTCAAGCAGACCATCGACGGCGCGGTCGAGACGACGGACCGCTCGTCCAACGCGCTTGCCTACCAGGTGTCGCTCCTGCGCGGCGTCGCCGACGACGTCATGGAGCGCGTCGGCTCGATCGCCGACCGCTTCGACACGCACAGCCGTTCGCTCTCGGAAGCGGCGCGGCACGTGTCGGAGGCGAACCGGCAGATCGAGAGCACGGTCGGCGAGCGCCGCCAGGCACTCGAGCAGCTGGCGAACAGCCTCAACCAGCGCTCGGACGCGATCGAGATCATGATGCGGACCTTCTCGGAGACGATCGAGAAGTCGCTCCGCGCCGCCGAGGAGCGGGCCGCGCGTGCGTCGGGCACGTTCAGCGATACCGCGACGGCCGCCGCGAGCCTCGTCGTCGAGCAGCTCGAAAAGGTCAACGCCAACACCTCGCAGGAAGGCTCGCGCGCCGCCGATGCCGTCCGCCAGGCGAGCAAGACGCTCATGGACGATCTCGGCGGCACCATCCGCACGGCGACCGAGCGATTTGCCGAGACCTCGCAGGAAATGCGGAGTCTTGCCCGGCAGATGGAGTCGGAACTTCAGGCAACGCGTGATGAGCTGAAGCGCGGCGTCTTCCAGCTTCCGGACGAGGTCCGCGTCAACGCCGACGCGATGCGCCGCGTCGTGGCCGAGCAGATCGAGGCGCTCGCCGAACTGTCGCAGATCGTGACGCGGAACGGCGGCACGCTCGAAGGCAGCCGCGCCGCGCGCGAGGATCGCGTGACCTATCGCGAGGTCCAGCCGGTGGCGGCCGTTTCGGGCCAGCGTCAGGCCGCGGCCGCGCGTCCGGTCGCGCAGGTCGCGGCGGCGGTCCAGCAGCCTGCACCCGCTTCGGCGGCGCCGGCCGCGCCGGCCATGGAAGCGGCCGCAATCGTGGTCGAGACGACCGAGACGGTTGCGGTCGTGGCCGAGCCGGCGCCGGCAGCGCCGCAGCCGGCCGCCCCGCAGCAGCGCCGTCCGGCGCCTCAGCCCGCGAAGGCGGCGCCATCGCCGAAGGCTCCGGCCCAGCCGCCGCGCGCCGCGCCCGCCGCGCAGCCGATCGTCGCGCCGGCCCGCGGGGAAGGCGAACAGGGCTGGGTGTCGAACCTCCTCCGCCGCGCTTCCGAGGACACGCCGATCGCTCCGGCGCCCGCCGCCGCGGCCCCGGTCGCCCCGCCGGCGCCGGCCCGTCCGGCCGCCAACGGGAGCGCCGCCGACACCGGCATGTCGAATGCCCTCAAGACACTGTCGGCCGACATCGCGAAGGCGATCGACCACAAGGCGGCCGTCGAGGTGTGGGAGCGCTTCCGCCGCGGCGAGAAGGGGGCGTTCACCCGCCGCCTCTACACGCTGCAGGGCCAGCAGACGTTCGACGAGATCCGGAAGAAGGTCCAGAAGAGCAAGGACTTCAAGGACGCCGTCGACCGCTACGTCACGGACTTCGAAAAACTCCTCGCCGAGGTGACGAAGAACGGCACCGACAATGCCGCCGGGACCGCCTACCTCGCCTCGGATACCGGCAAGGTCTACACGATGCTCGCCCATGCGAGCGGCCGGTTCGACGGCTAGGGTCGACCGCCATAGAGGTTTTGAAGGGGCCGGAGCGATCCGACCCCTTTTGCTTTTGTGGCGGCCGGTGGGGCCGGCCGGTCGATGGCTCAGACGTTACTCGCCGACAGCGGACGGGACCGGCAGAGTGCGGGATGCGCCGAGGGAGGGAGCCAATGGGCCGGATGAGCGGGATTTTCGCGGGAGCCGTGCTCACGGCTACGCCGGTCTTCGCCGAACCGGCGGCTCCTGAGGCGCGGGGGCCGCGGGTGGAGATCGCACAAGCCAGCGCCGCTGCGGCTCGGGTGGCATCGGGCTTCGACGCTGCCCTCGCCGGCACGATCAGCCACCCGAGCGAACTCCTCGCCGGCGCCGACACCCGCGCCCTCGCCACTGCTCTACTCGGCGAGATGGCCGACGACTTCCTCTATGCGCTGACTGGCCCCGGCGGCGTCGAGCGCCGCGGCGACGTTTTCGTCGGCAATGCCTGCCACCCCGACGACTGCGCGCTCCTGCAGGTGCTCGTGCTGGTCGATACCGCCGAGCGCCGTGTCTATGTCGGCTGGCAGAACCGGCTCATGGAAGCCTTCCGCCCCTCCGAGCACTCGTGGCCCATCGAAGGGCAGGACTATCTGGTGGGCTGGCGGAACGACAAATAGGGGCCAAGCTGGCGTTCTGGCCTTGCCTGGGTTGAGCCATTAATCCCGACCGTCGTTCCGGACAGCCGAAGGCTGATCCGGCGACTGTATTGGGTGTAAAGGGGAACGGTTGCCTGGTTCCGCTTCGCGGCCCCGGAACGACGGGGTCTGCTTTGAACTTCGTGGTCCAGGGGCGGTCGCCCAGCGGCGACGGTCAAATCCCCGCGTACCACTCGTAACCGTCGCCGTCCTCGTAGTAGCCGCCCTTGCCGCGGCCGATGGGGGCGAAGCTGTCCACGACGCGGATTTCCCTGAGGAATTTGGCGTGCTTGTAGCCGAGCTGGCGCTCGACGCGGAGTCGGAGCGGGGCGCCGTGCGGGATCGAGAGGGTCTCGCCGTTCATGGCATAGGCGAGGATCGTCTGCGGGTGGTAGCAGTCGGCGAGGCCGAGGCTCTCGTAGTAGCGGATCGGGCCGGAGAGCGTGTTGCCGAAATCGTCGTAGCAGAAGAACATGACGAAGCGGCCGGCCGGCTGGACGCCCGCCAGGTCGAGGATCGGACCCAACTGCGGACCGGTCCATTTGCCGATGCAGCTCCAGCCTTCGACGCAATCGTGGCGGGTGATCTGGGTGCGGGCGGTCATGACGCGGAGGTCGTCGAGCGAGAGGCTCAGCGGGCGGTCGACGAGGCCGGTGACGGCAAGGCGGTAGTCGGCGAAGCCGCCTTCGGCGAGGCGGTTGTAGTCGCGGTCGTTGACGCGGATGTTCCCGTTGGCGCGGAAGTAGGGCGAGATGTCGGCCTCGGAGTATTCGCGGGCCAGCGTCGAATCCCGCATCACGAGGCGCTGGGCGCCTTCGGTGAGTTCGTCGACGCGGTCGAGGACGTCGCGCCGGAAATCCGACGTGTTGGACGACCAGCGGTCGCAGCCGGCGAGGAGCAGCGACCCCGTACCCGCCGCGCCGAGGGCGAGCAGCCGGCGGCGGCTAAGGAGGAGGCGGGAGGTCATGCTTCTCCTCCTTGATGACGTAGCGGCCGGTGATCATCGAGCGGACGTTGTTCCAGACGCCCGACACCAGCACCATCACGATGTGGATGACGGCGAAGAGGACGAGGATCGACGCCGAGATGAAGTGAAAGGTTCGTGCCGACTGTCGGCCGCCGAAGAGTTCGGGCAGCCACGGGAAGGCGGCGTTGAGGCCCGGCGACATCGAAAGCCCGGTGAGCACCATCACGATGAGCGCGACTACCGCGACGATGTAGGCGAGCTTCTGCAGGATGTTGTAGCGCGTCGCCTCCTCGCCATGCGGGAAGCGGAAGCGGAGATGCTCCCATACCGTCCGGCCGAAGGCGCGCCACTGGTCGCGCGTCGGGACGAGATCGCGCCAGAAATGGCGGCCGGCGAGGCCGTAGGCGACGTAGACGATGCCGTTGATGACGAAGATCCAGGCGAAGAAGAAGTGCCACAGCCGGCCGGCGGCGAGGTCCTGCCGGCTCGGCAGCGTCAGCCAGGCGGGGAAGGCGCGCTGGGCGAGCTGGCCGTTGTACTGCGACGCGCCGAGGAAGCCGGTCGTGTCGAGATACCGCCCGCCCATGATCTGGACGACGCCGCGGCGCTCACCGTCGGCGTTGATGATGGTGCCGATCGACAGGAACGTGCCGGTCGGCTGGTTGTTCTGGTCGAAGGTGGAGGCGTCGCCCCAGTAGAGGTGGGGGTGCGCGTTGAAGATCTGGAGGCCGGAGAGGAGGAGGAAGACGAAGCAGGCCGCATTGATCCAGTGCGTGATGCGCACGATCACCGCGTGCCGGTAGATTTTTCGCCGGGCCGGCTTCACCCGCTCCATCGTCGTCTCGGCCATTGCCAGAACCGCCCCGTGCCGACCGGACCCGTCGGCCTCTGCGAACTATACGCTGCGGATCGGGGCGGGGTTTCACCTCCGGCGATCATTTTCGCCGGAGGCGGGCGCGCTACTTCTTGCCGAAGATCTCGCCTAGGAGCGCGGCCATCTCGTTCTCGCGGCTCGACAGGCGCTCGGCCGATTCCTTCTCGGTCTCGCCAGCGGGTTTTTCGGCGGCGTCGGCGGCCGGCGTCTCAGCGGGCGCTTCCTCCGAAGGGACCATCGATTCGAAATCGCGTTCGATCGCCTCGGCGAGCGCAGCGCGCGAACTCTCGGTCATCTCCTCGGTCTCGGCCGAAGCCGCCATCTCCTCGGCGACCGCGGCGACGGCTTCCGACAGCGGTGTCGAGGGGGGCGGCGCGGCGACGACCGGTGATGTCACGACTGCCGCAGTCGCCGCGGCCGGACCGGCTGCCGCGGGCGGCGTCGGGAAATTGGCCCGGCTGGCAGGCATCGGAAGGCGGGTGCTGCCAGCAGACGGCGCCGTCGCCCGCGCCGGCGGTTGCGTCAGGGGCGGCGAAGCCGGAGATGCGGCTGGTGTCGTCGGCACGACGGGAAGCGGCGGCGCGGGCTGTGGCCGTGCCGCGGGTGCGGCCGGCGTCGGCGACGGCGCGGGAGCTGGACGCTGCGGCGGCGGTCGCTGGCCGGCCGACGGCGCAGGCTGGGCGGGAGCGGCGGCGGGACGCGCGGCCGGCGGTCGTCCCGCGGGGTTCGGAGCGGGAGCGCCGGCCGGCGCACCGGGCGCCGGCGGAGTGCCCGGGGGCGGCGCGGTCGCGGGCCGGCGGTTGCCGGGCTGCACGGCGCGCTGGATGGCGGTCTCGATGACGACGTCGGTGGCGCCGCCGACGAGGAGGAGATGCTCCACCGTATCGCGCCGCACCAGCACCAGCTTCCGCCGCGAATCGATCGGCAGGACATCCGGCACCGAGAGGCGGGGCGCGCGGTTGCGGCTGCCGCGGAACCCGAACGACCGGCCGCGGAAGATACGGAAGGCAAGGCCGACCACCACGAGGGCGAGGGCGGCGATGAGGAGGAGGATGGCTGCGAGGATGACGATGCGGGCGGCCTGTTCGCCGATGATGGGAGAAAGGACGTCGATCATCGCCAACACACTCCGCCGGCCGACTCCGGCGCGTTCATCCTATTCCACGCCGAGGGGCCCGATTTCGCGGCCTTTGGCAAGTACCTGTGGATGAAACGGGCGTGGCAACGCCCTGTTTACACCCCGTATCCCGGCGCGCGTCGCATCCCGGACGAAGCGCCTGGGGTGACCGCGACCTTCCGGCCTGGCGGCGGGCGGTGCGAAGCGGGCGGCCGCCGTTGATCGGCGTGGGTTTCGCGGCCATCCTGCGGTGCCTTCGCCGGCCGCCGATTCGAGCGGCGCCGCGCCGGCGCCCGAAGGGAAACCCCGCCGCCGATGAGCGAGCAGGTCAGCACGACGCCTCGTCCGTCCGTCGACAGGCCCGCCCGGATCAGCGGCGCCGGGCGGCTGATCGTCCTCGCCTGCGTCATCCTCGGCGCCGCCATCGCCCTCGCGCTCCGCCCGAACGATGGGTCGGACCCGATCGTCCTCGGGCTTCTGGGGATTCTCGCCGTCATCGGCGTGTTCTCGCTGTTCGCCTGGGCGATCGGCCTCGTCCATTTCGGCAGCCGCAGCGCCGGCAGCCCGCTCGCGAAATCGTTCATCGAGACGCTCGGCGACGGCGTGGTGATGACCGACCGCGAGGGCCGCATCGTCTACGCCAACCCCGCCTATTCGACGCTTCTCGGCGCTGCCGACGACCACGACGTCAAGGCGATCGAGCGCGTCTTCGCCGGCGAGCCGGGGGCAGCGGAGGCGATCTACCGGATCTCGCAGGCGGTGCAGAGCGGCGTGCCGGCGGTCGAGGAGGTGCGGATGCCCGTGCCGCTCGACGGCACGGGCGGGGCGGGGCGGTGGTACCGGCTCGACGTGCGGCCGATGGATTCGAAGCCCGGCGGCGCGAGCCTTGCCGTGTGGCGCGTTTCGGACGTCACCGAGGAGCGGCGGAAGCAGGAGAACGTCTTCCTCGAACTCCAGCACGCGATCGACTATCTCGACCACGCGCCGGTCGGCTTCTTCTCCGCCGAGCCGGCGGGGCGGATCGTCTACCTCAACGCGACGCTCGCCGAATGGCTAGGCATCGATCTCGCCCGCTTCGCGCCGGGTGCGCTGTCGCTCGACGATCTCGTCCGCGGCGCCGGCGCGGCGCTCCTCCGCGCGACGCCGGCCGCCGCCGACGACGGCCGGACCGAGATCATCGACCTCGACTTCGTCAAGACCGGCGGCCAGAGCCTCCCGGTGCGGCTCCTCCATCGCGTCGCCCGCGCGCACGACGGCGCGCCCGGCGCGACGCGGACGATCGTCCTCAACAGAAGCCCCGGCGCCGACGCGTCCGAGGCGGTGCGCGCCGCCGAGGTGCGGTTCACGCGGTTCTTCAACAACACGCCGATCGCGATCGCCGGCATCGATGCGAAGGGCCGCATCGGCCGCACCAATGCGCCGTTCGCAAAACTGTTCGGGCCGCCGAAATCCGGCCCGGCGGGCTCGAAGCGCTTCCTCCGCGAGGTGGTGCGCGAGGCCGACCGGGCGGCGCTCGACACGGCGATGGCGACCGCGCTCGAAGGGCGGGGCGACCTCCCGCCGCTCGACCTCAACGTGGCGGGGCCCGGCGAGCGCGGGGCGCGCTTCTACATCACGCCGGTGTCGGATGGCGATGCCGAGGAGCGGGCGATCGTCTACGCGCTCGACACCACCGAGCAGCGCGCGCTCGAAGTGCAGTTCGCGCAGAGCCAGAAGATGCAGGCGGTCGGCCAGCTCGCCGGCGGCGTGGCGCACGATTTCAACAACGTGCTCACCGCCATCATCGGCTTCTCTGACCTTCTCCTCGCCAACCACCGGCCGAGCGACCCGTCCTTCCAGGACATCATGAACATCAAGCAGAACGCCAACCGGGCGGCGGGCCTCGTCCGCCAGCTGCTGGCGTTCTCGCGCCGGCAGACCCTTCGGCCGCAGGTGCTGGCGCTCACCGACGTCCTGTCGGACCTCTCGATCCTCCTCCAGCGCCTCCTCGGCGAGAACGTGAAGCTGCAGCTCGTCCACGGCCGCGACCTCTGGGCGGTGAAGGCGGACGTGAACCAGTTCGAGCAGGTCGGGATCAACCTTGCCGTCAACGCCCGCGACGCGATGCCGAAGGGCGGCACGCTGACGATCCGCACCAGCAATCTGCCGGCCGCCAATGTGAAGGCGTTCGGCTATTCCGGGCTCCCCGAGGCCGACTTCGTGCTGGTCGAATTCGCGGACACCGGCACCGGCATCGCGCCGGAGAACCGGAGCAAGATTTTCGAGCCGTTCTTCTCGACGAAGGAAGTGGGGAAGGGGACCGGGCTCGGCCTCTCGACCGTCTACGGCATCGTCCAGCAGACCGGCGGGTTCATCTTCTTCGACACGGAGACCGGCCGCGGCACCACCTTCCGCATCTTCCTGCCGCGCCACGCCGCGGCGGCGAAGGCGGAGGAGATATCCATCTCCGACCGGCAGCCCGAGCCGGCCGACCTCACCGGCTCGGCGCGCATCCTCCTCGTCGAGGACGAAGAGGCCGTGCGTGCCTTCGCCGCGCGCGCCCTGAAGAGCCGCGGCTACGATGTCGAGGTCGCCTCGACGGGCGTCGAGGCGCTCGAGGTGATGAGCCAGCTCGGCGGCGAGGTGGACCTCGTCGTCTCGGACGTGGTGATGCCGGAGATGGACGGCCCGACCCTCCTCCGCGAGCTCCGCAAGACGCGGCCGGACCTGAAGATCATCTTCGTCTCGGGCTACGCCGAGGACGCCTTCAAGAAGAACCTCCCCGAGGGCGAGACGTTCTCGTTCCTGCCGAAGCCGTTCTCGCTGAAGCAGCTTGCGACGGCCGTGAAGGACACGCTCGGGAAGTAGCG
>JADLGL010000059.1 GCA_020849325.1 Bauldia sp. | reverse complement strand
TCCGCGCGGGATCGACGGCGGCGATCAGGGTATCCACCTGCGTCCGCGTGGCGTTGAGCCCCTCCGCGAACGTGCCGAGCTGGCCGATCGCCGCCTGCGCCTCGGCCATCATCACGTCGATGTTCAGCGTCGCCCCGTCGAGGCGCGTCACGAAGCCGGTCACGCCATCGACGGCCGCCGTGATCTGAGCCGGATCGACGGCGGCGAACAGCGTTTCGGCCTGGCCGACGATGCCGTCGGCGCGCGCCACGAGCGCCGTCACCGCCTCTCCTGCCCCCGCGAGCTGCGCGCCGAACGCATCGACATTGGCGACGATCGTCTCGATCCGCGCCGGATCGACCGCGGCGAGCACCGCGTCGAAGCGGGTCCGCGTCTCGTTGAGGCCGGTCGTGAGATCGGCGACCTGCGTGATGGCGGTCTCGGCGCCGGCGAGGATCGCGTCGAGATTGGCGGTTGCGGTGTTGGCGCGCCCGGTGATCGTCTGGATGTCGGCGACGACGCCGGCGACCGCCGCGGGATCGACCGCGGCGACGATCGCGCCGGCCTGGACCACCACGCCGTTGACGGTTTCGAGGGCCGTCCCGAGCCCCTCCGTCAGCGTGTTGAGCCCTGCCGCCGCCTCCTCGACATTCGTCACCACCGTCTGGATGCCGGTGGTCGCGCCGGCGATGTTGGCGACCGCCGTGCCCGCATCGGTCACGATCTGCCGCACCTGGTCGGCGTTCACCGCGCCAAGCACGGTCTCGAGGCCCGCCACCGTCGTCTCGAGGCGAACGCCGAGCCCCGTCAGCGTGTCGGCCATGTCCGCGACCGCCGCGAGGAAGGCCTCGACGCCCTCGGCATTGTCGGCGAGGGCGTCGGTGAAGACGGTGACGTTCGCGACCGCCCGTTCGAGGTCGGGCGTCGCCCGTTCGAGGAGGGTGTTGACGCGCGTCACCGCATCGTCGACGCCGGTGACGATCGTGTCCGCGCCGGCGATGATGTTGCCGAGGCCGGCGGTGCCCGCCTCGACCGTCGGCACCCCTTCCGTCGCGAGGAGATAGGGCGCTTCGGGCGTCCCGCCGCCGAGCTCGATATAGGCGGTGCCGCCGAGGACGTCGGCGACGAGCGCGGCGTTGGTGTCGGCGCGGATGGGCGTGTCGGGCTGGACGCGGATGAATGCCTCGACCTTGCTCGGATCGTCGGCGTAGATGCCGACGCGCGCGACATTGCCGACGGCCAGGCCGTTGAAGAGGACGCGGCTGCCGCCTTCAAGGCCCGCCGCCGAGCCGGAGATGATGACGCGGATCTCGCGCATCCCGCCGCCGCCACCGCCGGCGGAGCTGATCCAGTAGATGAGACCGATGCCGAGGAGGAGCCCGAGGAGGGTGAAGGCGCCGACGATGACGTGGTTGGCCTTGGTCTCCATCAGGCCGTCCGGAGCGCCGCGCGCGCCCGCTCGCCGCTGAAATAGCTGTGGACCCAGGGATGGTCGAAGGCGGTCACGGCTTCGAGCGAGCCCTCGACGAGGATGCGGCCGTCCCCGAGGACGGCGACGCGGTCGCACACCGTCCTGAGGCTGTCGAGATCGTGGGTCACCATGAACACGGTCAAACCAAGCGCATCGCGTAGCGTTCCTATCAGCCGGTCGAACTCCGACGCGCCGATCGGATCGAGCCCCGACGTCGGCTCGTCGAGGAAGACGATCTCCGGATCGAGCGCCAGAGCGCGCGCGAGACTCGCCCGCTTGATCATACCGCCTGAGAGCTCTGCAGGCAGCTTTTCTGCCGCCGAGCGGGAGAGGCCGACGAGGTCGAGCTTGAGGAGGGCGAGCTCGTCCATCAGCCGCTGGGACAGGCGAAGGTGCTCGCGCATCGGCACCTCGATGTTCTCGCGGACCGTGAGCGAGGAAAACAGCGCGCCGTGCTGGAAGAGGACGCCGATCCGCCGGTCGAGGCCGCCCCGCGAACGCCGCTGTCTCCCGTCGCCGCCGGCGAGGGTGATGGTGCCGGCCTGCCGCGGGACGAGGCCGAGGATCGCGCGGAGGAGGACGGACTTGCCGGCGCCCGACGCGCCGACGACGCCTAGGATCTCGCCCCGGTAGACATCGAGGTCGAGCCCGCGCAGCACCTCCTGCCCGCCGATCGCGACATCGAGGCCGCGGACGGTGAGGATCGGCTCGGGCGCCGTCGTGCCGATGCCGGTCAAAACTGGATCGCCGCGAAGAAGAGGGCGAAGAAGCAGTCGATCGCGAGCACCATGAAGATCGCCTTGACCACCGCCGTCGTGGTGTGGCGGCCGAGCGACTCGGCGCTGCCGCGCACCTTGAAGCCCTCCGAAACGGCAACGACGCCGATCGCCACCGCCATGAACGGCGCCTTGATGAGGCCGGCGAGGAGCGTCGACATGTAGGCGAGGCGCGCCCGGTCGAAGAACACCTCGAACGGCATGTCGAGGTACAGCTTGAGAAGGAGCGCGCCGCCCGCGAGCGCGGCGATGTCGACGAGCACCGTGAGGAGCGGCAGCGCGATGAAGAGCGCCACGATCCGCGGCATCACCAGGATCTCGTTCGGATCGAGGCCGATCACCTTCAGCGCGTCGACCTCCTCGCGCATCTTCATCGAGCCGATCTCGGCCGTGATCGCGCTGCCGGACCGGCCCGCGAGCATGATCGCGGCGAGGAGGACGCCGATCTCGCGGAGGGCGAGATAGGCGGTGAGGTCGACCACGATGATGTCGGGACCGATGAACTCCTTGAACTGGAACGCGCCCTGCTGCGCGATGATGATGCCGATGACGAAGCCGATCAGGAGGTTGATCGGCGCGGCGGTGAGCGCCATGCGCTCGAGGTGATGGACGATCGACGTGATGCGGAGCCGCCGCGGGTTGATCAGCCCGCGCCCGAACGCGGCGACGACGCCGCCGAGGATGCCGGTCCAAGCGGCGAAGTCGGCGCCCGCCCCCGCCACCGGGCGGCCGATCGCGGCGAGCAGCCGCTGCGGCAGCGGCGCCCGGGGGGCCGGAGACGCCGCCGGCGCCGCCTCGGCCGCGATGACGTCGAGGAGCCGGCGCGCCGGGCCGGAGACGCCCGTCCATTCGAGGGCGGTGTCGCCTGCCCCGAGCCGGCCGCCGAGGCGATTGAGGAGCCATGCGCCGGCCGTGTCGAGCTGCCCGACCCGCGCGAGGTCGAGGATCGCTCGCCGCGCGCCGGACGCGTCGGCCTGGTCGACGGAGCGTTGCAGGCGGGCAAGGTTCTCGATCCGCCAGTCGCCGACCGCCGCATAGCGGACGACGCCGGGCTCCTCGCTCCGGATCAGGTCCGCGGCAGTCCCGCTCTGGTCGAGGTCGATCGACACGCGCGCGCAATTCCTCCGGGGCGGTTCCTCACCGATTCGGCCGCCGCGCTAAACGGACCTGCAACCAATTTCAGACAAAGTAACGCAAATTCGGGTTGGATTCGCGTCGCCGAGGAGGCCGCTCCCCCGTTTGGGTGCCTCCGATGTCGCGCACGACCTCACCCTCCGAACACGACTACGCCGCCATCGAGGCCGCGGTGATGGAGACCGAGCGCGGCCGCTGGTTCCTCGCCGAACACGCCGCCCGCCATCGCGTCGCCGACACCGCCACGATCCTCGCCGCCATCGGCCGGATGGAAGCCGCGACCCCCGCCCCGCCGCCGCAGCTCGATGGCGGTCTCCGCGACATCGGCGCGATCCTCGGCGCGGCGCGCGCCGCAGCGCGCGGCAACGCCGCCGACGCGAACCCGCCGCACCTCCGGCCGATGCAGATCGCCGACGGCGCGATCACCGCCGTCCGCCGCGTGGCGGAAAAGATCCACGAGGTCGCCTTCGAGCTTCGCGAGAACGCCAGCCGCTCGCCGATGTATGCCGAAGCCCTCGACCTCTACTGCCGCGACCTCGACAGCGCCTCGTCACTGCAGGAGAAGGCCATCCTCCAGCTCGCGGAACTCGCCGGCGTGGTCGAGGCGATCGAGGCGAAACTCGCGACGCTCGCCGCGACCCTTCCCGCGCGGCCGGTCGCGGAGGCTCCCGCGGCGCCGCTGCCTGCAGTGAGGCCGCTGCCCTCGATCACCCCCGTCCCGTCGATGCCGCCGCCCGCCGCCGACGCCGGGCCGGTCGCACCCGCCGAAGCCACCGCGGTCATGGCCGTCGATACCGCCCCTCCCGCCATCGCTGCCGCAACCGCGCCAGCCAGGGAACCACCCCGCCGGACCCTCCTCCTCGTCCAGCCCATCGGCCCGAAGCGGTAGCCCGACACGGAGATTCGTTGCCGCTTCGCCTCTACCCGAACGGGGCGAGGGTTTTGCGGCGCGGCTTCTCGAGGCGACGTCCGACGTCGACTCGCCGCCCTGCATCTACCCGCCGCCCCTCGCAGCCGGCCGGCGCAGGAGCGCAACCGCGACCACGAGGAGCCACACGAGATACGTCCCCACGAACACCCGTTCGAGGAGCCCGACGGCCTCGAAGTCGTAGGCCTCGGCCAGCGACGTCGCGAGGCCCGACGCGAGGATGATGCCGAGCGTGACGAACGACCAGGAAGCGAGCGCCTCGAAGGCCGCGCGCCGGCGCGCGCCGAGCCGTGAGCGCCGCGCGACCCGGCCGAAGCCTGCCTCGCGCCGCGCCGCGAAGGCGAACGAGCCTACCGCGACGGCGATGAAGGCGAAGACGAGGCCGGTGAGCGCGAGGTGGATGACCTCGGCCGGCGCGCGATCGCCCGGCAGGCCGTCGACCGGGAAGAACGAGATCGACGCCCCGACGAACCCGATCAGGATCATCATCCAGCCGGTGAGGACGAACCGCCGGTCGAACCGGCCGAGGCGCGCGATGAGGCCGGCGCCGAGGAACGGACCGAGCAGGCATCCGAGCGCAAGGCCGATGGCCATCGGGATGCGATGCGGCGCCGCGAGGGCCATCATGTCGCTGATCGTGTTGCCGAAATGGCTGTAGCCGGGATAGGCGAAGCCGCCGACGACGACCACCAGCGCGTAGAAGATCGGAGCGGCGGCACCCACGAGGAGCAGCCACCGCGTCCGCATCGCTACCTCGCCCGCATCGCGGCGGCGGCGCGGATGAGCGCCTTGGTCGACCCGTCCCGCTCTTCCGGCGGATCGCCCGTCTGCACCGCGCCGACGAGGCCGGCTGCGAGCTGCTTGCCGAGCTCGACGCCCCACTGGTCGAACGAGTTGATGTTCCAGATCACGCCCTCGACGAACACCCGGTGCTCATAGAGCGCGATGAGCTGGCCGAGCATCGCCGGATCGAGCCGCGGATAGAGGAGCGTGCTCGACGGCCGGTTGCCGGGAAACACCTTGTGCGGCGCGAGTTTCGCGATCGCCTCGGGCGCCATGCCGGCGGCGATCAGCTCCGCCTCGGCCTCGGCGAGCGTCTTCCCCCACATCAGCGCCTCGGACTGCGCGAGGCAGCTCGCGAGGAGCTGGGCGTGATGCTCCGGCAGGTCGTCCTGCCCTTCGGCCGCGACGAGGAAATCGGTCGGAATGACGTCCGTGCCCTGGTGGATCAGCTGGTAGAAGGCGTGCTGGCCGTTGGTGCCGGGCTCGCCGAACACGACGGGGCCTGTCGCCCACCGCACCACGCTGCCGTCGGTCGTCACCCGCTTGCCGTTGCTCTCCATGTCGAGCTGCTGGAGGTAGGCCGCAAACCGGTCGAGCCGCTGATCGTAGGGCAGCACCGCATGGGCGGCGTAGCCCCAGACATTGCGGTGCCAGATGCCGAGAAGCGCCATCAGTACCGGCAGATTGTGGCCGAGCGGCGCATCGACGAAATGCCGGTCCATCTCGTTCGCGCCACGGAGCAGCGCCCGGAAACCGTCGGCGCCGATGGCGATCGCGAGCGGCAGGCCGATCGTCGACCACAGCGAATAGCGCCCGCCGACGAAATCGCCGAAGCCGAAGGCGCGCGCCCTCTCGATGCCGAAATCGGCCATCCGCTTCTGCGCCGTCGACATCGCGGCGAAATGCCGGCCGACGGCCGCCTCGCCCAGCGCATCGGCGACCCAGCGCCGCGCCGTGGCGGCGTTGGTCATCGTCTCGGTGGTGGTGAACGTCTTGGAGGCCACGAGGAAGAGCGTCGTGCCGGGCTCGAGGCCGCGCAGCGTATCGGCGATGTGCGCGCCGTCGACATTGGAGACGAAGTGGACACGCGGCCCGGCCCAGTACGGGCGGAGCGCGCGCGTCGCCATCGCCGGGCCGAGGTCCGATCCGCCGATGCCGATGTTGACGACGTCGGTGAACCCACCGGAAACGCCGCCGATCGCGCCGGTGCGCACCGCCTCGGCATAGGCGAGCATCCGGTCGAGCTCGGCGCGGATGCCGGGCATCACGTCCTCGCCGGAAACCGTCGCGACGGCGTCGGGGCCGGCGCGGAGCGCGGTGTGGAGGACGGCGCGGTTCTCCGTGCCGTTGATCGCCTCGCCGCCGAACATCGCCGCCCGGCGCTCCGGCACGCCGGCCGCCTCCGCGAGGCGCACGAGAGCGGCGAGCGCGTCCGCGTCGAGGCGGTTCTTGGAGTAGTCGAGAAGGAGCCCGCCGGAGCGCGCGGTGAAGCGCTCGAAACGGCCGGAATCGCCGCGGAACATCTCGCGCATCGACACCGGCGCGATGCGGTCGCGGTGGCCGAGGAGGCCGGGAAGCGCGTCCTCCAGCGCCGTCATGCCGTCACCCCTGCTACTCGCCGCGAACGAACGCCCCACGCCCTCATCTCAGCCATGCCTCCATGCGCTCCGCGGCCTCGGCCATGTCGGCCGGTGATCCCGCGAAGGAAAACCTGATCGCGCCCCTGCCGGCGACCGGATCGAAATCGATGCCCGGCGTCGCGGCGACGCCGGCCTCGGCCAGCATCCGCGCCGAGAACGCCTCGGAATCGTCGCCGAGTTCGCCGAGCGAGGCGTACACATAGAAGGCGCCATCGACCGGATAGAGCCCGGTGAAGCCGATCTCCGGCAGCCGCCGCAGGAGCAGTCTCCGGCTCGCCGCATAGTTCTCGCGGACCGCGTCGAGCTCCTCCGTCGCGTCGAAAGCGGCTATCGCTGCCTGCTGCGCGATATCGGGCGGGCAGATATAGAGGTTCTGCGCGATCCGCTCGACCGGGCGGACGAGATCCTCCGGCAGCACCATCCAGCCGATCCGCCAGCCGGTCATGCAGTAGTATTTCGAGAACGAGTTCACGACGATGACGTGCGGCGACATGCCCGCCGCCGTCGCCTCGACGCCGTCATAGACGAGGCGGTGGTAGATCTCGTCCGAGATGTAGCGGATGCCGAGTTCTTCCGCGGTCCGCACGAGCGCGCGGAGTTCGTCGGGCGACAGCATCGTTCCCGTCGGGTTCGCCGGGCTCGCGATGAGGACACCGGCGAGCTTCTGCCCGGCATGCACCTCGCGGAGGCGCTCCGGCGTCACCACGGGCGAGTTCGAGGTCAGCTCGACTTCGACCGGGACGAGGTCGAGCGCGCCGAGGATGTTGCGATAGGCGGGATAGCCCGGCGCGGTGACGAGGACGCGGTCGCCGGCATCGAAGGCAGCGAGGAGCGCGAGGTTGAAGGCGGCCGATGAGCCCGTGGTGATCGCCACCCGCCGCGGATCGACCTCGACGCCGTAGGCCTCGCCATAGTGCCGGGCGATCCGGTTCCGGAGAGCGGGGATGCCGAGTGCCTCGGTGTAGCCGAAGCGGCCGCCGGTCAGCGCCGCGGCGGCGGCGGCGAGCACCGTCCGCGGCGTCGGCGCGTTCGGCTGGCCGACTTCCATGTGGATGACGCGCGCGCCCGCCGCCTCGCGCCGGTTCGCCGCAGCGAGGACGTCCATGGCGACGAACGGACGGATCGCGCTCCGCCGCGAGGCGGCGGGCGCGGCTGCGGCCGTCTGCCCTCTCTTCATCACGTTCCGCCCCCGCACTTTCGCCGCTGGGGTCGGTGCGCCACGCCGTCGCCGGCCCGGTCCGCCTTGCCCCGGCCGCACTTGGCGGCAAAGAACCCGTTTCTCACGGTCGTCGGTATCAGCGGCGCCGCAGGTTTGGAAGGGTTGGCTTGTCGCGTGCCGGATGCCACATCAGGGGGCGCGCGACGACAACAGGGGAATTCGTCGTGCTCGCAGGCCGGCGCGAACGGTTCGTTCGTCATCTCGGCCTATGAAGGCGCAGTCCACGGATCGGTCGCAAGATGTCGCTCTCATCGCGTTTCACCGCCACCATCGCCGCAACGGTCGCGGTCGCGATCGGCGGCGTGGTCTACGCCTTCACCACCCACGACACCGCGCTGGCGCCCGCCGCGCTTGCCCAGGTCGCCCCGGCGGCCGACCCCATCCCCGCCAACATCCTGCCGGCCCCGGCCGCGACGGCCGCGCCCGCGCCGGCCCCCGTCCTCCTGCCCGTCGGCGACGCCTTCACCGCCGAGGAGCAGGCCGCGATCAACGCGATGATCGCCAACTACCTCGCGGCCAATCCGGTCTTCATCCGGGACTACCTCGTCAACAACCCCGAGGTGATCCAGGACGCGGTGACCGAGCTCGAGCGCCGGCGCATCGACGCCGAGGCCGCGCAGCAGGCGCAGGCGATCGCGCAGTACCGCGAGGAGCTTCTGTTCTCGCCGCGCCAGGCCGTCCTCGGCAATCCGAACGGCGACGTCACCCTCGTCGAGTTCTTCGATTACAACTGCACGTACTGCAAGCGCGCCCTCGACGACATGAACCGCCTCGTCGCCGAAGACCCGAACCTGCGCATCGTCCTCAAGGAATTCCCCGTGCTCGGCACCGGGTCGACCGAGGCGGCGCAGGTTGCCGCAGCCGTCATCATGGTGGCGCCTGACAAGTACGACGCCTTCCACCAGCTCCTCCTCGGCAGCGCCGCGCCCGCCACCGGCGAACTGGCCCTCGATGCCGCCGCGCAGGTCGGCATCGACATCGTCGCCCTCACCACTGCGCTCCAGAGCAACGAGATCATCGCCACGATCGAGGAAGCCTATGTGATGGCCGGCGCCCTCGGGCTCACCGGCACGCCGTCCTACGTCATCGGCGACGAGGTGGTCGTCGGCGCGGTGGGTTATGACGCGCTGCGGGCGCGGGTCGTCGCGATGCGGCAATGCGGACAGACCGTCTGCTGACGGTTATCCAACGGCCGGTTCGCAATTCGAATCCGAATCCCCTATAAGCGGCTACCTTTTTGCCGGAAGAACCGCCTCACCCGGTCCTTGGCCGAAGCGGACGGATGCCCGACACCGTTTTCATTCTCAACGGCCCCAACCTCAACCTGCTCGGCACGCGCGAGCCGGACGTATACGGCGCGCGCACGTTGAAAGACATCGAGACGGATTGCCGGGCCGCCGCGACGCGGCTTGGCCTTTCGGTGGATTTCCGCCAAAGCAATCACGAGGGAACGCTGGTCGACTGGATCCAGGAGGCCGGCCGCACGGCGAAGGGGCTCGTCATCAACCCCGGCGCCTACACCCATACCTCGGTCGCGCTCCACGATGCGATCAAGGGCGCGCGCATTCCTACGGTCGAAGTGCACCTCTCGAACATCTTTGCCCGGGAGGCCTTCCGCCACCATTCTTACGTCTCGCCGGTCGCCCTCGGGGTGATCTGCGGACTTGGTCCGACCGGCTATGTGCTGGCGCTCGAAGCGCTGGCCGGGCCGGCCGCTTCGTAACCTCGCTAGGGCGTGTCCATGCCGGCTAAGAAAACTGGGGTCGAAGAGGAGCTGATCCGCGAACTCGCGCGGCTCCTCACCGAGACCAACCTCACCGAGATCGAGATCGAGCGCGAGGATTTCCGCGTCAGGGTGGCCCGGAACGCGGTGCAGGTCCAGGCGACGGTGCCCTACGCGGCGGCGCCGGCCGAGACCCGCGGCGTCGCGGCGGCAACGCCCGCGGCCTCGGAGAATCCCGCGAGCCATCCCGGCGCCGTGCCCTCGCCGATGGTCGGCACGGCCTACCGGGCGCCGGATCCCGATGCAAAACCCTTCGTCGAGGTCGGCGACAAGGTCCGCGTCGGCCAGGCGCTCCTCATCGTCGAGGCGATGAAGACGATGAACCAGATCCCGGCCCCCAAGGCCGGCACGGTGAAGCAGATTCTCGTCAATGACGGTCAGCCGGTGGAGTATGGCGAACCGCTCATGATCATCGAGTGACAGCCGGACCATGTTCAACAAGGTCCTGATCGCCAATCGCGGCGAGATCGCCGTGCGGGTGCTCCGCGCCTGCAAGGAGCTCGGCATCCAGACCGTCGCCGTGCACTCGACGGCGGACGCCGACGCCATGCATGTGCGCCTCGCCGACGAGAGCGTCTGCATCGGCCCGCCGCCGGCGCGCGAGAGCTACCTCAACATCCCGCAGATCCTCGCCGCCTGCGAGATCACCGGCGCCGAGGCGGTCCACCCCGGCTATGGCTTCCTGTCCGAGAACGCCCGCTTCGCCGACATCCTCGCGGCGCACAAGCTCACCTTCATCGGCCCGAAGGCAGACCACATCCGCACGATGGGCGACAAGATCGAGGCGAAGCGCACGGCGGTGCGGCTCGGCCTCCCGATCGTCCCCGGTTCGAATGGCGGCGTCGAGGACGTCGCCGACGCCAGGCGGAAAGCCGGCGAGATCGGCTACCCCGTCCTCATCAAGGCGGCGGCCGGCGGCGGCGGCCGCGGCATGAAGGTCGCCGAGAGCGCCGACAGGCTCGAGGAGGCCTTCAACACCGCCCGCGCCGAAGCCAGGGCGGCGTTCGGCGACGGCACCGTCTACCTCGAAAAGTACCTCGCCCACCCGCGCCACATCGAGTTCCAAGTGTTCGGCGACGGCAGGGGCGCGGCGATCCATCTCGGCGAGCGCGACTGCTCGCTCCAGCGCCGCCACCAGAAGATCTGGGAGGAATCGCCCTCGCCCGCGCTCGCCCCCGGCCAACGCGAGGAGATGGGCAACCTCGTCGCGAAAGCCATGGCCGAGCTCGGTTATTCCGGCGCCGGCACGATCGAGTTCCTGTTCGAGGACGGGAAGTTCTACTTCATCGAGATGAACACCCGCCTCCAGGTGGAGCACCCGGTGACCGAGGCGCTGACCGGGCTCGACCTCGTCGTCGAGCAGATCCGCGTCGCCGCCGGTGAAGGCCTGTCGGTGAGACAGTCCGACGTGAAGTTCAGCGGCCACGCCATCGAGTGCCGCATCAACGCCGAGGACCCGGCGACCTTCACCCCCTCGCCCGGCCGGATCACCTACTATCACCCGCCCGGCGGCCTCGGCGTCCGCATCGATTCCAGCGCCTATCAGGGCTACCGCATCCCGCCCTATTACGATTCGCTGATCGGCAAGCTGATCGTCCACGGCCGGACGCGCGAGGAGTGCCTCGCGCGCCTCAAGCGGGCGCTCGGCGAGTTCGTCGTCGACGGCATCTCGACGACGATCCCGCTCTTCCAGAAGCTCGTGGACGAGCCGGACATCATCTCCGGCAACTACAACATCCACTGGCTCGAACGCCGGCTCGCGAGCTGGTAGTGCGCGCCGGCGCCGGCAGCCGCTTCGAGATCACGCCGGAGGTTCTCCTCAAGGCCTACGCCATCGGCGTTTTCCCGATGGCGGAATCGGCCGACGACCCCGGCCTCTTCTGGGTCGAGCCGGAACTCCGCGGCGTCCTGCCGCTCGACGCCTTCCACCTCCCGCGCCGCCTCGCCCGCACCGTGCGCCAGGCGCCGTTCGAAATCCGGGTCGACACGGATTTCGGGGGCGTCATCGACGGCTGTGCGGCATCGGTCGAGGCACGGCCGAAGACGTGGATCAACGGCCGCATCCGCCGCCTCTACGCCCGCCTCTTCGAACTCGGCCACTGCCACACCGTGGAGGCCTGGAAGGACGGCGAACTGGTGGGCGGCCTCTACGGCCTCGCCCTCGGCGGCGCGTTCTTCGGCGAGAGCATGTTCACGCGCGAGACCGATGCGTCGAAGGTGGCGCTGGTGCACCTCGTGGCACGGCTCCGCGCCGGCGGCTTCACGCTCCTCGACACGCAGTTCATCACCGAGCACCTCCGGCGCTTCGGCGCGGTCGAAATCCCGCGCGCGGAGTACCAGAAGCTGCTCGAGCGCGCGGTCTCCGGCGAGGCCGATTTTCAGCGGTTGGCGGGGGGCGCCACGTCCGACGTCGTCTTGCAGCTCGTCAGCCACACGTCATAGACGGCGTGGTCCACGGCATGGAGGCCGGGGCTCTCGGCGAACATCCAGCCGGTGAAAATGCGCTGGATGCGGCGGTCGAGCGTCAGCTCGTCCACCTCCACGAACGCATCCGTCTGCGGCGCCTCGTCGGGCGTCCGCATGTAGCAGACGCGCGGCGTGATCTGCAGCACGCCGAACTGCACCGTCTCGTTGATGTAGACGTCGAAAGTGATGATGCGGCCGGTGATCTTGTCGAGGCCGGTGAATTGGGCGATCGGCGTCGAAATGCGGTCAGCGAGTGCCGGCCGCGCCGCGACCGCCATGACGACCGAGAGCCCAAGCGCCAAATACCGCCCGAGCGGTCCGCGTGCGAATGTCATGCCGTCGCCGTAGAAGCCAATTGTGGCCGCTCCATAGCACAATGCCGCCGGCGCCACAGATCGGCGATTCCGGGTTTTCCGGCAACACCCGCGCTTTCCGGAACGGCAGAAGCCCCGGACGATGCCGGGGCTTCCGTCTGCTTCCGACCTGTTTGCCCCACGAGGGTCAGACGACTCGCGAGAACGTGCCGGTCAGAGCAAGAATGATGACGATGATGAGAAGCACACCGAGGAGGCCGGACGGCCCGTAGCCCCAGTTGCGCGAGTAGCCCCAGCTCGGAAACGCACCGAGAAGCAGCAGAACCAGAACGACGATGAGTACGATGCCGAGGGTGGACATGGCGGGCGCCCCTTTGATGTTCGCGTACCCGCCCGAGACCTGCCGGAATGGCCGTGGTCACCAGTACGGACACGGACATTAAACGAGAGCAGCCCGGATTCGTTCCGCGTGTTCCTTGAGGACCTCGGGCTTCTCCATCGGCCCGCCATGCGGCTTCAGCGCGACCCCCACCCAGCGCGGCACGACATGGAAGTGGAGATGGAACACGGATTGTCCCGCCGGCGCCTCGTTGAACTGCATGATGGCGACGCCGTCCGCCTCGAACGCCGCCTTGGCCGCCCGCGCGACCTTCCCCACCGTCACCGCCACCGCCGCCAGCGCTTCCGGCGGCGCATCGAGGACGTTCCGCGCCCTCACCTTCGGAACCACCAGCGTGTGCCCCTTCGAGATCGGGCTCACGTCCATGAAGGCGAGCGTCTCCGCGTCCTCGAACACCTTGTGGCTCGGAATCTCGCCGCGGAGGATGCGGGCGAAGATGTTGCTGTCGTCGTAGGCCAATTGGGTCTCCTGAGGTCAGGCGATCGCGCGTCCCAACGTCGCGCGCATCCGGAGCGTCGCGAGCCCCAGCAGCACGGCGGCGTAGGCGGCGAGGACGCCGAGTTGCGGCAGGATGTCGGCCACGCCGCCGCCGCGGCGCTGGATTTCGGCGAAGGCGTCGAGCGCCCAGTAGTGCGGCGTGAACTGCGCCACGGTCTGCATCGCGGCGGGGAAGATCTCGTAGGGCACCATCGCGCCGCCGAGCGCCGAGACGCCGAGGCCCACCATGACGCCGACGCCGGCGGCCTGCTGGTCGTTCGAGAACAGCGCCCCGAACAGCATCGCCGCGCCCGTCGCGACCGCGCCGAAGGCGAGGAGGATGAGCGCCGCGGCGAGCATGCTGCCCCAGGCGACGCCGAAGACGATCGCCGTCACCGCGATGATGTAGAGGCCCTGCACCAGCACCACCGCGAGCCGGCCGAGGCCCTCGCCGAGAATGATTTCCGACGGCCGCGTCGGCGTTCCCATCATGCGGAGCGTGACGCCGTAGCGTCGTGCCTGGATGAGCGCCGCCGCGCCCGTGAGGCCGGTGACGAACATGAACAGGATCAGCTGGCTCGTCGCGCCGAGCTGGAAACCGCTCTGCATGCCCGCGAACAGCGACTGGCCTTCCACCGAGGACGCCACCGCGATCGTCGGAATGTTGGGCGTGACCGTCGCGACCGCGGCCGCAGCCGCCGCGGCGGTCGCGCCGCGGGCGACCGCGAAGCGGACGGCGGCCGTCCCCTCGCTCGCGCCGGCAATGGCGTGGTTGATGAGGGCCTCGTATGGGCCGACGGCGCCGCCGACCGGCGCCACGATCGTCACGTCGGGCGATTCCCCGGCGTCGAGCCGCGCCGTCAGCCCGGCGGGGATTTCGAGGCCGAGCGCGACGGTGCCGAGCGCGACGCCGTCCCGCAGCGCCTCGGCGCTCGCGACCGGCACGACGTCGATCGCCGGGGTCGCTTCGAGCTCGGTCACGATCGCCTGCCCCACGGCACCGGCGTCGGACGGCAGATAGACGCCGAGCCGCGGCGTCTGGCCGCCGCCGAACTGGGCGCCGATCAGGATGATGATGCCGATCGGCATGATGAAGACGAAGAAGAGGTTCGACCGCTCGCGGATGAAGCGTTTCAGCGCGACGGCGGTGATGGCGAGCGGCTTCATGGCTTCACCACCCGGCGGACGAGAAGGAGCCCGACCCCGCCGAACACGATGCCGAAGAGGAGGAGGATGCCGATCGCCTGGAATGCGCCGCCATAGGCCCCGCCCGACGCATCGCCGAGGCCGCGCATGTACCAGGCATTGGGCGTGACGTAGCGGACGCTGGCAAGGAACCCTTCGCTCGTCGTGATCGGCACGAAGGTGCCGCCGAGCATCGCGAGAGTCAGGCCGACGACGGTCTGGAGGTTCTGCGCCTGCTCGGCCGTCCGCGCGAGACCGCCGACGAAGATCATGATCCCGGCGGCGGCGATCACGGCGGCGAGGATCACGAGGGCGGCGATGGCGGGGTTGCCCCATTCGGCGCCCATCAGGATCGTGGAGGCGATCGCGAGGATCGCCATCGCAAGGACGCCTAGCCCGATCGAAGCGAGCGTCTTGCCGGCAACGATCGAAGCCGGGCGGATGGGCGCCGCGAGGAGCCGCGCCAGCGTGCCGTGCGTCCGCTCCTCGAGGAGGCTCGTCACCGAGAGGCCCACGATGAAGAAGATGAAGAAGATGCCGAGGCCGGCGACGAAGAACGTCGCCGAAGCGAGTTGCCGCGACCGGACCTCGACCGTCGCCGCCGCGAGCACCGGCTCCGCCGCGGTCGCCGCGGCAACCGCAGCGCCAATCTGGTCGGGCGTGATCGCGCCGGCCGCCAGCGCCGCCTGGACGGAAAGGCTCGCCGTGCGGACGATTTCGGCGAACCGCCCCGCCATCGCCTCCGCGACCGCCCGGCCGATGCTGGAATCGACGTTGCCGACGACCCTGATGGTTGCGTCCTGGTTCATCACGAGGACCGCCGCCGACAGCCCATCCGGCAGGATGAAGGCCGCCGCGACCTCGTCGGCGTCCACCGCCGCGGTCGCCGCCGCCTCGGTGTCGTAGCGCGTGACGGTGACGAGGCCGTCCGCCTCGGCCGCCGCCAGCATCTGGCCGAAAGCACCGCCGAGCTCGGCGCCGTCCTCGTCGACGACGCCGAAGTCGAAGGTGAGGCTCGGGTCCGGCCGCACGATGTCGCCGAGAACGAGGTTGAAGATGAAGGCAAGGACCAGCGGCGACAGGATGCCGACGATCAGGAAGGACTTGTCGCGGAGCCGTTGCGCGACCTCCTTCCGGGCGATGGTGAGGGCGGTCAGCATCGTCAGTCCCTGAGCGCCTTGCCGGTGACGTGCAGGAACACGGTCTCGAGATCCGGCTTCTCGATCGACACCGAGGCGATCGCGACGCCGTCGGCGGTGAGTTCCTGGAGGACGGTGCTGAGCACCGCGCCGGCGTCGCCCGTCAACACCGAGAGCTGATCGTCGGCCGCCGATGCGCCGGCGATGCCGGGCAGCGTCCGGAGACGCTCGGCCGCCGTCGCGAGCGCCCCGCTGCCGGTGATCCTGATGCGGTCGTTCTCGCCGACGAGGCGGACGAGTTCCTCCTGCGTGCCTTCGGCCCTGATCTCGCCGCCGTCGATGATCGCGACGCGGTCGCAGAGGCGCTCCGCCTCTTCCATGTAGTGAGTGGTGTAGAGCACCGCGATGCCGGCGCCGGCGAGCCTCTCGATGCTGTCGAGGATCGCGTTCCGCGACTGCGGGTCGACGCCGACGGTCGGCTCGTCGAGGATGAGGAGGCTCGGCCCGTGGATGAGGCCGATGCCGATGTTGAGGCGCCGCTTCATGCCGCCGGAGAACGTACCGCTCCGGTCGTTCGCGCGGTCGAGGAGACCGATGACCTTGAGCACCTCGTCGACGCGGCTCTTCAGCGTCGCGGACGGAATGCCGTAGAGCCGGCCGAAGAAGGTGAGGTTCTCGCGCGCCGTGAGGTCGGGGTAGATCGCGAGGTCCTGCGGCACGAGGCCGACGATCTTCTTCGGTTCGAGCGTCGTCGTCGTCATCGGCATGCCGGCGATCCTCACCTCGCCGCCGTCGGCCGGCAGGAGGCCGCAGATCATCGAGATGGTCGTCGTCTTGCCCGATCCATTCGGCCCGAGGAGACCGTACGTCTCGCCCTGCTCGATCCGGATCGAGATGTCCTTGACGGCCTGGAGCTGGCCGAACGTCTTCCGAAGGCCGGTGGCCTCGAGAACGATGCTGCTGGCCATGATCGGCTCGGCTCCTCGCTGGGCGTCGGCTGAGACATGCTGTCGGCGCGGCGCCTTGTCCAGCGGCGCCACCCGATTTTCGGTGGGCCGTCAGGCTTCCTGGCCGGTGAGCCGGGCCTGGATCGTCGCCTCCGAGCGGTAGGACAGCGCCAGCGCCACCAGCGCGACGGCCGCTCCGGCAAGGGCCCAGATCGACCCCGCGACCGCAAGTCCGGTCGCCGCAGCCCAGCCCGCGCTGGTCGCGAGCTCGAGCACGGAAGCGGCGAACGACGAGCTCCACGACTTCCGGAATTCGGCGCGCTTGGTCTGCTTCTGGAGCCAGAGGTTGATCAGCGCCGCCGACACCGCCGCCGCGGCGCCGCCGAGGAGGCCGAGAAGGCCGGGGATCGGCGCGAAGAAGGCGAGCGCGATCGATACCGGCACGACGAGGACCGCCGACGGCACGAGCGTGACGATGAGCTTTGCGTTCCAGAAGCGCCGGATCGGCACGGGCGCGGAAGCGAGGAGCTCCGGCGAATCCTCCGCCGACAGCGTGATCCAGGCGATGCTGCCGGCGAGCTGGCCGGCGAGGAGCGCCATCGAGCCGGCGGCCATGACCCCGCCGAAGCCTTCGAGCGTTTCCCCGGAGGTGAAGATGAAGACGGCGAGCGGGAAGAGGTAGATCACCCGCAGCAGCACCTGCGAGATGAGGCCGGGGTCGCGGAGGAGAAGCCGCGCCTCCTTCACCATCGTCGCGCGGATCACGCCCGAGCCGAACCGCGCCGTCGTCTTGGCCGGCCGCCTGCGGACGGCCGGCGCCGCGCTGTTGGCCGCGGCGGCGTCCGAGGCGAAGTGACGGCCGACCCAGAGCGCGACGACCGTGAAGAGGACGATCGCGAAGCCGAGGATGACGATGAGCGGCAGCGGCCGCCCGAGCACCGCCTCCGCCGGCCATTGCAGGATCGCCGGCAGCGTCTCGACGCTGATGATCTCGTAGATCCGTTCGGTCCAGAACGCCTCGCGGTCGTCGCCGGCCATGATGTTCGGCACCTGCGCCGCGATGACGAACACCGCGCCCACGAGCGCGGCGAGGATCTGTGCCACCGTGCGGGTCTTCCGCGGGCCGATGAGCCGGAAGAGGGCAATCGCGAGCGCGAGGCCCGCGGCGGTCGCCGTCAGCGAGATCGCGATGATCACGCCATAGGCAAGGAGAAGCTCGGGATGGCCGAGGACGGCGGCCGGGACGAGGAACGGCGTCGCGAGCCCCGCAAACACCATGATCGGGTTCACGGCGATGGCGAGGGCGCGGACGACGAGGATGCGCGTCGGCGACAGCGGCGAGGAGAGGAGAAGGTCGAGATCGCCGCGCTGGTAGAAGGCGTCCACCGCCGAGACCACCGTCTGCGACAGCATCAGCGACAGGATCAGCGCGAGGACGAGGTCGATGATGACGACGAGGAGCGGCACCGGCACGATCTCGACATCGCGGAGCGAGATCGCGGCCGGGATGAACGCGGCGGACACCGCCGCGATGACCAGCGCCGCGGCGAGCCACGGCGGGAAGCGGAACCGGCGCTTCCGCGGCGCCGAACCCTTCCTGCTGCCGAACGACCGCCACAGCAGCCTGAGCTCGTTCGCGAGCAGCCACGGAACCGAAGCGCGGGCGAACATCAGCCGTGCTCCGGGGCGCCGACGAGCTGAAGGAACACGTCCTCGAGGCTCCCCTGCCCCTTGCCGTCGCCGGCGCGCGAGCGGAGCTCGTCGAGCGTCCCTTCGGCGCGCAGTTTCCCGTGCTGGATGATGCCGATCCGGTCGGCCATCCGCTCGGCGACGTCGAGGATGTGGGTGGTGAGGATGACGGAGTAGCCGGCGCGGGTGCGCTCCTGCAGGAGGTCCTTCACCTGCCGCGCGACGGAGGCGTCGAGGCCGGTGAGCGGCTCGTCGAGAATCATCAGCTTCGGATCATGGATCAGGGCACCGGCGAGCACGGCCTTCTGCTTCATGCCGCGCGAGAACGTCTCGCAGCGGTCGCCGCGGTGGTTCCAGAGGTCGAGCCATTTCAGGAGATCTTCCGCGCGCTTCGCAGCGACGTCTCCCGGCACGCCCCACAGGGCGGAGACGAATTCGAGATATTCGAGCGGCGTCAGCTTGTCGTAGAGGAGCGGCTCGTCCGGCAGCCACGCGATCAGCTGCTTGGCCGCGCGCGGGTCGGCGACCGCGTCGACGCCGAACACGCTTATGCTGCCGCTCGTCGGCTTGAGGAGCCCCGCCACCATGCGGAGCGTCGTCGTCTTGCCGGCGCCATTGGGGCCGAGGAGCGCGTAGAGTTCGCCGGGACGGATGGTGAGATCGAGCCCGTCCACGGCCGGCTTGGTGAAGACCTTCGTCAGGCGCTCGAGGACGAGAGGCGGCGCGCCGCGCACCGCCGGATCGTTGGTCATCGCGTCCATCACGCTCTCCTCGAAGGCCGGCCCCGCCTCTGCTCCGGAGCCCGTCTCGGGATCGTGGCAGCCATGTGGCGCCCCTGACGTAGGGTGCCTTTCGTGAATTGCGAGTTGCGCTCCACAGGAATTCGCGCACGGCGAGGCGAAAGGAGCGGTCGCTCAGGGAACGATCCGATCGCGTCCGGCCACTCCGGCCGCTGACAACCAGGAAAAATCATGACAGTCTCAGTCAGCAATCGAGCGATACGGCATGACGGGGGAGAGCCATGGCCGCAGTCCGGACCCGAATAGCGTTCGCCTTTCTGGTCGTCGGCACGCTGACGGTGGCGACGGGGGCCACCCGCAGCCAGCCGGCGCCTGCCGATCCCGCCCTCGCGGCGCGGATTGCCGCGGCCGACGCGGCGGCGGGCGAGCGGCTCGCATCACAGTGCACCATCTGCCACACCCTCGATGCCGGCGGCGCCACGCTGATCGGCCCGAACCTCTACGACATCGTCGGGGCACCGATCGCCCGCACCGCGGGATACGCCTACTCCCCCGCGATGGCAGCGCTCGGGGCGGCAGGCGGAACCTGGACGGTCGAACTCCTCGACGCGTTCCTCGCGAGCCCCGCCGTGACGATCCTCGGCACCAGGATGGGGTTTGCCGGGCTTTCCGGTGAGGCCGACCGCGCCAACCTCATCGCCTGGCTGAGGACGCAGTCGGCAGCCCCGGTGGCGCTCGCCGGCGCGCCGATCGTCGATGCCACGGCCCCGGTCTACGAGGCGTACCAGGCCGACCGCGGCCGCAACTATTACGGCGACAATTGCGGTCTCTGCCACGGTCCGACCGGCGGCGGCGACACCGCCCCGGCGCTGAAGGGCCCGGCGTTCCAGGCCAGCTGGAACGGTCGGACGGTCTGGGAGCTCTTCAACTACACGCGGCGGTTCATGCCGGCGGATGCGCCCGGCGGGCTCGAGGACGAGCGGATCGCGCGCATCCTCGCCTACATTCTGCAGCTGAACGGCTACGAAGCGGGGCCGCTACCGTTCCGCGTCGACCGCGCCAGCCTGGAGCAGCTGAGATTCCGCTTCTAGAAGCGGACGCAACGTCTTCGCGCGACTCCGGATCATGGCCGTTGCAGCGCATTCAGGCGAACGGCCGCTCCCCGCATTCCGGAAGCCGCGGACGTCAGGTGGCGGCTTTCGCCTTCGCCCGGAGGGAAAGGCTGTAGCCGACGGTCACGAGCACTCCGGCGGCGACCGCGCCGCACCCCACAACGACGGCCACGGGGATCGGGGCGAAGATCCAGGCGGCAGCATAGACGAGCCCGCTCAGGAACATCGACCAGCCGCCCACCCGCGCCGCCTTCCCGTACCAGGCGACGGGAACCACGACCTTGGGCATCCGGTTGCCGTACCACGCGATCATCAGGCCAATCGCGCCGACGACGATCCTGATGACGGCATCCTCGTCGAGCCAGCCCAGTTGGCGGGCGCCGGTGGCGGCGAGGGCCAGGACGACGATGCCGCCGCCCCAGGCGATGCTTCCGGCGACGTCCCTGTTCATCGTGCATTCTCCTTGTTTGGCGCGGTGACCGTGCCGGCGTCCCGCGTCTCCTCGCCCACCCCGAACGAGTCGATGAAGCCGAGAAGCGCTTCCTCGAGCACCGAGAGCTTCAGGTGGTAGATCACGGACTTGCCGGACTTTTCGGTGTGAACGAGGTCAGCCTCCTTCAGCACCGCGAAATGCGCCGACATCGTCGGCTTGGAGACACCGAACTGGTCGCTCAGTTCGCCCGCGCTGAGCGGCCCCTTCCTGAGGAGCTGCAGGACGCGGCGTCGCGTCGGATCGGAAAGAGCCTTGAATACCCCGCTCATAGGACGATAATTAGCTAATCGTCTAACTATGTCAACTGGCGTTCCTGAGAGCCGTGAACGAAAGAGGCGGCCACCTCGCGATGACCGCCTCGAATTCGCTTCGGGAGCCGCGCTACGCGGTCTTCAGGGGCACCTTCGGCACCAGCCCCGTCCGCCGGCCGCTCCCGCCATTCTCGGGCGGGCCAGCCTTAGGCGGCGGCGACTTCTTCACGAGCTTCCGCCGCGGCTTCGCGCGCTTCTTCGCAGGCTGCGGGATCGGCTCGGGCTTTGGCCGGACCGGACCTTCCGCCAGCGGTTCGAGCTTGAGCTTCCGCTCCTTGCCCGTGCCCTCGACCGAGACGCGGACGGTGCCGCCGGTCTTCAGCTTGCCGAACAGCACCTCATCGGCGAGCGGCTGCTTGATGTACTCCTGGATGACCCGCGCGAGCGGCCGGGCGCCCATCTTCTGGTCGTAGCCCTTGGTCGCGAGCCATTCGACCGCCTCGTCGGTGAGATCGAAGATGACGCCGCGATCGGCCAGCTGCGCCTCGAGCTGGAGGACGAACTTCCGCACCACCTGATGCACGACCTCGGACGGCAGATTGCCGAACGGGACGATCGCGTCGAGCCGGTTCCGGAACTCGGGGGCGAACAGCCGCTCGATCGCCTCCATGTCCTCGCCTTCGCGCTTCGAGCTGCCGAAGCCCATCGCGGACTTCGCCATGTCGGACGCGCCGGCATTGGTCGTCATGATGAGGATGACGTTCCGGAAGTCGACCTGCTTGCCGTTGTGGTCGGTCAGCTTCCCGTGGTCCATCACCTGCAGGAGGATGTTGAAGAGATCCGGATGCGCCTTCTCGATCTCGTCGAGGAGGAGGACGCAGTACGGGTGCTGGTCGACGCCGTCGGTGAGGAGGCCGCCCTGGTCGAAGCCGACATAGCCGGGCGGCGCGCCGATGAGACGCGAGACGGTGTGGCGCTCCATGTACTCCGACATGTCGAAGCGGATCAGCTCGACGCCGAGCGACGACGCCAGCTGCTTCGCAACTTCCGTCTTGCCGACGCCGGTCGGGCCCGAGAACAGGTACGAGCCGATCGGCTTCTCCGGCTCGCGGAGGCCGGCCCGCGCCAGCTTGATCGCCGACGACAGCTTCTCGATCGCGAGCTCCTGGCCGTAGACGGTGCGCTTGAGCGTCGCCTCGAGGTTCTGGAGAACCGTCGCGTCGTCCTTCGACACCGTCTTCGGCGGGATGCGCGCCATCGTGGCGATCGTGACTTCGATCTCCTTAACGCCGATCGTCTTCCGCCGCTTCGATTCCGGCAGCAGCATCTGCGACGCGCCCGTCTCGTCGATCACGTCGATCGCCTTGTCCGGGAGCTTCCGGTCGTTGATGTAGCGCGCAGCGAGCTCAACGGCCGAAACGATGGCGTCGTTGGTGTAGCGGACCTTGTGGAAATCCTCGAAGTAGGGCTTGAGGCCCTTCAGGATTTCAATCGCGTCCGGCACGGTCGGCTCGTTCACGTCGATCTTCTGGAAGCGCCGGACGAGCGCCCGGTCCTTCTCGAAGAACTGGCGGTACTCCTTGTAGGTGGTCGAGCCGATGCAGCGGATCGAACCGCCGGCGAGCGCGGGCTTGAGGAGGTTCGACGCGTCCATGGCGCCCCCCGAGGTCGCACCGGCGCCGATCACCGTGTGGATCTCGTCGATGAACATGATCGCGCCGGGGAACTCCTCGATCTCCTTCACGACCTGCTTCAGCCGCTCCTCGAAATCGCCGCGGTAGCGCGTGCCGGCGAGGAGCGTGCCCATGTCGAGCGAGAAGATCGTGGCATCCTGGAGAACGTCCGGGACGTCCTTCTCGACGATGCGCTTGGCGAGGCCCTCGGCGATCGCCGTCTTGCCGACGCCGGGTTCGCCCACGAACAGCGGGTTGTTCTTCTGGCGGCGGCAGAGCACCTGGATCGTCCGCTGCAGCTCGATGTCGCGGCCGATCAGCGGGTCGATCTTCCCGGCCTTCGCCTTCTCGTTGAGGTTGACGCAATAGGCTTCGAGCGCGTCGGCCTTCTTCTTGGAGTCCGTCCGGCCCTCCACCGTTGCCGCGTCGTCGTCGACGCCGCGCACCGGGCGCGACTCCGACTGCCCGGCGCGCTTGGCGATGCCGTGGCTGATGTAGTTGACCGCGTCGTAGCGGGTCATGTCCTGCTCCTGCAGGAAGTACGCCGCATGGCTCTCGCGCTCGGCGAAGATGGCAACGAGGACATTCGCCCCCGTCACCTCCTCGCGGCCCGACGACTGGACGTGGATCACCGCGCGCTGGATGACGCGCTGGAAGCCCGCGGTGGGCTTCGAATCCTCCTCGCCCTCGGTGGCAAGGTTCGCGAGCTCGGTATCGATGTATTCGGTCAGGCTGCGGCGCAGCGTATCGAGGTCGACATTGCACGCGCGCATGACGGCGGCGGCATCCTGGTCGTCGGTCAGGGCGAGCAGGAGGTGCTCGAGCGTTGCGTATTCCTGGTGCCGCTCGTTGGCGAGGGCGAGCGCCTGGTGCAGTGCCTTTTCGAGGCTACGGGAAAATGACGGCACTTCAGTTCCTCACTTCTTCTCCATCACGCATTGCAGCGGATGCTGGTGCTTCCGTGCGAAATCCATCACCTGCGTGACCTTCGTCTCGGCTACTTCGAATGTATAGATGCCGCATTCGCCCACGCCGTGCTGGTGCACGTGGAGCATGATGCGGGTCGCGTCCTCCCGCCCCTTCTGGAAAAACTGCTCGAGCACGTGCACGACGAATTCCATCGGCGTGTAGTCGTCGTTCAGCAGCAGCACCCTGTAGAGGCTCGGCCGCTTGGTCCTGGGTTTCGTCTTCGTCGATGTGCCGACGCGGACGTCATCGTCATCGGCTCGGCGCATGCTCACTCGATCGTCCCTGACGCACTGTGCTCAGGATGGAATCCTGCCGAGATTTCGCGGCGCCCGCAATCGGGCAGCTTCGAATTTCACCGGCGGCTGGTTGGATGGGCAAAGGCAGGCAGGACACGGCAACGAATATGGGACCGCGCTGCGGCGATTGTTAGGGCGCAGGAGCCGCCCCTCCCCAGCTGCGACGGCATGTGAACCCGGCGCGGCCGGAAGCGTCGGTCCGCCCGCGCACCGATGCCGCGAAATGCAAGGCCCGCCCTTGCGCTTCTGCCACACGCAAGCCTCAAACGGCTTGTTTCGTCTCGCCGTTCGGAACCGCTGCTCGATACGGTTTACGGTTTCGTAACGGCAATCGACCAAGCTCCACGAGGGTTCGATGGGGCGTTTCCGGCGTTGCCGGCGGCGGCTGGTCGATCCGCCTTTCTGGAACTTTCGTTTGCGGGTGTCGAGCTGCGGCCGCCCGGCCGTGGCGTTCTCCGAACGCGTCCTCATGGACGCCTTTCGGGCGCCTGTCCGGTTTTGGCGCCGACCGTTGGCCGCGGTCGCGTGCACGGTGTGGAGAGTACGGCGGGAATGCTCGGCAGGCGTGGAGTTCTGAAGTGGCTCACCCGTTCCATCGCCGCCGTCGCGATGGCCGCAGCCACCGCCTTTTCGGTGCAACCGGCGCAGGCGACCGACGCCAACTACGCCTCGATCGTGATCGACGCGAAGACCGGTGAGGTCCTCTACTCCCGGAACGCCGACGCCCAGCGCTTTCCGGCTTCGCTCACCAAGATGATGACGCTGTACCTCCTGTTCGAGGATCTCGAACGCGGCCGCGTCACCCTCCGCACCCGCCTCGACGTCTCCGCCAACGCCGCCGCGCAGGCGCCGACCAAGCTCGGCGTTCCCGCCGGCTCCACCATCCGCGTCGAGGACGCCATCCTCGCCCTCATCACGAAATCCGCGAACGACGTCGCCGTCGTCATCGCCGAGAACCTCGCCGGCAGCGTCTCGTCCTTCGCGACGCGCATGACGACGACCGCCCGCGCGCTCGGCATGACCCGCACCACCTTCCAGAACCCGCATGGCCTGCCGAATTCGAACCAGGTGACCACCGCCCGCGACATGGCCACGCTCGGCCGGGCGCTGCAGGACCGCTTCCCCCAGTACTACGGCTACTTCGCCACCGAATCCTTCGTCTGGAACGGCGTCCGCATCTCGAACCACAACAACCTCCTCGACATGGACGGCGTCGACGGCATCAAGACCGGCTACACCAACGCCTCCGGCTACAATCTCGTCACGTCGATCCATCGCGACGGCCGCTACGTCGTCGCCGTCGTCATGGGCGGCGACAGCGCCGCGTGGCGCGACCAGCACATGCGCGACCTCATCAACACCTATCTGCCGCGTGCCTCGACCGGCCCGCGCACCGCGCCGCTCGTCGTCGCCGCCGCAGCCGCGGTGCCGGCGCCGCTGCCGCGCGAGAACCCGGTGCGGACCGACCCGATCATGACCGCCGGCATTGCCGCGCCCGTCCAGGTCGCCGCGGTCGGCCCGGTCGCCGTTCCCGCCCCGATCCCCAACCCCGGCGCTACCAACCCCGGCGCCCCCACCGGTGGCGCGCCCGATGCGATCGCCGTTCTCGCCCAGGGGGATTTCGAGGTCGGCCAGCCGCCGGCCACCGGCTGGCGCATCCAGATCGGCGCCTTCCCGCTCGAGAACTCGGCCCAGGCGGTGCTTGCCGCTGCCATGCGGGCCGAGGCCGGCGTGCTCGCCAATACCGTGCCCTACACCGAGCCGGTGGCGGTCGACGGCAACACCCACTACCGCGCGCGCTTCGGCGGCTTCGCCAGCAGCGCCGCGGCCCAGGCGGCGTGCAACCGCCTGATCGCGCACGACTTCGCCTGTTACCCCACGCAGTAGCAGGCCGGTAACGAAACGATGGTGTACTGCGTCGTCAGGAGTTGAAACGATGTCGGCTGAGAAGTCGATCCTTGGCCAGGTTGATGCGGCTGGCGAGGAAGGTCGAACCGCCGCGGTCCGGGTGTACCCCTTTGAGAAGCCGGTGGTGGGCCGCCCGGATTTCCGCCTCGCCGGCGCCGGGCGCAAGGCCAAGGATCTGATAAGCCTCCTCATCAGTCATGGCGCCCGCATCCGCCGCGCCGCCCGCCCCCGGACCCGCATCGTCCTCACGGTCCTCACGCCAGCGGGGGAACCGGCTGTCGAGATAAGCTTCGACTAGGGCCGCGCTGTCGGGGTCGACCTGAGCTTCCGTCAGGAGGAGCCGGAGGTCGGTCTCGGTGAGGTCGTCGAGGACGCGGCCGGCAAAGGTGCCTTCGAGGACCCGTCCGGTCAGCCGCTGCGTGTCGTGGTCGAGCGAGGCTTCGACGAAGCGCGAATTCACGCTCGACGACTTCCCCGCCGATTTCCTGCCGCCGCCGAGATCGAAGCCGCCGACCCGGCCGCGAAACAGCGCGCCGATGCCGAGCCCTGCCGCAACCATGCCGAACACGAACTGCCGCCCGAGGATCAGCGCGCCGCCCGCCGCGATCAGCGCGACCGCAATCACGTAACGGGCGATCTTCGCGAGCGTCTGCGGGTTCGCCCAGGCGATGAGCCGGACGAGCCCGAAGAGGAGCGCCAGGACGAGCGCCGCGCCGATGACGTACTGCATCCGCTAGCGGAGCTGTTCGAGGAGAAGCCGGGCCTCGCTGCCGCCGCTCGCCGCAAGCGCCTTCCGGCCGCCCGCGGCGAACGTCGCCACCGCCCGCAGGAGCGAGGCGAGCTCGCGGGCGGAGCTCCGGTCGAACCGCGCATAGGCGCCCTTCGTCAGCCGCGCGATCTCGCGGAACGTCCGCTCGACCGCCGGATCGCCGCCCTCCTGGAAGACGAACATCGGCACGCCGAGAAGGCCGAGCTCACCCGCCCGGTCGGCGACGATATCGACCGTCTCCTCGAATGCGTCGCCGATGAAGACCATGGCCTGCACGCGCTCCTTCGCCGTCTCACGCCGTGCATGGGCGAGGAGTTTCCCGATCTGCGTCCTGCCGGCGCGGACGTCGATCCCGGTCATGAGATCGCGGAGCGCCGCAGCGTTCCCGACCCATTTGCTCGCCCGGCATTCCTGGAAGCCGCGGTAGTAGACGAGCTGGACGTCGAGCGTGCCGACCCGTGCCGCCTCGTCGAACATCTCCGCCTGGAGCTGCATCGCCGAGTCCCAGGTCGGCTGCCGGCTCATGGTGGCGTCGAGCGAGAAGATGAGCCGGCCCCGCGCGCCGGCGGTCGGCTTCAACCGCCTGATCTCGGCGAGGAACTCCGCCACCTCGCTCCGCGGCGCGGCAGCGGGCGTGCCTGGCTCGGTGCGGGCGGTCGGAGCGGTCGTTCCGGGTTTCAGTGGGCTCGCCATGTCAAGGATGCGGTGAGGAAGTCTCCCCAATAACATGGCCCGTCCGCACGCCCGCGCAATGGCGCGCTTCCGCAAAGGTTCGTCATGACCACCCTTCCCCCCGTCGACGCCACCGTCGCCGCCGCCAGAGAACGGGTCGCCGCGTGGCGCGCCGCCGGCGCGCGCATCGGCTTCGTGCCGACCATGGGCGCCCTCCACGCCGGCCACCTCGCGCTCGTCAGGAACGCAAGGCGTTCGGCGGACCGCGTGATCGTCTCGGTGTTCGTGAACCCGACCCAGTTCGCCCCGACGGAGGATTTCGGCGCCTATCCGCGCGATCTCGACGGCGATCTCGGCAAGCTGGCGAGCGTCGGCGCCGACGCCGTGTTCGCGCCGACGACGCCCGAAATGTACCCCGCAGGCTTTTCCACCGAGATCAGGGTCGGCGGCCCGTCGGCCGGCCTCGAAACCGATTTCCGCCCGCATTTCTTCGCGGGGGTCGCCACGGTCGTCGCAAAGCTCCTCGTCGCGGTCGGTCCCGACGTTGCCGTCTTCGGCGAGAAGGATTTCCAGCAGCTCCTCGTCGTCCGCCGCCTCGTCGCCGACCTTCGCCTGCCGGTCGGGATCATCGGCCACCCGGTGGAGCGCGAGCCGGACGGCCTCGCCCTCTCCTCCCGCAACGCCTACCTCTCCCCCGCCGAGCGTGCGACCGCCCCCACCCTCCACGCGGCCCTCGCGGCTGCCGCGACGTCGATCCGTGCCGGTGCCGATGCCGACGCGACCCTCGCCGCCGCCCGCGCCCGGCTCGCCGACGCCGGGTTCGTGGTGGACTACGTCGAACTCCGGAACGCGGCGGACCTGTCGCCGGTCGACCGCACGTCCACGGGCCCGCTGCGCCTCCTCGCCGCGGCAAGGCTGGGAAGGACGCGGCTCATCGACAACATCGCGGTTTGATGCCGTCGTTCCGGGGCCGCGAAGCGGAGCCGGAACCCTTTGTTCTCAAGGCACGACCGTGGGCGCAGACGCTTCGATGGGGCAGTGCCCGGGGAATAAAGGGTCCCGCCTCTCCGCTTCGCTACGGCCGGGACGACGGATCGCCCCGTTGCCGCCGCAGCACCGCCGCGACCGCGGCCGGCAAATCCTCCGCGATCAGCCCCGCTCCCACCTCCCGCGCCGCTTCGCCATGCAGCCAGACGGCCGCGGAGGCCGCCTCGAAAGCTGGCATGCCCTGCGCGAGGAGACCGCCGCAGACGCCGGCGAGGACGTCGCCCGAGCCGGCCGTAGCGAGGGTCGGTGGCGCATTGTCGGCGATTGTCGCACGACCGTCGGGCGCGGCGACCACCGTGTCGGGGCCTTTCGAGATCACCACCGCTCCCGATCGCGCCGCCGCGGCCCGCGCCTTGCCGAGGCGGCTCTCCCGGGGGAGGTCGGGAAACAGCCGCGCGAATTCCCCGTCGTGTGGCGTGAGGATGACCTGCCCCGGCGACCGGGCGATCGCGGCGAACAGGCGCGACGGGTCGGCGGCAAAACTCGTCAGTGCGTCGGCGTCGAGGACGGTCGCTGCCGGCGTCGCGAGCGCACGCTCGACGAGCCCGGCCGTTGCGGGACCAACACCCGCAGCCGGCCCGATGACGGCCGATCGCGTCCTGTGGTCCGCGAGGAGCGCGGCGAGCCCGTCCGGCCCGTCGAACGGCCGCAGCATCACGGCCGTCAGATGCGCGGCGTTGGCCGCAACCGCGTCGGGCGACGAGGCGACCGTCACCGCCCCGGCCCCCACCCGCAGCGCCGCAAGCGCCGCGAGCTGCGCCGCGCCGGTCGCATGGGCCGGCCCGCTGACCACGACCGCATGGCCGCGGCGGTATTTGTGCGTGTCGGCGTCGAGCCGCGGCCACGCGGCCGACCACGCCGCCGGCGCGTTGTGGAAGGCCGTCGGCGCGATGGCGCCCAGCACCGCCGGTGCGATGCCGATATCGGCCACCGTGACGGCACCGCAAAGAATCCGCCCCGGAAGAAGGAGATGGCCGGGTTTCCTCCGGAAGAAGGTGACCGTGGCATCGGCCCGGATCGCTCCCACGCCGGCAATACCGGTGCTGCCGTCGACGCCGCTCGGCAGGTCCACCGCGACTACAGGGGCGCTGCTCGCGTTGACCGCCGCGATCAGCCGCAACGCCGCCGCCGGGAGCGGCAGGCGGACGCCGGCACCGTACAGCGCGTCGATCACGAGGCCTGCCCCCCGGAGCGCTTCCGGCCCCGCCGCAACCACCTCGCCGCGGAACCGCGATGCCGCGGCGGCCGCGTCCCCGCGAAGACCTGCCACCGGCGTCAGCGTCGCAACCGTCACGCGGAATCCCGCCTCGCGGAGGATGCGCGCGGCAACGAACCCGTCGCCGCCATTGTTGCCCGGCCCGGCCAGCACGAGGATGGCGCCACTGCGCCAAAGCCGCCGCGCCGCCCTCGCCACCGCCGCCCCGGCCCGCTCCATCAGGACGCGGCCGGGTGTCCCCGCCGCGATCGTGGCGGCGTCCGCGGCGGCCATCTCCGAAGGCAGGAGGAGCGCTTCGGGCTGGAGCGAACCCCCGAATGCACTCATGCTAGGCATTTGCTGCAATAATGGGCACGACGCTGCACGGGTTCGATACCAAACGCTGTTCGAATCTGCCTAAGAACCAGTCATTGGCTGAGGCGAAACGGCTCGATAGCCGCTGGCACGAGTTCTGCTAATCCAGAGGGCAATCGAGATCGGACCGGCCTTTCGGCCGCGTTGAAGCACGTATTTCGGGAAAGCGGAGGACATGAAGAAGATCGAGGCGATCATCAAGCCGTTCAAGCTGGACGAAGTGAAGGAAGCGCTCCAGGAAGTCGGCCTGCAGGGTATCACCGTCACGGAAGCCAAGGGCTTTGGTCGCCAGAAGGGCCACACGGAACTCTACCGCGGGGCGGAGTATGTCGTGGACTTTCTGCCGAAGGTGAAGATCGAAGTTGTCATGTCCGACGAGATGGTCGACAGAGCCGTCGACGCCATCCGGAAGGCCGCACAGACCGGTCGCATCGGCGACGGAAAAATCTTCGTCTCGCATATCGAAGAGGTGGTCCGCATCCGCACCGGCGAGACCGGCAACGACGCGATCTGACCCACCGCCACTACTGTTTTTCACAACGAACCACACCGTAGGGACACGGGTGCATTCAAGGAAGGGGATGAGTTTAGATGGCTACTGGCAAGGATGTGCTGAAGCGCATCAAGGACGAGAGCATCAAGTACGTGGACCTTCGGTTCACTGACCCGCGCGGCAAGTGGCAGCACGTCACGTTCGACCAGTCTCTGGTCGACGAGGAGATGTTCGCCGAGGGCACGATGTTCGACGGTTCCTCGATCGCCGGCTGGAAGGTGATCAACGAGTCCGACATGAACCTGTTGCCGGATCCGAACACCGCCACGATCGATCCGTTCTTCGCCGATCCGACGCTCGCGATCGTCTGCGACGTGATGGAGCCGTCGACGATGGAGCCCTATTCGCGCGACCCCCGCGGCATCGCGAAGAAGGCCGAAGCCTACATGAAGTCGACCAAGATCGGCGACGCGGTGTATTTCGGCCCCGAGGCCGAGTTCTTCGTGTTCGACGACGTCCGCTTCAAGGTCACGCCCTATGCCTCGTCCTACTCGATGGACGACGTGGAGCTGCCGACCAACTCGGACACCGAGTACGAGGGCGGCAATCTCGGCCACCGCATCCGCACCAAGGGCGGCTACTTCCCGGTTCCGCCGCTCGACAGCCTGCAGGACATGCGCTCGGAAATGCTGGGCACGATGCAGGGCATGGGCTGCGTGGTCGAGAAGCACCACCACGAGGTGGCGTCGGCGCAGCACGAGCTCGGCCTGAAATTCGGCCCGCTGGTGACGATGGCCGACCACATGCAGATCTACAAATACTGCATCCACAACGTCGCCAACATGTACGGCAAGACGGCCACCTTCATGCCGAAGCCGATCTTCGGCGACAACGGCTCGGGCATGCACGTGCACCAGTCGATCTGGAAGGCCGGCAAGCCGGTGTTCGCCGGCAACCAGTATGCCGACCTGTCGGAGACCTGCCTCTTCTACATCGGCGGCATCATCAAGCACGCCAAGGCGCTCAACGGCTTCACCAACCCGCTGACGAACTCCTACAAGCGTCTCGTCCCGGGCTATGAGGCGCCGGTGCTGCTCGCCTACTCCGCGCGCAACCGCTCGGCCTCGTGCCGCATCCCCTACACCAACAGCCCGAAGGCCAAGCGCGTCGAGGTCCGCTTCCCCGATCCGGGCGCGAACCCCTACCTCGCCTTCGCCGCGCTGCTGATGGCCGGCCTCGACGGCATCCAGAACAAGATCCATCCCGGCCAGGCGATGGACAAGAACCTCTACGACCTGCCGCCGAAGGAACTCCGCAAGATCCCGACGGTGTGCGGCTCGCTGCGCGAAGCTCTCGCGAACCTCGACAAGGACCGCGCCTTCCTCAAGGCCGGCGGCGTGTTCACGGACGACATGATCGACTCCTACATCGAGCTCAAGATGGAAGAGGTCATCCGCTTCGAGCACACCCCGCACCCGGTCGAGTTCGACATGTACTACTCGGTCTGATCGGACCGGATTTTCGGACGCTGCGAAGGGCGTCGCCTCACACCGAGGCGGCGCCCTTTGCGTTTTGCCGGACGGGCTCGGGCACCGCTCGACCAATGTCCGTCATGGTCGTGCTTGTCACGACCATCCAAGCCTTGCTTTGGATGCACCAAGCGAGCCGCGGATGGTCGGGACGAGCCCGACCAAGACGATCTGTGCCGCCGCGGTCTCGCCCCTACCCCGCCAGGCGCTCCAGCGCGTGCTGGAGCTTGGCCTGCAGCCCGCGCGCCTCTTCGAGCTTCTCGCGCTGCTCGTCGATCACCTCGGGCGGCGCCTTGGCGACGAACTGCTCGTTGCCGAGCTTGCCTTCGAAACGGGCGATCTCCTTCCCGGCCCTGTCGAGTTCGCGCGCAAGTCGCGTCCGCTCGGCCGCGATGTCGATGATGCCGGCGAGCGGCAGGCAGGCGGTCGCCTCGCCGACGACGATCTGCACCGAGCCCGCAGGAGCAGCGTCAGCGCGGTTGATCGACGACAGGCGCGCGAGGCGGAGGATCGCCGCTCCGTGGCGGGTGAGACGCTCGCCGACCTCGTAGGACTGGGTGACGACGACGAGCGGGATCTGCTGCGCCGCCGGCACGCCCATCTCGGTCCGCACCGAGCGGATTTCGGAGACGAGCGACACCACCCAGTTCATCTCGGCCGCCGCCTCTGCGTCCTCGGCCCAGGCCTTCGGCCATTCCGACAGCGCGAGAATGTGCGGCCGCGGCGCGGCGCCCTCGGCTGCCGTGCGGTCCCACAGCTCCTCGGTCACGAACGGCATGAACGGGTGGAGGAGCTTCAGGATGAAGTCGCGGACGAACGCCACCGTCGCGCGCGTCTCGTCCTTGGCGCCGCCGTCCTCGCCGGTGAGGAGCGGCTTCACCAGTTCGAGGTACCAGTCGCAATAGGTGTTCCAGACGAAGCGGTAGACGGCCGCGGCGGCGTCCGAGAAGCGGTAGCCGGCGATCGCGGCGTCCGTCTCGCCGAGCGCCCGCGTCGCCTCGGTGAGAATCCAGCGGTTGACGGTCTCCGTCGCCCAGGACGGGTCGAAGCCGTCCGCCGAGACGCAGCCGTTCATCTCGGCGAAGCGGCTGGCATTCCAGAGCTTCGTCGCGAAATTGCGGTAGCCCTCGATGCGCGCCCGCGCCGGCTTCACGTCGCGGCCGGGCGTCGCGAGCGCGGCCATCGTGAAGCGGACGGCGTCCGCGCCGAAAGCGTCGATGAGGTCGAGCGGGTCGACGACGTTCCCCTTCGACTTCGACATCTTCGCGCCCTTCTCGTCGCGAACGATGCCGTGGATGTAGACCGTCGGGAACGGCTCCGTGCCGGTGAAGTGGATGCCGAACATCATCATCCGGGCGACCCAGAAGAAGATGATGTCGAACCCGGTGACGAGGACGGTCGTGGGATAGTAGCGCGCCAGCGCCTCGGTCTCGTCCGGCCAGCCCAGCGTCGAGAACGGCCAGAGGCCCGACGAGAACCACGTGTCGAGAACATCGGGATCGCGCGTGAGCGCGGTCGGCGCGCCGTAGTGCTTCACCGCCGCGGCCACCGCCTCGCCCTCGCTCTCGGCGACGAAGGCTTTGCCGTCCGGTCCGTACCACGCCGGGATCTGGTGGCCCCACCACAGCTGGCGCGAGATGCACCACGGCTGGATGTTCTCCATCCAGTTGAAATACGTCGTCTCCCACTGTTTCGGCACGAACACGGTGCGGCCGTCGCGCACCGCCGCCATCGCCGGCTTCGCGAGCGTCGCGGCGTCGACGTACCACTGGTCGGTCAGGTACGGCTCGATCGGCACGCCCGAACGGTCGCCATGCGGCACGGCGTGGGTGTGCGGCTCGATCTTCTCGACGAGCCCGCGCTCCTCGAGCATCGCCACCACCTTCTTCCGCGCCGAGAACCGGTCGTAGCCGTTCAGCGCTTCGATCGTTGAATCAAGTTCGGCCGACGCCGGCACACCCGCGAGGAACGCCTCGTTGCCGGCGAGGACGACGTTCGCCTCGACGTCGAAGATGTTGATCTGCGGCAGGCTGTGACGCTTGCCGACCAGAAAATCGTTGAAGTCGTGCGCCGGGGTGATCTTCACCGCGCCCGAGCCCGCTTCGGGATCGGCGTAGTCGTCACCCACGATCGGAATGCGCCGGCCGACGAGCGGCAGGACGACATTCTTCCCGATGAGGTCGCGATACCGCCCGTCCTCCGGGTGAACGGCCACCGCGGTGTCGCCGAGCATCGTCTCGGGCCGCGTCGTGGCGACCACGATGAACCGGTCCGTGCCCTCGATCGGATAGCGGAAATGCCAGAGGTTCCCCTTCACCTCGACCTGCTGCACCTCGAGGTCGGAGATCGCGGTCTGGAACTTCGGATCCCAGTTCACGAGGCGCTTGTCGCGGTAGATCAGCCCCTCGCGGTGGAGTTGGACGAACACCTTCAGGACCGCCTTCGACAGCCCCTCGTCCATCGTGAACCGCTCGCGCGACCAGTCACACGAGGCGCCGAGGCGCTTCAGCTGGTTGACGATCTGGCCGCCGGATTCTTCCTTCCACGTCCAGATCTTCTCGACGAACGCCTCGCGGCCGATCTGGCGGCGGTTCGGCTCCTGCCGCTCCATCATCTGCCGCTCGACGACCATCTGCGTCGCGATGCCGGCGTGGTCGGTGCCCGGCTGCCACAGGACGTCGTAGCCGCGCATGCGGTGCCAGCGGGTGAGGATGTCCTGCAGCGTGTTGTTGAGGGCATGCCCCATGTGGAGCGAGCCGGTGACGTTGGGCGGCGGGATCGCGACCGAGAAATGCGGCGCGCCCGGCTTCCGTCCGGCGCCGGCGCGGAACGCGCCCGCCGTCTCCCAAAGCGCTGCGATCCGCGGCTCGACGGCGGCCGCGTCAAAGGTCTTGTCTAGCATCGGAAAAGGACCGCGATCGGTGGTACCGCAGTGGTCCTAAAGGCCGGCCGCTCGCGAAGTCAACCGCCGCCCCCCATTGTCGGGGGCCGCGGCCGTCGGAGCGCGGCGCGCGGCAGGCGGCGCCGCCCTCGCGGATCGCCCCTGCACAACGCGGAGTTCGCAGTCCGGAGGTAGGCCCTAGCCGCCGAGGCGGTCGATCAGGCCGACGGTGGGGCTGGTGAAGCCGGCGCGGTCGATCGGCATGCCGCGCTCGGACTGGGCGACGTGACCGAACTCCCGCGTGCCGATGAGCTCGCGGTACCATTCCGGATAGGCCTCGTTGACGTACACCGTGTAGGTGTAGCCGCCGGTATCGGCGCGGCGGACGGTGCAACCGGTAAGCGCGGCGTCGTCGCTGATGCTGTTGGCGCACGCACTTGCGAGTTCGGACGGCGTCGACAGGACGTACGCGCCGCCATTGCCGCGGCCGCCGCCGATGACCCGGCCCTGGCTCCGCGCGTGGTTGGCGACGGCGGAGAGTTCGAGTGGCGGGATCATCTCCCGGACGTCGAGACCCTGCCACGTGTCGACGCGGGCGCCATCGCTCCAGGGATCGGTGGTGGTTGTGGTCGTGCAACCGGCGAGCATGCAAACTGCGGCGATCGGGGCCACGATCTTGAAAGCCATCGGACGAACTCCAGACAGACACCCGCCTCGACACGGCGGAGCGAAGGTGAAACGGTTCGCGCCTCTCGTCGTTTCTTGTGGGCGCGGCGGTCACATAGACTCGGGGGCCGTCGCCAACACGTTAGTAAACGTCGCGGGCCGCAGAAAAGGCCGCCTTTGGGCGTGGTGATTCCCTGCGCGTGGTTGGCGAATTGTTTAAGGGCGACCGGGCCTTTTACTTGTCGTGGGCGCGTCGGGGTGACCGGCGATCTGCTCCTGATCGGGCCGACTGAATCGCAGGCGTCGTCCGCTCCGCTCCCTTCCGCCCGCCTTGCCATGCACCCAACGCATAGACGCACCTGCCGCCGAAGCATTGCCAAGGGGTCGCGCCGTGCTAGGCTCCATGCATGCCAGAAACACTCGCAATCGATCCGGAAGACACCGTCCAGCTCCTCGAAGACATCGAGACAACCTTCAGGATCAAAGTCAGCGGCGCCGAAGCAGAGCGATGCCTGACCTTCGGCGATCTTCATGACGTCGTCTGCCGTCATTCGCCGGCGGCGTGGCAACACCCGCAAGGTCCTTGCGCCTCGCTCTTCGTCTTCAACCGGATGCGTCGGTTCTCCGGCCTGCCGCGTGCGGAGTTTCGTCCCGACATGCCGCTTCCGACGCTCTTCGAGCGGGCTCCTGAGGGGCTTTGGCGGCGCCTCGCCACCGGAACCGGACTGCGCCTGCCGGTGCGGACCGTGACCTATGGCCAAACGAGCCTCGCGCTGGTGCCGCTCGGACTCCTGCTTGCCATCGCCGCGGGCGCGCCGCCAACGCTGTTCGGCGGTCTCGCCATCGCCGCGACGGGCCTCGCGTTCTTCGCTCTCGACCGCCACAGCCGATCCATGCCGGCCGGACTTGCGACCGTCGGCGAGTTCGTCGACCGGACCGCGGCGCTCAACGCCTCCCGACTCGCCGAAATCGGCGTCCGCCCGCCCGGTGTTTGGGAGACGCTGAGCGGCATGGTCCGGGAATGCGCCGGACGGCCCCCGCTGAAGCTCGATCGATCGACACTCCTGTTGGCCCCGCGCCGCTGACCGCGGCGATCGTGCCGGCCTGCCACCCGCCGTCGTGACCTCCCGATGGACCGAAGTGCGACCGAGACGCCGCTCCCGGCATTCCCGCTTGGCAATCGAAGCGGGCCTTTGCTATAGGCACGCCCGCGGCATCGCCGTTCCTCGGTAGCTCAGCTGGTAGAGCATTCGACTGTTAATCGAATGGTCGTTGGTTCGAGTCCAACCCGGGGAGCCAATTGAAAAGGGGTCGGGCGACGAGCCCGGCCCCTTTTTGCTTCAGGCCGAGCCGTGCGGCCCGGCCAGATTTGCCACTCGCCACTCTCCCCGGCTTGTCCCGCGGCGGCGCGCCCCCACATCGGTGGGAGCGGCGCGTGGCCGCGAGGAGCTCCGATGCCCCGCCTTCGAGTCGGCAAGAAATCGATCCCGCTGCCGGAGAACCGCGTCGTCCGGACCGCAATGGGCGCCGGCCTCGTCGCCGGCGGCGCAGTCGGGTTCCTGCCGCTCGTCGGATTCTGGATGGTCCCGGTCGGCCTGATGGTCCTGTCGACCGACAGCCCCACGATCCGCCGCTTCAATCGCCGCGCCACGGTGAGCGTCGTCCGCTGGTGGCGTGGCCGCGGCGAGCAGCCGGACGGCCGGAACGGGACGTGATCCGCGCCGACTACAGTCCTTCGCCGAGCGGGTCGCCCGTCGCGAGGAAGTAGAGGCCGACGACCGCGGCAACGAGAACCGCGGCAAGGATGGCGGTCCGCAGCGGGGAGAGGGTCCATCTCTCGCGGATGAAGGCGATGGGCCGGCCGCTCCGCGCCATCTCCATCAGCCAGTCGCGCTTCCAGAAGGCGACGCCGCCGATCGCCACGAGCGCGATCGCCACCACGATCACGACGTTGAGATTGTCGGCCGCCAGAGCGTCGCCGGTGAAGGCGAGCACGGCGTAGCCGGGCAGCCGCCCGGCGAGCGAGACGAGGAGGAGCGTCCTGATCGGGATCGGCGTCAGCCCGGCCACGAACGAGATGATGTCGTCGGGGAAGGCCGGCAGCAGGAAGACGAGGAGGAGGACGAACGCGCCACCCCGCCGCGCGAGGGCGTCGAACCGTTCGATGAGATCGCCACTCACGAATTTTTCGACGAAAGGCCGCCCGAACCGCCGCACGAGGACGAAGATCAGCGTGAAGCCGATCGCGGCACCGATCATCGTGTAGAGGAGACCGAGCCACGGCCCGAAGAGGAGTCCGCCGGCGAGCGCCGTCACCTGGCCGGGGATGGGCGCCACGAACACCTGGATGATCTGGAGCCCGATGAAGATGAGCGGGCCGAGGGCCCCTGCGCTCTCGATCAGCGCCCGTGCCCGGTCGGGATCGGTGAAGACGGAGAGATAGGGCCAGGCCAGCCAGATCGCGACGCCGGCAGCCGCGAGAACCGCCAATGCGATCGCGATCGTCCGCCATCGCCGCCGCGGCGGCGCGTCCTCGCGGTCGGGGGCGGGGGTCACGGGCGCTCGCTCGCCCGCGGCATCAGGGCCTGACACGCCGGAACTCGGAACCGAGGAGGCGGATCGCCTCGGGCAGCGAGGGACCGCCGCACGCGGTCAGACGTTCCGGCAGCTCGATCCGCCGCTCCGGCGGGAAGAGGGCGATCAGCGCCGGGTGCTCGAGGAAGGCCACGCCCTGGTCGACGATGGCGGGATCCGCATCCGGCACGATGAGGAAATCGGGGGGCGCAGCCACGAGCTGTTCGAGGGTCAGGTAGCCGCCCTCGCGTCCCACCAGCGCGTCGCCGGCATTGTTGAGGCCGATGACGCGGAGGATGTCCGACACGAGCTCCGTCTCGCCGGCAACGAAGCCGCGGCGGCGGACATAGGCGGCGGTGAGACCCCAGTTCGCGTCATAGGCCTGGAACCGCGCCGAGGCGACGAGCTGCGCCAGCGCCGCCCCGCGCTCGTGCTGGCCGAGGAGATCGGCGATCGCTTCGATCTGCGTGATCGCGCCGTCGATATTGGCTACCGGGTCGACGTCCGCGAGCCGGTAGCCGAGGCGGATGAGGAGGTCGCGGGTCGCGGCGGGCGTCGCGGAATCCACCATCACGAGGTCCGGTCGGAGCCGGATCACCGATTCGGCGCTCCGCGCCGCGTGCGGATAGGACTCGGCCTCGGCGGCATAGAACGACATCGCCGGGTCGGTCGCGCGGTAGGAGAGGGACGCGATCTGGCGGGGATCGGCGAGCGCAATCAGCATCTGGTCGGCGCAGAGCGCCAGCGACACCACCCGCGCCGGCGGCGCCTGCGCCGAGACCGGCGCCGCCGCCAGAACGGCCGCAAGGACGGCAACCGGCAAGCGGATGCATCGCCGCAGCGTCTTTGCCGTATCGCGGCGAAGGCTGTTCTTTCGCGGGCGGAGAGCGCGTATCATGCGCCGCAATGGGTTGGGCACGCTGGACATTCCGGGCGCCCGGCGCGGGCGGAAGGAGCCGACATCATGTCGGATGTGTCTAGCACGATGCGGCGCGCCGGGGGGCGCGAGCCTCGCTGCGGGATGGCGTCCGCGTGGTGAACCGCCCGCCGGTGCCGGCCGGCCTGCCGCCCTGGCTGTCCGGCTTCGTCGCCCTGCCGCTGCCGCTCATCGCCATCGTCGCGATCCTCTTCGTCATCTCGCTCGCGGTCGGCGACTACGGCCTCTCCCCGGCCGCCGTGTTCGGCGGCCTCTTCGGCGGCGCCGATCCGACGGCTGCCGTCATCGTCCAGGACGTCCGGCTGCCGCGCTCCATCCTCGCCGTCGTGATCGGCGCGACGCTCGGCCTCGCCGGCGCGGCGCTCCAGGGCCTTCTTCGCAACCCGATGGCGTCGCCCTATCTCTTCGGCGCCCCGTCCGCCGCCGCCTTCGCGGCCGTGGCGGTGATCGCGCTCGGCCTCACCGGCGCCCTCTCCTCGGTGCTGCCCGTGGCCGCGATGGCGGGCGCGCTCCTGTCGGTCGGCCTCCTCGTCATCGTGGCCGGCCCGCGCGCCAACCTCTCGCAGCTGATGCTGACCGGTTTTGCCGTCGGCGCCCTCGCCTCCGCCGGCACGGCGCTCGCCCTGAACCTTGCTCCGAACCCTTTCGCGGCGCTCGAAATCGCCTTCTGGCTCCTCGGCTCGCTGGAAGATCGCAGCATGCAGCACGTCGCGATCGCCCTTCCCTTCGTGCTGGCGAGCTGGGTTCTCCTCTACTGGGATCGCGCCGCCTTCCGCGCCCTCACGCTCGGCGAGGATGCCGCGATGAGCCTCGGCGTCGACATGCGCCGGGTGCGCATCCGCGTCGTCCTCGGCGTTGCGATGGGCGTGGGCGCCGCGGTCGCCGTCTCCGGCGCCATCGGCTTCGTCGGCCTCGTCGCGCCGAACCTCGTCCGCCCGCTGACCAAGTTCGACCCGGCGCGGCTCCTCTTCCCGGCGGCGCTCGCGGGTGCCGCGCTCCTTCTCGCCTGTGACATCGCCGTCCGGCTGATCCCGTCGCAGGACGAGATCAAGGTCGGCATCATCACGACACTGATTGGCGCGCCGTTCTTTGTTGCTATGATCCTCCGACGGCAGCGGACGCCGGGCGGAGCAACCGCATGAAGCAGCAGGGACCGGCCTTGCAGACCCGCGGCCTCGCGGTGAGCTTTGATGGCCGCTGGATCGTCCAGAACCTCGACAAGAGCTTTCACCGCGGCGATTTCACCATCCTCGTCGGCCCGAACGGCGCGGGAAAGACTTCGCTCGTCCGGGCGCTCGCCGGCCTCGGCGAATCCTGGGGCGAGATCAATGTCGGCGGCGTGCCGATCACCGATCTCGACGGCCGCACCCGCGCCCGCGCCATCGCGTACCTCCCGCAGGGCCACGAATTCCACTGGCCGATGCCGGTCGCCGACATCGTCGCCCTCGGGAGAATCCCCCACGGCAGCGGCGCCCGCCATCTCCCGCGCGACGACCGCGACGTGGTCGAGCGGGCGATGGAAGTCGCCGACGTCGCCGACTTCGCCGACCGCTCCGTCACCACCCTCTCCGGCGGCGAAAAAGCCCGCGTCGCCCTCGCCCGCGTGCTGGCGGTCGGCGCCCCGGTGCTCCTCGCCGACGAGCCGACGGCCGCGCTCGACGCGCGCTACCAGCTGAAAATGCTCGAGATTCTCCGCGAGGAAGCCGAGAGCGGCGTCGCCGTCGTCGCCGTGCTGCAGGACCTCGCAATGGCCGCCCGCTTCGCCCACCGCATCCTCGTCCTCGACGACGGCAAATGCGTCGCCGACGGCCCGCCGGC
>JADLGL010000058.1 GCA_020849325.1 Bauldia sp. | reverse complement strand
TACCGCTTCCAGGTGTCGCCGGCCAGCACCGCCGGCTTGGCGGCGGGGGCAGCGGCGGCGCCTTTGCCGGTCAGGCCGATCTTGTCGAGCATGCCGGAGACCTGGGTGATGAAGTCGATCGCGGCCGGGGCCGAGATGGCGAGGCGGGCGGTGACGAACACGGCGGGTTCGTTGCCGTCCTTGATGCCTTCGCCCATCTTCGCCGGCATCAGGCGCGAGGTGCCGAGATTGATGGTGATCGAGGCGCCGTCGAAGCCGGCCGAGATGAACTGGTTGGCGTAGACTTCCTGGACGGTCGGAACGTCGACGATCCGGCTCTGCTGCTTGTTGTCGGCCATCGTTTCTCTCCCTTGGCTTCTGCTTGGCAGTCGGCTTCCTGTAGCACCCCCGCCTGGGTTTGCGAAGGGCCTAATCCGTAACGGGGCGGGGTTGAAAGGCGGGGGGCAGCGGCCTATCCTGCCGCAAAATGATCTGGGAGGATCAGATGAATATCGCCGCCACCGACGTGAAGCCTGCAGTCAAAGAGGACATGCATCTGAAGTTCGTGCGGGAGTATTTCCTCGAAGACATCAGCGTCTGCGACAAACTCGTAGAACTGTTCCACACTGCGCGTCGTCTTGGCTTCACCGGTCCCGGCCGCACCGGCAACTACCAGGTGATCAAGAAGATCAAGGACAGCGAGGATTTCGCCGTCGAGTCTCTGCCGCCGAACCATCCCGAGATCCCGACCCCGGACGAGTCCGGCTACAACTCGGTGATCCGCCAGTTCCTCGACTTCATCCCGCGCTACTACACCGATGTCGATGCGTCGTGGCGGCAGGAGGTCGAGTTCCAGTACATGCCGCACTTCCAGTACTACAAGCCGGGCGGCGGCTATCACGCCTGGCACTGCGACGCGACCGGCTCGACCGCGAACCGCCACCTCGTGTTCCTCCTCTATCTCTGCGACGTCCCCGGCGGCGGCACCGAGTTCATGGGCCACGACTATGTCTGCCAGGCGCAGAAGGGGAAGGTGCTGATGTTCCCCGCCAATTTCTGCTACCCGCACCGCAGCCAGATCAGCCAGACCCACGAGAAATACATCCTCACCGGCTGGGCGGCGGCGGTCCTCCGGTAGCGGCTTCTTTCCAAGGGATTCGCGGGGCGGACGACGGCTCCTTGGCCTCGTCCAGGCGGAGCCATCGTCCGGCGGAGAGGCAAGGGGCGTGTCTCCGCGCGTCGGCGCCACGTCCCGCTCGCCGCGTTCGCGGCCGGGCGCGAAGGGCCGCGCGCCGGGCCGTTACAGCTTCCGCACCAGAAAATCCTTCGGCAGCTTCGAGCTCGGCCGGACGGCGATGACGAACACGCCGGCGAGCGCGAGGATGCCGCCGGCGATCATCATCGGGGTCACCTCGTCGCCGGTCAGGACGACGCCGAGGCTCACGGTGAAGATCGGCGTGATCAGCGTCAGCGGCGCCACGAGGTTCGCCTCGTATTTCTGCAGCATGCGGAAATAGATGGTGTGGGCGCCGACCGAGACGACGAGCCCGGAGAAGGCAAGAATCCCGAAAAATTCCCAGTTGTAGGTGCCGCCGGGGATGGCGCCGAATTCGAACGTCGCGGTGAGCGGGATGAAGACGAGCGTGCCGGTGAGGCCCGACCAGGCCTGAAGCCGGAGCGGGCTCGTCGCCGGGTATTGCTTGAGGAGGATAGCGCCCGCGGCGCCGATGAAGCACGACGCCACCACCCAGAGGACGCCGGGCGTGAAGACGAGGCCGCTCGGCGACCACAGCGCCATCACGACGCCGGCGAAGGCAAGGGCGATGCCGGTGCCGCGCCGCCAGTGGACGCGCTCGCCGAGGAAGATGATGCCGAGGATCGCCGTGAGCGGCGGACCGAGGAGGCTGATGATGCCGGCGGTCGACGGGTCGGTCGTCTCGAGGCCGATGAACATCACGGCAAACCCGCCGCTGCCGAGGAGGAACACCGCGACGAGAAGCCGTGCCACGGGCCGCGGGGCCGGCAGAATCCACGGCAGGAGCGCCGTCATCACCACCGCCGATCGCGCCGCGGCGTAGAAGAGCGGCGGGACGGAGAGGTGGTCGACGACGTATTTGCTGCCGACGACGTTGAGGGCCCAGACGAAGCAGACGCCGATGAAGACCAGAAGGTCCCGCGGCTGCATGTGCTTGTGATGCATGGCGCGGTGTTTAGCAGAACCGGCCACGCGCGGGGTGTCTCCGCCGGGACGCCGCCATGTCGCAGGGCCCGAAATGGTTCGCTCGACGGTCCCCCGCCGCTGTGAGACAAGCCGGGCGCCATGCCCCGCTACCGGATCACCATCGAATACGACGGCTCGGCCTTCGCCGGCTGGCAGCGCCAGGCGGGCGAGGCGTCGGTGCAGGGCGCGATCGAGGCCGCGATCCTGTCGCTGACGCAGGAGACCGTCGGCATCCGCGGCGCCGGGCGCACCGATGCCGGCGTCCATGCGCTCGGCCAGGTGGCGCATTTCGATCTCGCCCGGCCACGGACGGCGCGGACCATCCGCGACGGGCTCAACGCCCATCTCCGCCCGCACCGGGTAGCCGTGCTCGCGGCCGGCGAGGTGGCGGACACCTTCGACGCGCGGTTTTCCGCGGTCGCGCGGCACTACCTCTATCGCGTCCTCGACCGCCGGGCGCCGCCCGCGCTCGACCGCGGCCGGGCGTGGCACGTGATGCGTCCGCTCGATGCGGCGGCGATGGCGGAGGGGGCGGCGCACCTCGTCGGCCGCCACGATTTCACGACCTTCCGCGCCGCCGAATGCCAGGCGAAGTCGCCGGTGAAGACGCTCGACCGGCTGGCGGTGGCGCGCCGCGGCGAGGAGATTGTCGTCGAAGCGTCGGCGCGCTCGTTCCTGCACAGCCAGGTGCGGTCGATGGTGGGCTCGCTCGTGAAGGTCGGCCTCGGCGACTGGCCTCCCGCCCGGATCGGCACCGCGCTCGCCGCCGCCGACCGGAGGGAGTGCGGCCCGCTCGCGCCGCCGCACGGGCTCTATCTCGTCGCGGTCGATTATCCGCCGTCAGACGCGGATGAGGCCCGACGTCGCGGCGTCGATGACCCAGCCGAGGACGAGGGCGAGTAGCACGACCGCGGCCGCCGCCACGACGCCGACGCCGAGCGCCCGCCGCGCCGCGACGTACAGGAACCGGACGACGAGGAAGAGGACGGCGAGCGACAGGATCCCGCCGATCTCGCCGAGACTGCCGCCGACGGTCGGGAACGGCGCGATCGCGGCGTACGCGACGGCGACCAGCACCGAGCCCCAGTTGCGGGCGACGACGAAGCGCTCCCAGGTCGCCGCGATGCCGAGCGGTTTCCGGAGGATGCCGAGGACGAGCGGCAGCGCGATCCAGCCGAGCGCGAGCGCCACGATGCGGCTCACCCACTCCGTTTCCGCCGCGAGAATCACGCCGCCCGGAATGGCCACGGCATCGCCCTGCCGGAAGGCGATCTCGACCGCGTAGAACGGCAAGGCGAGGAAGAAGGCGGCGAAGGAGCGGAGGAACGCACTGCGGCCCTGCGGGACTTCCTCCGCGGCGCCGGGGCGGTCGATGAAGAGGAGCCACGCGGCACGGATGCCGGCGCGGGCTTCGGCGAGGAAGGTCATTGGGGCGCGACCTCACGCCAGTTCGCCCCATACCCGATCATCCCCGCCTTCGAGCGTGTGAAGAAATCGACGTTCCGTTCCTCGCCTCTCCCCGCCGGGGAGAGGTCGACCGCAGCTTGCTGCGGGCGGGTGAGGGGGGGCCACCGGTCCAGCTCATCCTCCGACGACGGGAAATCGTTGTTGCCCAGTGCCTTGGTGCACGAACGAAAGGGCGGTCCCCCCTCACCCGGATCGATCCGCTGCGCGCCTCGATCCGACCTCTCCCCGCCGGGGAGAGGCGAAGAATCCGCAGCGCCGGATTTCTTCACGCGCTCCTTCGCAGGGGCGATCGGGGATACGTGAGGAGCGCCGCGCCCCATCCCGGCTAGTCCGTGCCGAAATAGCGGTCGAGGAAGCGGCGGTAGATTCTCGTCAGGGTGTGGAGGTCGGCGACCGGGACCTGTTCGTCGATCTGGTGGATGGTCTTCGAGACGAGGCCGAATTCCACCACCGGGCAATAGTCCTTGATGAAGCGGGCGTCGGAGGTGCCGCCGCTCGTCGACCGCTCCGGGCGGCGCCCGGTCACCTCTTCGATCGCCGCGATCAGCGGATCGACGAGAGCACCGGCGTCGGTGAAGAAGGCGGGGCTGTTGAAGCGCTCGAAGACGAGCGAATAGCCGCCGGGCAGCACGCCGTCGAGGATGGCGCGGATGCGGGCCGTGAGGGTCTCGTAGGTCCAGCGGTCGGTGAAGCGGATGTTGAATTTCGCCGTGCCGGACGCCGGGATGACGTTGAAGGCGCGGTTGCCGACGTCGATCGAGGTGATCTCGAGGTTCGAGCGCTGGAACCGCTCGCTGCCCTCGTCGAAACGTTCCGCGACGAGCGCGTTCACGAGCGCGACGAGGCGCGGCAGCGGGTTGTCGGCGTTGTGCGGGTGCGCGACGTGGCCCTGGCGGCCGGTGACGGTGATGGTGCCGGAAATGCTGCCTCTCCGGCCGACCTTGATCGCCTCGCCGATCGTCTCGGGGTTGGTCGGCTCGCCGACGATCGAGGCGTCGAAGCGGTGGCCGCGCTCCGCCGCCCACTGCAGCAGCTTCACCGTGCCGTTCACGGCGGGGCCTTCCTCGTCGCCGGTGATGAGGAAGGAAATCGTCCCGCGGCGCGGCTTTTCCGCCAGCCAGTCGAGTGCCGCGGCGAGGAAGCAGGCGATGCCGCCCTTCATGTCCGCCGAGCCGCGGCCGTAGAGGATGCCGCCGTCGATGTCGGCCGCGAACGGCGGATGCGACCAGCGCTCCTCGGGCCCGGTGGGCACGACGTCGGTATGGCCGGCGAACACGAGATGCGGGCCGCCGGTGCCGCGGAAGGCAAAAAGGTTCTCGACGTCCGGCGTTCCGGCCTCGGAAAACACCGGCCGGTCGATGGCGAACCCCGCTGCGAACAGGACCTTCTCGAGATAGGCCAGCGCCCCGCCTTCCGCCGGCGTCACCGATGGGCAGCGGACGAGGTCGTGCAGGATGGCGACGGGATCGTGGGACATGGCAACCGCGGGCTGGAGACGCGGCGGACGTTTGACCCCCGCGCACGGCGGGGTCAAGGCAGCGCGATGGCCGGGGCCGAAAACGAAACGGGGGGCGCAAGGCCCCCCGTCGGATATCGAATTGCGGCTTCGCCTAGCGCAGCGTGACGCCGAGCTGAATCGAATTGCCGATCGCGCCGCCGCCGAGGGCGCGGGCGTGGGTGAACTCGGCAAAGGTGTGGACGCGATCGTTGATCGCGAACTCGACGCCGCCGCCGACGGTGAAGTACGAGAGAGGCCCGCCGTAGACGGTAACGCCGATGCCGGTCGTGCCGTAGGCAAGGAGGCGCTCATTGGCGAGAAGGACACCGGCGCGAGCATTGGCGTTGGCGTCGAGGGCGCCGATGAAGAAGCCATCACCCGTGCCGACCGGGCTCGGGATCGTGGTGCGGACGTTGACGCCGGCGACGAAACGGCTGCCGATCTGGAAATCGTAGCCGCCGATGACGCCGAGGTTCTTCCAGTTCGGCTCTTCTTCCGACTGACGCGGGACGAAGGTGAAGGCACCGACGACGCCGAAATAGGCGCCGGTCCAGGTCGGGGTCGGCACCGGGGCCGGGACGACGACAGGGGCGGGGGCCGGGACGACCGGGTAGATGACGTCGGCGGCGAAGGAAGCGGTCGACATCGCCGTGAGGGCGACTGCGCCGGCGGCGAGGGTCTTGACGAGATTCACTGCAGTGACTCCTGGGTGGGGGACCGCGGCGGACGACCCGGGGGATTGGGCCGTTCTGCGATGCCTGGCCGCTCCATACGCGCGAGAGAGTTACCAAGAAACCACCTGATCCGGGCAGGGGTCGAGTTTACCGGAACGATGTGCCGTCGCGGTCACACATTGCGGCGATTTGTGGTCCGGATTCGTACAATGCGGCAGGAACTTGGCGGCGTTTCCTGTCGTTTCGCCGCAGGCCGGGCGGCGGTCGTGCGATGCCGCGCGGCGGGGCGATTCGGTGCCGCCCCACTCTCGCTCTCCGCCGCCACGCTTCAGCAGGGATCGCGGCCGCGAGGCGATCGCCTGGCGAGCGTCTCGACCCCTCCCGAACCGGCGAAGCGCCGGTTCGACCTCCCCGCAAGGGGCCGCAAGGGGGGGGGGAGGTTCGAGGGCAATGCAGTCGGGGAACTGGTCTAATCGCGCAGCAGCTCGTTGATGCTGGTCTTCGAGCGGGTGCGCTCGTCGACGCGCTTGACGATGACGCAGCAATAGAGCGACGGGCCGGGCGAGCCGTCGGGCAGCGGCTTGCCGGGCATCGCGCCGGAGACGACCACCGAATAGGCGGGCACGCGGCCCATGTGGACCTCGCCGGTCGCGCGGTCGACGATTTTCGTCGAGGCGCCGATATAGACGCCCATCGACAGGACCGAGCCTTCCTCGACGATGACGCCCTCCGCGACTTCGGCGCGGGCGCCGATGAAGCAGTTGTCCTCGATGATGACGGGGCCGGCCTGGAGCGGCTCGAGGACGCCGCCGATGCCGGCGCCGCCCGAGACGTGGACATTCTTGCCGACCTGGGCGCACGAGCCGACCGTCGCCCAGCCGTCGATCATCGAGCCGCTATCGACATAGGCGCCGAGATTGACGAACGACGGCAGGAGCACCGCGCCGGGGGCGATATAGGCCGAGCGGCGGACGATCGAGCCGGGGGCGGCCCGGAAGCCGGCCGCGGCCCACTCCTTCTCGCCCATGCCGACATACTTCGAATCCATCTTGTCGTACCAGCTCGCCCCGCCCGGCGCGCCGGCGATGAGGTGGTTCGGCGTCAGGCGGAAATAGAGAAGGACCGCCTTCTTCAGCCACTGATGCGTCATCCACTGGCCGCCGATCTTCTCCGCGACGCGGACGGTGCCGGCGCCGAGGAGGTCGAGCGCGGTCTCGACCGCGTCGCGAACCTCGCCCTTCGTGGTGTGATCCACGCTCGCGCGGTTCTCGAACGCGGTGTCGATGGTCGCCTTGAGGCCGGAGGTGTCGGGCGTCGGCATGGTTTTCGTTCCGTGAAAAGACGGCGGCGACCATAGGCAAGCCGCGCCGCCAGTCAATTCGCCGGCGGCGCCGGAGGCCGCGCCGGGCGCGGATCAGACCATCGGGTGGTTCGCCGGCCAGCCGGCGCAATGGGCGCGCTCATGCGCCATCATCGCGGCGAGGAAATCGCCGGAATACTCGGTCGAGATGGTGATGCGGCAGGAATTGTCGAAACGGCGCCAGATGCAGGCGCCCGAGCCTTCGCACTCCTGCCGCGCCGCCGCGGGCGAGACGAAGACGTAATCGACGCGGCCGCCCTGCTCCATCGCAAGGCCCGCCGCCGCATAGCGGGCGGGCGGAGCGAGCGGGAACGCGGCGACGCCTCCCATCGCCGCGACCTGTTCCGCCGTCGCAAGGTTCTGGGTCGCCATCGGCGCGCAGGCCGCGAGCGCGAGTGCCGCGAGAGCGAGGAAAGGTACGAGCCGGCGGGTCATCGAATCTCCGGGCAACGGGCCGAGGCGTGCCACCCCGGTGCGGCGATCGGATGGCGGTCAGCCACCCGTGGGCGGCTCCGCAGGAGGCGGGACGCGACCGCGGCGGCGCATCGCGAGGAGGCGCCGGAAATCGGCCGCCCCGACGAGCTGGGCGAAGACGATGAACAGCACCATGCCCGCCAGCACGATCGCCGCCAGCGCCAGCGAACGCGTCAGCGTCGAAGGATCGGCGAGGAGGCGGTCGAACAGCCCGACGCCGAACCACAGCGCGGCCCCCATCAACAGCGCCGCGACGAGGAGGAGCGGCAGCCGGCGGCGGAGGTCGGGATCGCTGACGAAATGGCCGCGGCGCCACAGCACCACTGCGAGCGCGATCGCGTTGAGCCAGCCGGCGACCGACGTCGCGATCGCGATGCCGACATGCTCGAGCGAGGGGAAGAGCGCGAGCGAAAGGACGACGTTCACCACCATCGAGGCAACGCCGAACAGCATGGGAAGGCGCGTGTCCTCGCGGGCGAAGAAGGCCGGCTGGAACACTTTTATGAGGACGAAGCCGGGGAGGCCGAGCGCGAAGGCGGTGAGGGCGCGGGCGGTGGCGACGGTGTCGGCGGCATCGAACGCGCCGCGCTCGAAGAGGACGTGGATGATCGGCTGCGCCAGCACGGCGAGCGCGATGGCCGCCGGCAGCGTCAGCGCGAGCGCGAATTCGAGTGCCCGGTTCTGGGTGTGGACGGCAACGTCGGCGCGGCCCGCCTGGAGCTGGCGCGAGATGTCCGGCAGGAGGACGACGCCGATCGCGACGCCGACGATGCCGAGCGGCAGCTGATAGATGCGGTCGGCGTAGTAGAGATAGGAGACAGCGCCCGGGGCGAGCGAGGCGATGATCGTGCCGACGACGATGTTGATCTGCGTCACGCCGCCGGCGATCACGCCGGGCACGGCGAGCCGCCACAGGCGGCGGACGCCGGGGGTCAGCCGCGGCCGCTGCAGCCGGAGGCCGAGGCCGGCGCGCCGCGCCGCCCACACCACCACCGCGAGCTGGGCAATGCCGCCGAGCGTCGTCGCCGCGGCGAGGACGATGCCGGCGTTCCGCGTCTCGTGGAGGTCGGTGAGGAGCACGAAGGCGAGCGCGGCGATGAAGACGAGGTTGAGGAGGGCCGGCGCAAAGGCGGCGGCGGCGAAGCGTCCGTTGGCGTTGAGGACGCCCGAGAACAGCGCCACCAGCGAGATCAGCGTGAGATACGGGAACGCGATCCGCGTCAGGAGCACCGTCAGGTCGAATTTCTGCGGGTCTTCCGAGAAGCCGGGGGCGAACGCGAACATCAGCCACGGCATCGCGATTTCGACGATCGCGGTGAGGACGAGGAGAAGCGTCAGGAGCGCGGCGAGGGCCTCGCGGCCGAACCGCTTCGCCTCCTCCGCGCCGCCCTCGTGGAGCGCCCGGCTGAAGAGCGGGATGAAGGCCGAGTTGAACGCCCCTTCGGCGAACAGGCGGCGAAAGAGGTTGGGAAAGCGGAAGGCGACCACGAACGCGTCGGCGACCGGCCCGGTGCCGAGCGCGGCGGCCATGAACATGTCGCGGACGAAACCCACGACGCGGCTCGAGGCGGTGGCGCCGCCGACGGTGATGAAGTTGCGAAGAAGGCTCACGATCCGCGTGCCCGGCGATGGGGGCGGCCGGGCGGGGCGCTCACGGAGACGGGACGAAGAGGCATGAGGGGGTCGAAGCTGCCGTCACGCGAGAAAGTGGTGGCCGTGCTCGAGGAGGTCGCGCGGCGGCGGGAGACGATCTCCTATAGCCGACTCGCGGCGATTCTGGGCCTGCCCCGGCGCGGACCGCACTGGAAAGCGCTGCTCGACGACCTCGCGATCAACGCCGCGCCGGGCACACCCGACCTCACCCTCCTGGTGGTCAGCGCGACCACGCGGCTGCCGAGCCAGCATTCGCTGATGCCGGACGACCGGAAGGATGCGGCCGGTCTCGCCCGCGTCCGCGCCGCCCAGGAAGCGGTGTGGGCGGCGCTCGCGCCGGACGGGCCGTGAAATCGCCTCCGCTGGCCGAATCGGCAGCGTTCCGGTTCGTTCGCGGAGCGTCGCCGGTTTACCCTCCCCCGAAGGCGTGATCCCGCCTCAGAAAAGACACGTCTTCGCCTTGTTTGACCCGAAGATTGACGGGCCCGTGAGCCACGGCTCCGCGGGTCCGGAAGCATGCCTTTTGTAGAAAACAATATTCAGGAGGAAGTCGCATGAGGAAGGGAATCCTGTCGGTCGCGGCGGTAGCGCTCGTGACCACCGCCGGTATTGCGGTTGCCCAGCAGGCGCAGACACCGCCGCGGCCGTACTATGTCGGCAATGAGGGCGTTGGCCTGCCCGTCGCCCCGGCGGCGCCGGACGCCACCCAGGTGCCGTTCGCGGCCGCATCGTCCAACGTGAAGATGTACGGCGCGCTCTACTCGGTCGAGAGCTGCGTGTACGACGCCACCCGCGGCGTCATCGTCGCCCCGAACCGCGGCGTCGGCCAGGCCATCCGCGCCAACGACGCCTGGATCGCGCTGATCAACCACGACGGTACGGTGCACACGCCGCGCTGGGTCGGCATCCAGAACCCGGGCGCGCAGCGCGACAACATGGATCCGCCGCTCGTCCTCAACGAGCCGTTCGGTTCCTTCATCCACAACGGTATCCTCTACCTCGCCGACCGTGACGGCGGCGTGCCGAACACCGAGCCGGGCGCAACCGGCAACACGCCGAGCGTGGCGGTGATCCGCATGTTCGACATGGCGACCGGCGCTCCCGCCGGCTCGATCACGGTCGAGGGCACCACCGGCCTCAACGACATCACCGTGGCCGCCGACGGCACGATCTACGGCACCAACAGCGGTGGCGTCGTCAACGAGCAGAACCCGAACGCCGCCGACACGTGGCAGGTCTGGAAGATCAATCCCGACGGCACGTCGTCGATCTTCATCCAGGGTGCGCCGCTCAACCGGCCGAACGGCATCGAGATCGACAATGACGGCAACATCGTCGTCGTCAACATCGGCAGCCCCGACGTCATCACCTTCGCGCCGGACGGCACGGTGGTGAAGACCGAGCAGGCGGCGCAGACCGGCAATGACGGCCTCGTCATCATGCCGGACGGCACCAAATACGTCTCCTCGGTCACCCTCGGCGGCATCTCGATGATCCCGGCCGATGGCAGCCCGGCGACGCTCATTGCCGAGAACGTCCCGAGCGCGGCCTCCATGTGCTACGATTCGGACGCCAACCAGCTCGTCGTGCCGCTGAACGCGAACAACGGTCTCGCCTTCATCGCACTGCCCTAGCGACTGGCCCCGTCCGGCCTCCGGCCGGGCGGGGCGCGCTTCCTGAGCCTTGGCGCCGTTCTCCGCAGGGAGGCGGCGCCACTTTCCCGCAGGGGTGACTTTCCGGGCGCGCACGCTATTTTGCGCCGCCCGCGCGCAGAGCTGCGCCGGAGAGGGACCTCGTCGCCGCCTTGCGGGCCTTTCTCACGCGTCATCAGCCTCCGACGGGCCATCGCCGCGCGGCGCTCGCGGGCATTGGCGCGACCATCGCTCTCCTCGCCGCCGGCGGGCTCGGCGCGCTCACCGGCCAGCCCCTGATGATGGCGCCGTTCGGCGCCACGACCGTGCTCCTGTTCGCCGTGCCCGGCAGCCCGCTGTCGCAGCCCGCCAACGTCGTCGGCGGCCATGTCCTCGCGACCGCGATCGCGCTCCTCCTCCGCGCCGTCCTGCCCGACCAGTGGTGGGCGGCGGCGCTCGCGGTCGGCATCGTCATCGGCGTCCTCGCCGTGGTCCGGCTCACCCATCCGCCGGCGGGCGCCGATCCGCTGGTGGTCTTCACCGCCGACCCCGGCGTGTCGTTCCTGATCGCGCCGGTCCTCGTCGGAGCGGCGCTCCTCGTCCTGGTCGCGACCGTTTTCAACCGCTTCGCCGGTTCCACCTATCCGCTCGCGCCGCCGCCCCGCCCGATGCCGCCCCCGCCCCCGCCCTTGCCGCCGCGGGCACCGCCCGCGGGGTGATTGCCCGCCTCCCGATCCGTGCCTATCTCAGCGGAAACGGTGGAGGCACGAATGAAAGTCGGCATTCTCGGAACAGGCCCGGTCGGGCGGGCGCTCGGCCACGGCTTCGTGACGCTCGGCTACGAGACGAAGCTCGGCGCCCGCGAGGCGGGCAACCCCAAGGCGGCCGAGTGGGCGGCGGCCCATCCCGGCCTCGGCAGCGCCGGCACGTTCTCCGAGGCGGCCGCGTTCGGCGATGTCGTCGTGGTGGCCACCCTCGGCACCGTGCTGCCGCAGGTCGCTGCGGCCGCGGGACCCGAGCACTTCGCCGGGAAGGTGGTGATCGACACCACCAATCCGCTCGACATGTCGCGCGGCTTTCCGCCGGGCCTTGCCATCTCGGGCAACGATTCCGGCGGCGAGACGCTGCAGCGCGCGCTCCCCGACGCGTTCGTCGTAAAAGCCTTCAACACCATGAACAACGGGCTGATGTTCCGGCCGCATTTCGATGGCGGCCCGCCGGCGATGATGATCGCCGGCAACGACGCCGCCGCCAAGGCGACGGTGACGCGCCTCCTCGCGGATTTCGGCTGGCCGGCGCTCGACCTCGGCAACATCACCTCGGCCCGCTGGCTCGAGGCGATGTGCATTGCGTGGTGCATGGTGGGCGTCGCCACCGGCAAATGGGACCACGCCTTCCAGATGGTCCACGGCACCCCGGCCGCGCCGTCCGTCGCGGACTAGACGGGTGGATCGTTCCCCTCTCCCCGAACGGGGCGAGGCGAGAACGAGCGGTCGCTCCGGGAACGGTCCGAATGCGTCAGAAGCACCGGACCAGGCGCCCGCTTGCGCCCGTCGGCGACCGGGCGGCCCTATCCGGCTTTCGTTGGAAGAGGATGCCGTTCGCTCCACTGCTCGAACGCCTTGATGACGGTCTTGAGCGCGCGCCCGGCGTCGGTGAGTTCGTAGAGCGTCCGGGGCGGCATGGTGGATTGCACCGTCTTCCGCACGAGCCCCACCTGCTCCATGCGCCCGAGCCGCTGCGTGAGCGTCGCGGGATTGACCGAGCCGGCGGCGCGGCCGATCTCGTTGAAGCCTTCCGGGCCCTGCAGGAGGACGTAGACGATGGGCAGCGCCCATTTCTCCTGCAGCACGGCGAACGCGGCGCTGAGCCGTTCCGGCACGACGCAGGGGTCGGCCCCGGCGGCCTCGCCTTCGGTCTTCGGTCTCTCCATGGCCATCAGTATAGCAATGCCGTGGGCGCACGGCTAATGCACTTGACGCAACGTAGCACTATGAGTTCTAATCCACTACGTTTTCCATAGTGCTACGGAACCCATCGCGCTTCGGCGGTTGGGTCCGCAGCCGAACGGCCGCTCGCCTCCCGACGGTCCGTGCAGTCGAAGGACGTGTGCCATGACCAGCAAGATCGGTATCATCATCAGCTCCATCCGCCCCAACCGGTTCGCGGACAAGCCGACCCAGTGGATCTACGACATCGCGTCGAAGCGGAACGATCTCGAGGTCGAGATCATCGACCTCAAGGACTACCCGATGCCGCTCTTCGCCGAGGCGATGTCGCCGGCCTGGGCCCCGTCGCAGGATCCGGTGGCGCTCCGCTGGCAGAAGAAGATCGCCGAGTTCGACGGTTTCATCGTCGTCGCCGCCGAGTACAACCGCGGCCCGACGGCGGCGATCAAGAACGCCTTCGACTACGCCTACAAGGAGTGGAACCGGAAGCCGATCGCCTTCGTCGGCTATGGCAGCACCGGCGGCGCCCGCGCCATCGAGCAGCTCCGCAGCAACGCCATCGAGCTCCAGATGGCCCCGATCCGCTTCGGCGTTCACATCCAGTGGGCCGTGATGGAGCCGGTGATGCAGGGGAAGGCGGCGCTGAACGATTTCCCGTTCCTCGCACTCGCCGCCGACGACATGCTGAACCACCTCTCCTGGTGGCTCGACGCGCTCAACAGCGCCCGCGCCGCGGCATAGGAGGCGCACGCTCCGGCGTTTTGCACGACGCCCGCAGACCGAATCTTCACGGTTCGATGGCACACCCTCCGCGCGTCCTGGTGGCGCATCCACAATGCGCGGAGGGCACATGCGCAGCTTCTCACGGATCATCACGGCAGCCGCGCTGATCGGCGCGGTGGCGTCGCCCGCGGCGGCGCAAATCACCAATGAGGAGGCCGAGGCGGCCGTGATGACGTGGCTCGACGCCATCATCGCCGGCCCGGCGGCGCTCGAACTCGTGCTCGCGCCGGAGTTCCAGATCCAGCGCGCCGACGGCAACGGCCTCGACCGCGCCGGCTATCTCGGCGGCGGCGCCGCGACGATCACCGAAATCCACGGCATCCACGATCTCGTCGTCACCGCGCACGGGGATCTCATGGTCGTCCGCTATCTCCTGGTCGTCGCCGAGACGATCGGCGGCGTGACCGTCGAACGCGAAGCGCCGCGGCTCAGCGTGTTCCGGCGCGAAGGCGATCGCTGGCTGATCGTCGCCCACGCCAACTTCGCCCGCCTCGAGCAATAGCGGCTACGGCAGCGCCCCGCCCGCCGGCGCGGCGCTGTCGCCTCCGTCCGCTCCCGCGCCGGCGGCCGGGCCGGGCGCGAACCGGAGGCCGGTCCGCTCCTCCGACACCGTCCAGAGCCGCGCCGCGACTGCGGCGTCCCGCGCCGCGCCCGAGGCGCGCACGAGCCCCGCCGGTCCCCTGAACCCGAACGGGCCGCGGGGGCCGAAATACGCTCCGGCCCGGACATCGGGCGCCGTCGCGGCGCGGAGGATCGGGAGAGCGCCGGACGCCGCGTCCTGGCCGACGACGTCGTACCAGGCGATGAGAAGCCGCGATGCAAGGCCCGTGTCGCCGGCGCGGCCGTTCCGGACGAGCGGCGTCGCCGCGATGCCGGGATGCGCCGCCACCGACAGCGGCCCCGAGGCGCCGGCCAGCCGCGCGAGTTCGAAGGCGAAGAGGAGATTCGCGAGCTTCGATCGGGCGTAGGCGGCGTAGGGCCGGTAGCGGACCGCGGCGTCGAGATCGGCAAGATCAATCCGGCCGCGCCAGTGCGCGAGGCTCGCCACCGTCGCCACGCGGGCGCCCGCCCGTCCGGTGAAGAGCGGCCAGAGCCGGGCCGTCAGCGCGAACGGACCGAGATGGTTCGTTGCGAACTGGCGCTCGAAGCCGTCGGCCGTCGTCTCGCGCCGCGGCAGCATCATCACGCCGGCATTGTTGACGAGGAGGTCGAGCGGCCGCGCGGTCAGGAGTTCCGCCTCGGCGAACCCGCGGACCGACGCCAGCGAGGCGAGGTCGAGCCTCGCAAAGCGGACTTCCGCCCCCGGCGCCAGGCCGCGGATCATTCTGGCGGCGGCAGCGCCGCGCGCCTCGTCGCGCGCGGCGATCGTCACGGCCATGCCCGCGGCGGCGAGGGCGCGGGCGATCTCGAAGCCGATGCCCGTCGAACCGCCGGTCACGATGGCGCGGCGCCCGCGCTGGTCCGGGATGTCCGATATGCCCCAGGGCGGCATTGTCAGCCGGTCCCGCGCGCGGGCCGCGTCACCGCCGGCGCCGTCGCGCGCTCAGCCGGCGTCCGCGACGCCATAGGCGTGGAGCGAGCTGCCATGGGCTTTCAGCCATGCCTCGGCCCGGTCCGTGTCGGGGCAGATGCGGCGGAGGAGGCGCCAGAAGCGCGGGCTGTGGTTCATCTCGGCAAGGTGCGTCACCTCGTGCGCCGCGAGGTAGTCGAGCACCATCGGCGGCGCGAGGATCAGCCGCCACGAGAACGAGAGCGTCCCGGCCGAACTGCACGAACCCCAGCGTCCCTTCTGGTCGCGGAGCCTGATCACCGTCGGCTTCCGGCCGATCATCGTGGAATAGCGGAACACCGCCCGGTCGAGATCGCCTTTCGCCTCGCGTTTGAGCCAGTCGACGAGCCGGCGCGACAGGTGCTCTTCGCCGCCGCAGACGCACAGGCACGGCCCGTCCGGCCCGCCTTCGACCAGAACCGTGCCGCGCCGCGCAGGCACATGGCGGATGACGTGGCTCGCGCCGCGGAACGGGATGGTTTCGCCGGCCGCGAAGGGCGTTGCCTCCGGCCGGGCCTCGAGCCGCCGCTTCAGCCACAGCCGGTTGCGTTCGAGAAACGACCGCGCCCCGCCGAGGCTGCCGCCGGCCGGGATCGTCACCACCGGCTCGCCGCCCGCCCGCCCGACGCGCAGCGTGTATCGCCGCGCCCGCGCATTCGCCCGCAGACGCACCGGCACCGTGCGGTCGCCGAGCGACAGGTCGAGATGTTCGGGGAGGGGCGCGGGCTGGCGCGAGCGGAAGAGAAGGCCCAAGGGACGATCCACGATTCGGAGAACGATGATGGAACGGATGAGGGTTTTGCGGAAGGGGTGAGTGAAGCGGGCAGTCGGCAGTCGGCAATCGGCAGAGCGGTAGGTTGCGAGGGGGCCGGCCTGTGCGCCGCCCGGCTAACAGGGGCGGGGCCGAAGCCCCGTAGACGATTGCGTACTGCCGACTGCCCGCTGCCGCGTCGAACACCAATCGAAAGCGGCGGACCCTTCGGCCCGCCGCTTCACCCGCACATCATGCGGATTCGCCTCAGAGGTTGATCGTCGGCCCGGGACCGCTCCGGCGGGCGGCCATGAAGCGATCGAACTCCTCCTGGTCCTTCGCCCGGCGAAGGTTCTGGACGAACGTCTCGAACTCGCGGCGCTCCTCGTCGAGGCGGCGGCGCTCTTCGTCGAGCCGCTTCAGTTCCGCCGCGCGGTACTCGTCGAAGGCGGCGTTGCCGCTCTCGTGACGGGCGGAACCGTTCCAGCCGAAGCACCCGGCGCTGCGGTACGACCGCCGGGCACCGGACGACGTCGACGTGCTGCTGGTGAACGACAGGCGGTCACCCCACAGCAGGTAGGCAAGCATCAAGAGCCCGAGCGGCCACGCGACCATGAACAGGATCACCATCAGGATGATCGTGAACGGCGTGAAAGCCGGACGCAGCGTCAGTGTGTGGTTCAATCTCCTCTCCCTCTTCCAATGGGGGCCAACCAGAGGGAAATGGGTGCGCGCTCCCCCCTTTCAAGAACGTGGCGAGGGTGTGGCGCGATCAAATCGCATCCCCCGCGCGGGGAGGCGGCGGAACGCGAATTCTACTGGCTGGCCCAGAGGATGCGCGCGATCCAGTCGAGGTCGGCCGTGGCCACGAAACGGTCGGGATGGGCCGGGTTGAGCGAGCGGAGCGACACGCCGTCGGCCGCCCGGCGGCGAAGCTCCTTCGCCATCACCTCGCCGCCGGTGGTCTTCACCACCACCCGGTCGCCCGGCCGGCAGGCGGCGCCGGCCGCGACCACGATCGTGTCGCCGTCGCGATAGACCGGCAGCATCGAATCCCCGGTGATGCGGAGCGCATAGGCGGTGCCCTCCGGCGCGCCGGGGAAGGCGACCTCCTCCCAGCCGGAGCCGGCGGGCGCGCCGCCATCGCCGAAGAAGCCCCCGGCGCCGGCGCGGGCGAAGCCGAGGAGCGGGAGCACCGACGCGGCGGCGTTTTCGGCGCGGAGGTCGAGGAACTCCTCGAACGACGCCCCCGTCGCCGCGAGGATTTTCGCGATGCTCTCCGTCGACGGCCAGCGTGGCCGGCCGTCGCGGGCGACACGCTTCGACGGGTTGAAGCTCGTCGGGTCGAGGCCGGCTTTTCGCGCCAGCCCCGACGCACTGAGGCCATAGCCGGCCGCCAGGCGGTCGATCGCAGCCCAGACCTTTCCGTGCGACAGCATGAACCCGCCTCCTGCCGCCGATCTTGTCGGCCGCGGCGCGTCCCGGCGTCAACCGCGCGGGACGCGACTGGGGAAAGCTCCACAATCGTTAGGAAAAGCTGATTCGCCGACCGTCCGGTTAACCACCTGTTTACCATGACGCTCGGATTCTCCGCCGTGGGCCTCGAATCCCCGATGCGGCCGTTTGCGGCGCGTTGGGTACGAGAGAAGGCCAAGGGGCGTGCATGAATCCGGGCGAAACGCTGCCAATGGTGGATGACCGGGACGGTGGTCTCGGCCGGGCGCTGCACGACCGCCTCGCGCAGCTCGCCGCCCGTCTCGAGCGTCTCACCGCCGAGGCGGCGCCCGGCGGCGCCGAGGAAGCCCGCGCCGCCCTCGATGCGCGCCTCGATGCCTTCGCCGCCGAACAGCGCTCCACCGTTCCGTCGCGGAGTGCCGTCGTCTTTGCCGAGAGCGCCGGCTCCGAGGACAGCCGGACGATGGACGCAATCGCCGCCGCGCTCCGCGATCTCGGCGAACCCGCCCCGGTCGAAGGCCTGCCCGCCTACGAGGCCGCCGAGCAGCCGGGCTGGGAGCCGCGGGTCCCGCCTGCAGCGCCGGTCGTCTCCGGCCAGCCGGCGCCGCTCGTGATGCCGGCCGCTCCGGCCCCCCCCGCCGAACCCGCCGTCGCCACGCCGGAAGACCGGCTCCGCACCATCCGCGACCGCATCGACCAGCTGAAGACCCGCCACGGCCTCACCGAGCCCGCCGAGCCCGCTGCCGAAGCGCCGCCCCGCAGCCCCCTCGTCGCGCCGGCCGCTCCCGCGGCCGACGATTTCAGCGACATCGCCGCCCATCTCCGCCGGGTGCCGCCGGCCGAGCCGATAGCCCCGCCGCCGGCCCCCGTTGCGGTGATCAACCTCAATCAGGCCATTGCCGAAATCGCCGCGCGCCAACGCATGATCGACGACACCGCATCGCCTCCGGCGCCCGCCGCCCCGCGGCTCGACCGCCGGACCAGCCCGCCGCTCCAGTCCCCCGACCGTCCGATGCCGGTGGGCTCGCGCCCGCCGCCCCGCGCCGGCGCTCCCGCGGCGCCGCCGCCGGCACCGCCGATGGCCCGCCCGCCCGCGCCGGCCGTCATGGAGGGCCTCTCGGCCGAAGTTGCCGCGCTCCGGCAGGACGTCTCGGTGCTCACCCGCTTCGTCGAGGCCGGCGTCTCGAACGAGGCCGCGGTGGCCGAACTCGGCGGCGAGGTCCGCGCCATCCGCGCCCTCCTCGACTCCACCGCGCTCGGGACGTCGCTCGCGAGCCTCGAAGCCGGCTATGGCCGCATCGTCGAGCGGCTCGATGCGATCGACCGCCGCGCCGGCAGCGCCGCCGAGATGCAGGCAATCGTCCAGGACTTCATGCATCGCATGCCTGCGGGCGAGCGCTTCGACGCGCTCGCCGCCGAACTCGACCGGCTGGCCGAGCGCGTCGCGAGCGGCGATCATCGCGAAGAGCTGATGCGGATCGAGGCGCGGCTCGCCGCGATCGACGGCCGCGTCGCCAATGGCTTCGCGGCGCCCGCCGCGGCCGGCTTCACGCCCGCGACGCTCGCCGCCACGAGCCGTCTCGAGACCGACGTCGCCGCCACCCGCCGCGCCGTCGAAGCGCTCAGCGAGAAGATCGACACCGGCGGTGGCGCCGCGATGGCGCGGATCGAGCAGCGCCTCGCCGAGCTGTCGTCGCGGCTGGAAGCCGCCCTCAGCGAGGCGCCCAAGGCCGATTCCGTCAGCGACCTCTTCGAGCGGCTCGACCGCCTCGCTGCCCGCGGCGAGACCGCGCCCGCCGCGATCGACGCGCTCGCCACCGAGATCGCCGGGCTCCGCGAGCGCGAGCGGTCCGAGCTCGCCAGCCTCGACCGCAACATCGTCGCCCTCGCCGAGCGGCTCGACGCCGCCGTCGCCGGCCGTGCTCCCGCGCCGGATGTCGACGCAAGGCTCGACGACCTCAGCAATCGCCTCGTCGCGCTCTCGACCGCCGATCCGTCGCCCGAGCGGCTGCGCAAGATCGAGGAGGTCGAGACGCAGATCGCCTCGCTCGCCGGCCGCTTCGACACACTCTCCGGCGCGGTGCCCGATGCGATCGCGCAGCTCGAAGGCCAGATGAGCGCGCTCGTCTCGCGCATCGATGCCGAGCCGCAGCGCGCCGACGCGATCCGCGAGGTCGAGGCGCAGCTCGCCCGGCTCGAGGGCACCGTCGAGACCACGCGCCGGCAGTCGGATGCGGCAATGCAGGAAGCGGCGCGGCAGGCGATCCGCGACCTGTCCGGCATGACCGGCCTTCGCGACTCCGAAACCGCGCTCGTCGAGGCGCTCAAATCCGACCTCAGCGAGCTGCAGGCCGCGGTCCAGAACACCAGCCGCCGCTCGGCGGACGGCATCGAAGAGGTGCATGGCACGCTCGACAAGGTCGTCGAGCGGCTCACGCGCCTCGAAGCGGACACCCGCGCCGAAACCGCGCGCGCCACCGTCGCGCCGCCTGCGCCCGTTCTTCCGCCGGTCGCCGCGCCCGCCGTGGCGCGCGCCGAGCCGGTGCCGGCGCCGGACGATCAGCCGGCCGGCCTCACCGCGGCGCAGCGCCTCCGCGGCCTCGGCCCGATCGAAGAGGTCCGCGACCGGCCGATCGAGCCGGGCGCCTGGCGGCCGGCCGAGCCGGAGCCCGAGGCGCCGAAATCCGAGCGCGACCGGAAGGCGGATTTCATCGCCGCCGCCCGCCGGGCCGCCCAGGCGGCCGCCGCCGAGCACGCCTCGATGCGGCCGCTCGCCGGCGACGCCACGCGAACCGAAGCCGCGCCGCGCAGCCCGTCGCGGCTCGGCGCCGCCCTGGCCGCCAACCGTCGCGCGATCGTCCTCGCCGCGGCGGCAATCGTCCTCACGATCGCGGTCGTCACGGTGCTGAAGCCGTTCTCCGGCGGCGGCGCCGCGGATCCCGATCCGGCGCCCGCCGAGCCCGCTG
>JADLGL010000057.1 GCA_020849325.1 Bauldia sp. | reverse complement strand
GCTTCCCCTCCTGCTCATTCCTCGGGGCGCTGGGTCCCAGCTTTCGCTGGGATGAGCGGTGTGCGGGTGGGCGCCCAATAGCTCACCGCCCAAAGCGAAGCGGGGCCCCGAAGGGCCCCGCCGAAACTCTATTCCTTGCCTGAGATGTCGAAGGTCGTGGTCAGCTTCTTCTCGACCCCGACGTTCTTGAGCCGCACATACTGCGGCATACCGTTCTTGTAGGGCGGGTAATCCTCGCCCTGGATGAGCGGCGTGAGGTATTCGCGGCACTTGTCGGTGATGCCGAAGCCATCCTTCGTGATGAAGTTCTTCGGCATCATCTTTTCGACGTTCGCCACCTTGTCGAGCGGCGCCATCGCGATCTTCCACTTGTAGGGCTTGCTGCTCTTCCGCTCGATCGCCGGCATGACGGCGTTATGGCCGTCGAGGGCGAACTGCACGGCGGCGGCGCCGACGGCGTAGGCCTGGTCGACATCGGTCTTCGACGCGATGTGGCGGGCGGCGCGCTGGAGGTAGTCGGCGACGGCCCAGTGGTATTTCAGGTTCAGGCCCTGCTTGATGATCGAGGCGACGACCGGCGCGGCGCCGCCGAGCTGGGCATGGCCGAAGGCATCCTTGAGGCCCTGGTCGGCGAGGAACTTGCCGTCCTCACCCTTCACGCCTTCCGAGACGACCACCGAGCAGTAGCCGAACTTCTTCACGTTCTCGTCCACCTTCGCGAGGAATTTCTCGCGATTGAAGGTGACTTCCGGGAAGAGGATGACGACCGGGATCTCGGTGTCCTCGTCGGAGGCGAGGCCGCCGGCGGCGGCGATCCAGCCGGCGTGCCGGCCCATCACCTCGAGGATGAAGACCTTCGTCGAGGTTTTCGCCATCGACGCCACGTCGAACGAGGCCTCGCGGGTCGAGATGGCGATGTACTTCGCGACCGAGCCGAAGCCGGGGCAGGTGTCGGTGATCGGCAGGTCGTTGTCGACCGTCTTCGGCACGTGGACGGCGGTGATGGGGTAGCCGAGGCGGGCCGAGATCTGGGAGACCTTGTTGCAGGTGTCCGCGGAATCGCCGCCGCCATTGTAGAAGAAATAGCCGATGTCGTGCGCGGCAAAGACCTCGATGAGGCGCTCGTATTCACGCCGGTCGACGTCGAAGTTCTTGAGCTTGTAGCGGCACGAACCGAAGGCGCCCGACGGCGCGTAGCGGAGCGCGGCAATCGCCTTCGCCGATTCCTTCGTGGTGTCGATCAGGTCCTCGCTCAGCGCGCCGAGGATGCCGTTCCGGCCGGCGTAGACTTTGCCGATCTTGTCCTTGTTGGCGCGCGCCGTCTCAATGACGCCACAGGCCGAGGCGTTGATGACCGCCGTGACGCCGCCCGACTGGGCGTAGAATGCATTCTTCTTCTTGGCCAAACGAAGCCTCCCCGATGTCCTGGATCGCCGCTTTGCGCCGGCAGCGCGAAATGCCCCACGCGTCTAGCGACGCATGCCGCCGCAGGCAAGGGCCGCAGCAGCGGCCCGGTGCCGCTCCGCAGCGTTTGCCGCGGAACGCGGCGCGGGCGATTCGGGCGGCGAGCGTCCTTTTCGCGGCCGGTGCGGCCGTCCTCGCCCTCGGCGGCGCCATTGCCGTCGCGCAGCCGGCCGGAGAAGCGGTGGCCGATCTCGGCCAGCTGAGGCTCGCCTACGCACCCGGCGCGTGGCTCGTCGAGGACACCGCCGCGGGGATGGCGCTGACGTGCCTTGCGGAGGACTGCGCCGGGCTCGTCGTCGATGTCCGCGTCGTCGCCGGTGCGCCGTTCTGCGACACCGGCGTTGCCCACGCGGCGGCGGCAGCCGCCTTCCCGGGGGCGACGCGGGTCGGCGCCAATATGCATGTCGTTGGCGAGCTCGCCGTGTTCCTCGCATCCGCGAGCCGCGGATACGACGTCGAGAACCGATCGGTAGCGTTCGCGTGCGTGAACCGGGAGGGCGTGCGGACCGAGTTCGTGACGCGGGCGGCTCCGGGGGAACCTTACCCGGCCTTCGGCGCCGGCACGGTGTTCGAGCTCCTCGCCGGCCTGTCGGCGCCGCCGGCCGCGATCGGCGAGTTCGTGCTCGGCGATCTCGTCATCCCCTACCCCGCCGATCGCTGGACGGAACCGGAATACGCGCCGGAGGTTCCCACGCTCGCCTGCCTGCCGCCGACCTGCGACTGGGGCGCCGAGCTTGCGATGGAAGCGCAGCCGATCGCGCCCGGCGCGGTGTGCGAGGCGTATGCCGGCGGCGCGAGCGGGCGCGAACCGCCGCCGGTGACGCGCATCGTCAACCCGGCCGGCATCGCCTTCGAGGTCTCGCGGATCGACTCGATGTGCCGGGCGTGGTCCCCGTCGCAGTACGTCGCATGCGGAATCCACGGGAACATACGATATATCCTCGCGACCGACGGCGGCGCCGGATGCTATTTCGGCCCCGTCGTATCCGAAGCTGCACTCCTCGACCTCCTCAACGCGATCCGCCCGGTGACCACGCCGTGAAATCCGCCGTTATCGTTTTCCCCGGCTCGAACCGCGACCGCGACATGATCGCCGCGCTCGAGCTGATCTCCGGCCAGAAGCCGATCTCGGTCTGGCACGCGGAGACGAGCCTGCCGAAGCTCGACCTGATCGTGCTGCCCGGCGGCTTCGCCTATGGCGACTACCTCCGCACCGGCGCGATCGCGGCGCGGGCGAACGTGATGCGGGCGGTGACGGAGGCGGCCGAGGCGGGCGTTGCCGTGCTCGGCGTCTGCAACGGCTTCCAGATCCTCTGCGAGGCGGGCCTCCTGCCGGGCGTCCTGATGCGGAACAGCCGCCTCTCCTTCATCTGCCGCGACGTGAACCTTCGCGTCGAGACGACGGACAGCCGGTTCACCAGCGCCTACCGGAAGGGCGAGGTGTTTTCGACGCCGGTGGCGCATGGCGAGGGCAATTACCGCGCCGACGACGAGACGCTGAAGCGCCTCGCGGGCGAGGACCGCGTCGCGTTCCGCTATGTCGACGGGCAGGGCCGGACGACGGATGCCGCGAACGTCAACGGCTCGGTCGATTCGATCGCCGGCGTCCTGTCGGAGAAGAGGAACGTCCTCGGCCTGATGCCCCACCCCGAGAACGCCGTCGAGCCGGCGCAGGGCGGGATCGGCGGACGAAAGATGTTCGAGAGCATCGTCGGAAAGGTGCTGGCATGAACGCCCCCGTCGCCATCACCCCTGCCCTCGTCGCCGAGCACGGCCTCAAGCCGGACGAGTACGAGCGCATCCTGAAGCTGATCGGCCGCGAGCCGACGCTCACCGAGCTCGGCATCTTCTCGGCGATGTGGAACGAGCACTGCTCGTACAAGAGCTCGAAGCGCTGGCTGCGGACGCTGCCCACCAAGGGCGCGCGGGTCATCTACGGTCCCGGCGAGAACGCGGGCGCGGTCGACATCGGCGACGGCCAGGCGGTCATCTTCAAGATGGAGTCGCACAACCACCCGTCCTACATCGAGCCCTACCAGGGCGCGGCGACGGGCGTCGGCGGCATCCTCCGCGACGTGTTCACGATGGGCGCCCGGCCGATCGCGGCGATGAACGCGCTGTTCTTCGGCAGCCCGGACCACCCGAAGACGCGGCATCTCGTATCGGGCGTCGTCGGCGGCGTCGGCGGCTATGGCAATTCGTTCGGCGTGCCGACGGTCGCGGGCAGCGTCCTCTTCGACAGGCGCTACAACGGCAACATCCTCGTCAACGCCTTCGCCGCCGGCATCGCCGACACCAACGCGATCTTCACCTCCCAGGCCGAAGGCGTCGGCCGGCCCGTCGTCTATCTCGGCTCGAAGACGGGCCGCGACGGCATCCACGGCGCCACGATGGCGTCGGCCGCCTTCGGCGGTGCTGATGCCGAGGAGAAGCGCCCGACCGTGCAGGTCGGCGACCCGTTCTCCGAGAAGCTGCTGCTCGAAGCGTGCCTCGAACTGATGGCCTCGGGCGCCGTCATCGCGATCCAGGACATGGGCGCGGCGGGGCTCACCTCTTCGGCGGTCGAGATGGGCGCCAAGGGCGACCTCGGCATCCTCCTCGAGCTCGACAAGGTGCCGACCCGCGAGACCGGGATGACGGCCTACGAGATGATGCTGTCGGAGAGCCAGGAGCGGATGCTCATGGTGCTCGATCCCCAGCGCGAGAAGGACGCCGAGGCGATCTTCCGGAAGTGGGGCCTCGACTTCGCGGTCATCGGCCACACCACCGACGACCTCCGCTTCCGCCTCGTCCACAACGGCGCCGAGGTGGCGAACCTGCCGATCAAGGAACTCGGCGACCAGGCGCCGGAATACGACCGGCCGCGGACGGACCCCGTGCCCGCCGCTCCCCTCGATCGCGCCTCGGTGCCCGAGCCGGCCGACTATGGCGAAGCGCTGGTGAGCCTCATCGGCTCGCCCAACATGTCGTCGCGCCGCTATGTGTGGGAGCAGTACGACCACCTCGTGCAGGGCAACACGATGCAGCGCCCGGGCGGCGATGCCGCCGTCGTGCGCCTGCCGGGAACGCCGAAAGCCCTCGCCTTCACGACGGACGTCACGCCGCGCTACTGCGCCGCCGATCCGTTCGAGGGCGGCAAGCAGGCGATCGCGGAGGCGTGGCGGAACCTGACGGCCGTCGGCGCCCTTCCCCTCGCGGTCACGGACAATCTCAACTTCGGCAACCCGGAACGGCCGGCCGTGATGGGCCAGTTCGCCGCCGCGATCATGGGGATCGGCGAGGCATGCCGGGCGCTCGACTTCCCGGTCGTGTCCGGCAACGTGTCGCTCTACAACGAGACCGACGGCGCTTCGATCCCGCCGACGCCGACCATCGGCGGCGTGGGGCTTCTCGCGGATGCGGCCGCGATGGCGACGATCGCCTTCAAGGCCGAAGGCGAGGCGATCCTCCTCGTCGGCAAGGCCGGCACGCATCTCGGGCGCTCGGCCTATCTCGCGGAACTCCTTGGCCGCGACGAGGGCGCGCCGCCGCCGGTCGACCTCCGCGCCGAGAAGGCGAACGGCGATTTCGTCCGAAAACTCATCGCGGACGGGCGAATCACCGCCTGTCACGACGTGTCGGACGGCGGCCTCGCCATCGCCCTCGCCGAAATGGCGCTCGCCGGCAGCATCGGCGCCGCGATCAATCCGGTGCCGTCCGCCGACAAGCTCGCCTGGCTGTTCGGCGAGGACCAGGCCCGCTATGTCGTGACGGCGCCGCAGGAATCGGTCGCGGGCATCACCGAGGCGGCGTCGGCGGCGGGAATCCCGGTGTCGAGCATCGGCCGGACCGGCGGCGCCGAGCTGACGTGCACAGGCACGTTCGCCGTCCCGCTTGCAAAGCTCCGGTCGGCCCACGAAAATTGGTTCCCGGACTACATGGCCGGCCCCGCCTGACGGCGCGGCGGCCCACGGAGCGGAGGACCGGCCCATGCCGATGGACGCTCGCGACATCGAGACGCTGATCAAGTCGGCCCTGCCCGACGCCAAGGTCGTGCTGCGCGACCTCGCCGGCGACGGCGACCATTTTGCCGCCGAGGTCGTCTCGGAGGCCTTTCGCGGCAAGAACCGCGTGCAGCAGCACCAGATGGTCTACGCCGCCCTCAAGGGAAAGATGGGCGGCACGCTGCATGCGCTGGCGCTGCAGACGAGCGTGCCGGAGTAGCTTCTTCGACTCTTTTGCCGTGAGCTTCCCGCCACACGCGGGCCCGGCATGCGCGACACGCAGCCACATTGCTGGAAATAGAGGCGTTCCGGGATTACTTTGATGACAAAGGCGTGTCGCCGGGCGGGTGACGGGAAAGCCAAGGGATCATCATGACCGACGTACAGGGCTGGATCGACAACGAGGTGAAATCCAACGACATGGTGCTCTTCATGAAGGGCACGCCGGCGATGCCGATGTGCGGCTTCTCCGGGCAGGTCGTGCAGATCCTCGACTATCTCGGGGTTCCCTACAAAGGCATCGACGTCCTCGCGGACGCCGCGGTCCGGCAGGGCATCAAGGACTATTCGAGCTGGCCGACCATTCCCCAGCTCTACGTGAAGGGCGAATTCGTCGGTGGCTGCGACATCGTCCGCGAGATGTTCCAGGCGGGCGAACTCCAGGACATGCTGGCCGAGAAGGGCCTCACCTCGAAGCAGACCGCCGCCGAATAACCGGCGGCGATGTCGCCGCTCTGGTCGGCAACGCTCGCTCTCACAGCTGCCGGCCTGCTCGGCGTTCTGGCGCTCGCCGTTTCGGTCGGCCCCGATACGCTGAAGCTCGTTCCGATCCGGAACGGGCTTCTGAAGCGCCTGGCGCTGGTCATCCAGCCGACGATCCTCCTCTTCGTCCTGGCTCTTGTCGGGGCCGCCACGACCGACGCTGCCGGCACGCGCTCGCTCATCGCGGAATGGGCCGCCGGCTACGCGATGGCCCCGGAGACGCTGGCGGGAGTCTGGCGCATCGCCCTCCTCGGCATCCTGTTCGGCTTCGGCCTCTTCCTGTTCGACCGGCTGACGAAACGCTGGTGGGCCCCGCCCGGCCGCGGTCCGGACCTTGCGACGGACTGGAAGCCGTCGGGCTTCGTCGCCGGCCTCCTCTACGGCGGCATCACCGAGGAGATCATGATGCGCTGGGGCATCATGAACCTCGCCCTGTTCCTCCTCGTCCGCGTGTCGGGCGCGGCGGACGGCAGTCCGTCGGGCGTCCTCGTATGGGTGGCCATCCTCCTCGCGGCGCTGGTGTTCGCGGCGGGCCATCTTCCGGCTGCCATCACGAGTGGGCTCCGGAACCGCGGCTTCATCCTCCGGACGCTCGGGCTCAATTTCGTCGCCGGGCTTCTGTTCGGCTGCCTGTTCTGGAGCTGGAACCTCGAGACCGCGATGATCGCCCACGCGGCGTTCCACGTCGGCGGGGCGTTGCTGGCGGTGGGCCTGCGGGCTACGCGCGCGGGGGCGGTATAGCCGTTCACCGATCATCCCCGCGTAGGCGGGGACCCATCCAAAGCAAGCAAAGTCGCGCGAAGCGCGTCATTCCTCGAAGAGGGATGGGTTCCCGCCTTCGCGGGAATGAGCGGTTTTGGGATTTGCGGCAGGGCGGCGGAGCGCGCCCCACAAACGAAAAGGGCCGCCCGAAGGCGGCCCTGAATTCGATGCGCGCGAGAATCCTAGCGCGAGTAGAACTCGACGACGAGGTTCGGTTCCATCTGCACCGGGTACGGCACGTCGGAGAAGGCCGGGACGCGGGTGTAGGTGGCGGTCATCTTCGAGTGGTCGGCCGAGATGTAGTCCGGCACGTCACGCTCGGCGAGGCCGACGGCCTCGAGCACGGTGACGAGCTGCTTCGACTTCGGACGGACCTCGATCACGTCGCCGACCTTGCAGCGGTAGCTGCCGACGGTGACGCGCTTGCCGTTCACGTTGACGTGGCCGTGGTTCACGAACTGGCGCGCCGCGAAAACGGTCGGCACGAACTTGGCGCGGTAGACGATGGCGTCGAGGCGGCTCTCGAGGAGGCCGATCAGGTACTCGGAGGTGTCGCCGGTCTTGCGCGACGCCTCGGTGTAGATCTTGCGGAACTGACGCTCCGAGAGCTCGCCGTAATAGCCCTTGAGCTTCTGCTTGGCGCGGAGCTGGACGCCGAAGTCCGAGAGCTTCTGCTTGCGGCGCTGACCGTGCTGGCCGGGGCCGTATTCGCGCTTGTTGACCGGGCTCTTCGGCCGGCCCCAGATGTTTTCGCCGAGGCGACGGTCGATCTTGTGCTTGGCAGCATTACGCCGTGACATCGCATATCCCTTCAGGATCGTGGGGTAAGCGCCCTCCTCTGCCCCGTTGCCGGGACCGACAGGGAGAGACGGAGGCAATCCGTTTCGCCCGCGGGTGCATGGAAACGCCCGGATGCCGAAGGCTCCGGGCGAAGGCGGCGATGTACCGGCCGGGCCGGTACAAGTCAACCGACAGAACGCGCTGCGCCCAAACGGCCGCAGCGCGGCGTTGCGCCTAACCGGTGATCGGGATCGGCGGGTTCATGCCGCGGCGGTGGATGACGAGGCCGCCGAGGAGGACGAACGCCACGACCTGATGGCCGAGCGCGAGGCCCACCGAGAGCTCCGACACCGAGGCGATGACCGTCGCGATGCCGAGCGCCATCTGCAGCACCACCAGCAGCACGAGCCGGTAGGACGAGAACGCGACGCGACTGCCCGGCAGGCGGCGGGCCAGCCAGATCGCCTGCACCACCACGAGGATCGCGATGAGGTATGCGACGAGGCGGTGGAAGAAGTGGACGGTCACTTCCGCCCGCTCGAACAGGAGCGTCGGGATCAGTTCGCCGTTCATCGTCGGCCAGCCCGACCCCGCCGCCCACGCGTCGAGACCGGCGACGAGCGCGCCGAGGAACAGCTGGAAGAAGAGGAGCGCGATCAGGACGTTGCCGAACGTCTTCACTGCGCCGTCGGGGTAGTTCGCCACCGGCCGCGCCGGCCGGAGGCCGCGCGCGACCCACAGGAGATAGCTGAAGATCAGCGAGGCGAGGATGAGGTGGATGGCGAGGCGATACTCGTCGACCGAGACGAGCGTCGTCCCCTCCTCGACGCCGCTATAGACCATCAGCCAGCCGGCGAGCCCCTGCAGGCCGCCGAGCGCGAAAATGGTGACGAGCTGCGGCCACAGGCGCTTCTCGAGCCGGCCGGTGAAGAGGAAGAACAGGAACGGCACGGCGAAGACGACGCCGACGAAGCGCGCCAGCAGCCGGTGCGACCACTCCCACCAGAAGATGCCCTTGAACTCGGACAGCGTCATGTCCGGGTGCAGCACCTGGAACTGCGGGATCTCCTGGTACTTCAGGAACTCTTCCTGCCACTCGGCGTCGTTGAGCGGCGGGATGGCGCCGTGGATCGGCTGCCATTCGGTGATCGACAGGCCGGAATCGGTGAGGCGCGTCGCGCCGCCCACGAAGACGATGAGGAGCACCATCGTCGCCAGCGCGTAGAGCCAGATGCGAACCAGACGGCGATCCCGGTCGCGGTTGCGCGTGACGGTCGGTATCGAGGCGGTCGCAGCAATAGTCATGGCAGATGTCCCTACTGCCGGTCGCATACGCCCGAGGCGGAGGGGCCGCAACCGCGAAGCCATGCGACAGATTCCCATCCTCCCCGGTCGAGTGAGCGGTCATCCGGCCATGCGCCGCAGTATTCGCGAGGCAGCGGGTGCTTTGCGGCCGCGGGTCGATGGGATAAGCAGAGACCTCGACCGGGAGAGGGAACCATCGTGAGCATCAGAACCCGCAAGCTGATCGGCACGATCCTGCTGCTGCTGTTCGTCGGCTTCTACGCGATCCTCGTGATGGCGCTCGGTTCGTCGCACCTCCTCGAGGTCAACTGGTTCGTTTCGCTCCTGTTCTACGCCGGCGCAGGCCTTCTCTGGGTGCCGCCCGCCGCGCTTCTCATCCGCTGGATGCAGAGGCCGGAGCGGGACGCGACGCTCGCCGGCTCCCGCTGAGCCTGCGCTTCAGCGCCGACGCCGCGAAGGGCGCGCCGCTCAGCAGCACGTCGGTGTAGCGAGGCTCCTGGAAATAGCCGTTGAGGGAGATGCGCGGCAGCGCCGTGGGCGTCGCGGCCGAGACTGCGGTCAGCGTGCCGGGCGTCGTGCGGACAGCGGTGACGAAGCCGAGCTCGGCAAGGAGGCGGTAGTCGCGCTCGCCGATCTTTCCGGGGTAGCCGTAGGGGTAGGCAAAGTGGCGCGGCCGGCGGCCGAGTTCCTCCTCCAGGCGATCAGCGCCGGAAACGACCTCCTCCCGGGCGCGGCGGTCCGACAGCCGGCCGAGCGCCGGGTGGTTCACCGTGTGGCCGCCGATGGTGGCGAGCGGGCTCGCGGCGAGCGTGCGGACCTCGTCCCAATGCATGAAGGCATCCGCGACCAGCGCCGCCACGTCGACACCGTGGCGCACAGCGAAATCGTCCATCGCCGCACGCTGAGTGTCCTCCGGAAGGGATTCAACGCGGGCGGCCAGAGTGTTGAACGCGTTCTGCTTTTCCTCGGTGGTGACGGTCGGGAGAGTGACGGGTTCCGACGCGGTCCAGGCAACCCGGCCGGAGCGGGCGATCGCCGCTTCGAGCGTCATCCACCACGGGTTCGCGTCGCGGTCGGGGTAGCCGGTCGCGACGAACACGGTGAACGGCACGCGGTGGCGCTCGAAAAGCGGGAGGGCGATTTCGAGGTTGTCGCGATAGCCGTCATCGAGGGTCAGCACCACGAACCTGCCGCTCGCCGAAGACGCGAGGCGGGCCAGCGCCTCGTCGAGCGTGACGACGTCGACCCCCTTCGTCCGGAACCAGCCGAGCTGGTGATCGAGGAATTCCGGGGTGATCTCGAGGTGGGCGTTCGGCCGGAAGGCGGCCGTCGGCGCGGGGCGAACCCGGTGCATTGTGAGGATGGCGCCCTGCCCGGCGGTGAAGGGTGCGAGGAGGCGGTGAAGCCGCGTCGCGCCGAGCGTCCGCAGCACCGCCTTCTGGACCGCTCGCTTCATGACGTTTCGCCCTCCCCGGGCGGGTTTGGCGCTCTTGGGTCGCCTTCCTTTGTCTAAACCTCGCACACGGAATGTTTACGTCCCGTTGATAGCTGGGAATCTGCGGCCCCCAGCCTCAGCGGTCTGATGCAGCACGACTTCAGTCCTCTCGACAGACCGCTCGTCGCCGAGTTGACGTCTTTCGACGGCGCGGTCGGATCGGCCGATTTCGGCGAAGTCGTGCTGTCGGTCCACGCCCGGCCGGAGGCGATCGAGAGCGTCTGGCGCGGGTTCGAGGCGACGGCGGTCAAATCGGTCTATCAGCGCTACGAGTGGGTCCAGGCGTGGTGCGAGCACGCCGCGCCGGGCCTTCGGGTCGAGCCGGTCATCGTCCTTGGTTCACGCCGCGGACGGCCGGTGATGATCCTGCCGCTCGGCCGGCGGAAGACGCGCGGCGGCCGGGTGGTCGAGTGGCTCGGCTGCAGCCACGTCAACATCGGCATGGGCGTCTTCGACCGCTCGTTTGCCGCTTCGCTCGACAAACCGGGCGCGCGGAAACTTCTCGCCGCGGTCATCGCCGCGATTGCGCCGGTCGACATCGTCGCCCTCCGCAACCAGCCACTCCACTGGAACGGCGTCGCCAACCCTTTCGCCGCCCTGCCCGGCCGGATCGCGGACCAGCCGGTCCTCGCCATCGCGCTCCAGCCCGAATTCGAGACGATGCTGGCGGGGCCGGAAGGCGCAAAGAAGCGGAAGAAGATGCGCTGGCAGGCGAACGCGCTCGCTCCCGCGGGCGGCCACCGCTTCATTCACGCGACCGATCGCGCCACCGCGCTCGCCCTCCTCGACGACTTCCTCCGGCAGAAGAACGCGCAGTTCGCCGAGGCGGGGATCACCAACGTCTTCGCCAATGCCGGGACGATCGATTTCTTCCGCGCGCTCGTCGTCCGATCGCTCGGACATGCGGCGCCGCTGATCGAGCTCTACGGGGTCGAGATCGAAGGCTCCGTCCGCGCGACCTTCGCCGCCGGAATCGATGACGGCCGCCTGCACGGCTATTTCAGCGGCATGAACCTCGACGAGTACCAGCGCGTCAGCCCTGGCGAACTCCTCCTCGGCAACCTCATCCGCCATTCCTGCGAGCGCGGTCTCGGCGTCGTCGATCTCGGCGTCGGCGAGGACCGCTACAAATCGTCGTGGCATCCGGTGCGCGAGGAGCAGTTCGCGACCTTCCTCGGCGCGTCGGCGCGCGGCCGGCTCGCGGTGACGTGGCACGCTCTGGCGCAGTCGGCGCGGGTGCGCATCCGGGCGAACAAGACCGCCTGGGCGCTCGTGCGAAAGATCCGGCGGACCAAGGCCTCGCTCACGCGCGAAGGCGGCGAGGAGTAACGCGGGCCCCCGCGATCCTCTCCAACGGTGCCCCAATCCGCTCATCCCCGCGGAGGCGGGGACCCATCGAACAACAATGTCGGGCCAGAGGCCCGTCCCCACTTGCGAAGAGGGATGGGTCCCCGCCTCCGCGGGGACGATCGGATCAGGGTTCCAGGACTTGCTAAGCCGCGGCGCCCGCCTGCTCCGCCGCCGGCGCTTCGGCAACCAGCACCATCACTTCGGCTTCCGACACGGCGCGTACGGCATCGAAGCCGCGGGTCGTCTCGGGGTCGCCGGGCTCGCGGTCGGTGACGACGACCGCCATGCCGGCGCCCGGCCCGAGGAGCGGCAGCATCTCGGAGCCGATGTCGTAGACGACGTGGTCGTAGGTATGGTCGAGCGCGGCGACGAGGGTCGCCATGCGGCCGCCATCCATCATGTCGGACAGGCGGCGGCGCCGGCCGGCGGGGATGAAGTGCGCCGGTGAAATCCGGTCGCGGAAGATGACCTGGGCGAACGAGGCCTCGCCGGCGAAGAGATCGCCGAAGCCCGGCAGATTGCCGGCCTCGCCCATCGCCATGCGGTCGGCTTCGTCGCCGTGGAGATCGACGAGGAGAACGCGCGCGCCGGTGCGCGAGAGCGCCCGCGCCAGCGCCACGGCGGCGAGCGGACGACCGCCGGCGAGGGCCGAGGGGGTCATCGTGATGAGGACCCGCCGGGCGCCGGCGCTGCGGATGTGCGCGGCCATGCCGCCGAGCGCCTGTTCGACCTGCGCCGCGACGGCGTCGATGCCGGGATCGCGCGGCATCATGCGGCGAATGTCGCCGCCTTCCGACCACGGTGCCGGCTCGTCGCCGGGAACGACCGGCTGGAGCGGCGGCGCGGCGACGACCGGCGCGGCGGCGGGCTGGACGATCAGCGGCGCCGGCCGGGCAATGAGCGCCGGCCGCGTGGCGCGGCCAGAGGCGAGCTCGCGGACGAGGACGATCGCGGCGCCGAGCATCATCACGAGGAGCGCGGCGATGATGCTCATCGGGATCGGCTTCGGATAGGACGGCTCGAGCGCCGGCGCCGCCGGCGAGACGACGCGGACGTTGACCGGCAGGAAATTGGCGTTCTGCCGAGACACCGCCTCGCGGGCGAGCGCGAGATAGGTTTCGAGGAGATCGCGCTCCGCCGTCGCCTCGCGTTCGAGGGCGCGGAGCTGCACTTCCGCCTGGTTCGAAACGGCGGCGGCGGCGCGGAGCTCGTCTTCGGTCGCGGCGAGCTGCGCCTCGTAGTTGCGGGCGAGCTGCGCTTCGGTCTCGAGGCCGGCAAGGACGTTGCGGGCTTCGGCGCGGACCGCTTCGGCGATGTCGGCGAGCTGGGCGTTGAGCGCGCGGATCTGCGGGTGGCCGGGCATCAGCGTCGCCGACGCCTCGGCGATCTGGCCGCGAATCGCGACCTCCTGCTCGCGGAGATTGGCGACGACGGGCGAGTTGAGAATGTCGAGCGCGGTGAGCGCCCCGCCCTCGTCGAGGGTCGTCCGGATCAGCGCCGCCTTCGCTTCGGCCTCGGCGCGCGTCGTCCGGACGCGGGCGAGCTCGGCCGAGGCGTCGGCGAGGCGCTGCGCGGTGATCGTGACGGCCGCGTTCTGGCCGGTGAGGAAGAGGTTGTTGTCGGCCCGAAAAGTCTCGACCGCCTCCTCCGCGGCGACGACGCGCGCCGAAAGGGCGTCGATCTCGGTCTGGAGCCAGTCGGTCGCGACCGCCGTGGCGACACGCTGCACCTCGCGCTGCTGCGCGATGTACTGCGCCGCGATGGCGTTGGCGATGTCGGCGGCGAGCCGGGGATCGCCGGCCTCGAAGGCGATGGCGATGACGCGCGTGTCGGTGATCGGGTTCACCGAGAGGCGGCTCATGAAGTCGGCAAGCACCACCTCCTCGACCGGCGCCGCGGGACCGTCGTCGCCGAGGCCGACCATCCCCATCAGACGGTCGACGAGGCCGGGCTCCTTCAGGGCCGGATCGAAATCCGGATTGGCCTCGAGGCCGAGCTGCTCGATGACGGCGATCGCGACGTCGCGCGAGCGGATGAGCTGGACCTGGCTCGCGACCCCCTGCTGGTCGAGAAGCGCCGCAGTGGTCGCGGCATCGGTGTTGCGGGTGAGGTCCGTCTCGCCGGTCTCGATGAGCAGCGTCGTCTCGGCGCGGTAGACCGGATCGGCGGAGCTGAGGAGGTAGTAGACGCCCGCAGCCGCCGCGATCCCGAACAGGATCAGCAGCGGCAGCTTGCGGAACACCAACCGGAACACCGTCCCGAGATCGATCTCCACGTCACCGGCGTAGGTATTGCTCATCGAACTCGGGCCTGCGAAGTCGTCTCGGCGGTGAAAACTATGGTGAGCGGGATCCTAACGACATGCTCGCCACACAACAGGGTATTCATCGAAGTTAATATTCGATGAAGCCACTCTGCCGACCCGGTAACCCTACACCGGCCAGGCTTTACGGAACATTAACCATGAGCGCGAAGATTGGCGGACAGAACTGCCCCCGCGCGCAACGGCCAGAATGAAACCCGCCCGCCTCATCAGCTGCCTGGCCGCGCTCGCGATTCTGGCCGCCTGCGCCACGACTCCGCCGGCGCCGCTCGGCGGCGGGCCGCAGCCGGCGGCACAACTCCTCCTCGACAGCGGCGACCAGCTGCGCATCGTCGTCCTCGACCAGGCGGACCTCACCGGCACGTACGTCGTGGACGAGAGCGGCCGGATCGCGATGCCGCTCGTGGGTCAGGTCCAGGCGCGGGGCCGGACCGCCGAGAGCCTCGAAGGCATCATCGCCGCCGCGCTCCGGCAGAACTACCTCCGCAACCCCGACGTCACCGTCAGCGTCGAGACCTGGCGCCCGGTGTTCGTCCTCGGCGAGGTCGGAGCGCCCGGCCAGTATGCCTATGTCGCCGGCCTCACGGTCCAGCAGGCCGTCGCCATTGCCGGCGGCTTCACGCCGCGCGCCCGGCAAGGTTTCGTCGAGGTGGTGCGGCGCGTCGACGGGCGGCCGGTGCCGATCCGGCTCGAGCTCCTCGATCTCGTGGTCCCCGGCGACACGATCACCATCGGCCAGAGGCTCCTTTGAGCGATGCGAGCTTCGCCATTCCGGCCGCCTCCGGCCCGCTCCGCATCGTCCACTGCTTCCGCAACCCGATCGGCGGCCTGTTCCGGCACGTCCGCGACCTCTGCGGCGCGCAGGCGCGCGCCGGCCACGAGGTCGGCATCATCTGCGATTCGACCACCGGCGGCGCGTTCGAGGAAAAGCTCTTCGCCGGGCTCGCCCCTGCCCTTGCGCTCGGCCTCCACCGCATTCCGATGGAGCGCAGCATCGCGCTCTCCGATCTCGTCGGCGCGCGGCGCGTCCAGCGCGCGGCGAAACCCCTTTCCCCCGATGTGCTCCACGGGCACGGCGCCAAGGGCGGCGCCTATGCCCGCATCGGCGGTACCTTCTTGCGGGCATCTGGTAAGCGCGTAGCCCGCATCTACACCCCGCATGGCGGCAGCCTGCACTACGACCCAGGTGAGCTGAAGAACCGGGTCTACTTCGCCGCCGAACGCGTCTTCGAGACGATGACGGACGCGTTCATCTTCGTCAGCCGCTACGAGGCCGACGCGTATGCCGCGAAAGTGCATCCGCCGAAGCCGATCGCGACGATCATCCCGAACGGGCTCAGGGAGGACGAGTTCGTTCCCGTCGCGCCGGCGCCGGATGCGCGCGACTTCCTCTATGTCGGCATGCTGCGCGATCTGAAGGGCGTCGACGTCTTCATCCGTGCCCTCGCCGCGCTCCGCGATCGCGGCCGGCCGCACACGGCGCACATTTTTGGCGCCGGCGACGACGCGGCGCGCTACCGGGCGATGGTGGCCGAACTCCGGCTCGGTGACGCCGTCGCGTTCCATGAGCCGACGCCGGCGCGGACGGCGTTCGCGACAGGCCGGGTGCTCGTCATTCCGTCGCGGGCCGAATCGATGCCCTACATCGTCCTCGAGGCAGCGGCCGCCGCCGTGCCGATGATCGCGACGCGCGTCGGCGGCATTCCGGAGATTTTCGGCGAGAAGTCCGACCGGCTGGTCGAGCCGGGGAGCGTCGAATCGCTTGCCGCGGCGATGGAGGCTGCCGCAGCCGATCCCGAGGGGACGGCACGGAAGGCCGTGGAGCTTCGGGACGAGGTTCGCCGGATCCATACGGTGGACGCGATGGCGGCGAGCGTCGAGGGCGTCTATCGGGCGGCGATCGCGCGGCGGCGCGGGACGCCGTAGCAGCTCCGGTAAGGTTCGCTTAACCGCAAATCCCAACAACTGGCCGGGTTAAGGCTAACCCGTACAATTGAAGCGATCCGCGAAAGGCCGCGTTAGCCTCGACCTCGCAATCGTCCGGCGATGTCCCGCGCCGGGCTTTTCGCATGAACAACCTCCAGTCCCAGGGCCAGTTCGCCAGCCGGGCCGTCGTCGCCACGTCGGCCATCGCGGGCGATGCCGCGACAGCCAAGCCGATGTCCGACGAGGCGCGGCAGATCGCGAACGAGCTCGCCAACCGCTCCATCTCCGCAACGCTCCTTACCGGCTGGGTGCGCCTTTTCGAGTTCGCGGCGCTCGTCGTCCTCGCCCTCGGCATCTACGCCTTCCACGTCGTGCCCGTCGAAGGGATCGACCTCTGGTACGCGATCCCGGTCGTCCTCGGCGCGGTGCTCGCCACGATCTTCATCCAGGCGGCGGACGGCTATTCGGTGCCGTCCTTCCGGAGCCACATCCGCCAGATCGCCCGCATCTGGGTGGCCTGGGTCCTCGTTTTCGCGCTCTTTGCGGTCGTCGCTTTCCTCACCAAGACCGGCGCCTATTTTTCACGCGGCTTCTTCGTCGCATGGCTCCTCACCGGGCTCGCCTTCTTCGCCCTCTTCCGCCTCGGCCTTGCGAGCGTGGTGCGGCGCTGGACGCGCGAGGGCCGGCTCGAGCGGCGCGCGGTGATCGTCGGCGGCGGCCCTCCGGCCGCGGAGCTCATCGAGGCGCTGGAGGCGCAGCCCGACAACGACATCCGGATCTGCGGCATCTTCGATGACCGCGACGATGCGCGCTCGCCGCGGTCCGTCGCCGGCTACACCAAGGTGGGCACGGTCGCCGAGCTGGTCGAATTCGGCCGCATCGCGCGCATCGACATGCTGATCGTGTCGCTGCCGATGACGGCCGAGAACCGGCTCCTCCAGTTCCTCAAACAGATCTGGGTGCTGCCGGTCGACGTCCGGCTGTCGGCGCACAGCAACAGGCTCCGCTTCCGCCCGCGCTCCTACTCCTATGTCGGGTCGGTGCCGTTCCTCGACGTCTTCGACAAGCCCATCGCCGACTGGGACTCGGTGGTGAAGCGCATCTTCGACATCGTCTGCGGAGCGGCGCTCCTCGTCCTGTTCTCGCCGCTGATGCTGCTGACGGCGCTCGCGATCAAGCTCGACACGCGCGGCCCGGTGTTCTTCCGGCAGAAGCGCTACGGCTTCAACAACGAGGTCATCGACGTCCTGAAGTTCCGGTCGATGCACCACGACATGGCCGACCCTGCGGCGAAGAAGGCCGTGACGAAGGGCGATCCGCGCGTCACGCGCGTCGGCCGGTTCATCCGGAAGGCCTCGATCGACGAGCTGCCGCAGCTGATCAACGTCATCCGCGGCTCGCTCTCGCTGGTCGGTCCGCGCCCGCACGCCGTCGGCGCGCACACCGACAGCCGGCTGTGGAACGACGTCGTCGACGGCTATTTCGCCCGCCACCGCGTGAAGCCCGGCGTCACCGGCTGGGCGCAGATCAATGGCTGGCGCGGCGAGGTCGATACGCCCGAAAAGATCCGCGGCCGCGTCGAGGCGGATCTCTACTACATCGAGAACTGGTCGGTGCTGTTCGACCTCTACATCCTCGCGCTCACGCCGATCCGGCTGTTCACGTCGGAGAACGCGTATTGAGCGTCGCCGCAGACGCCGCGAGCCCGGCCGCAATCCCGGCGCCGCGGCTGTTCGTCCCGTCGCGGCGGCTCCTCAATGCCGGGCTCGCGCTCGTCGTCTTCCTCGGCGGCTTCGTCATCATCGAGCCGGCGCCGTACGAACTCCTCCTCATTCCGCTGATGGGCGTCTGGCTCTTCGCGGGCCTTCGCATCACGCGCTACGTGCTGCCGCTGATCGTCCTCCTCCTCCTCTACCTCGCGGGCGGGGCGATCGCGCTCGGCAATGTCGAGAGCCTGTCGAAGCCGCTCGTCTACTTCTTCACGACGCTCCTTCTCGCCTTCTCGGCCTTCTTTTTCGCGATGGTCATCCCCTCCGACCCCGAGCGGCGGCTGATGCTGATCATGAAGGCCTACACCTGGGCGGCAGTGATCGCGGCGGCCGTCGGCATCGTCGGCTACTCGCTCGGCATCGAGTTCTTCACGCTCTACCAGCGCGCCCGCGGGCCGTTCCAGGACCCGAACGTGTTCGCGCCTTTCCTGGTGATGCCGCTCTGCTACCTCGCCCACCAGACGCTGACGCAGCCGCTCCGGAAATCGTTCTGGCACGTCCTCGGCGCGCTGATCATCCTTCTTGCCATCGTCCTCGCCTTCTCGCGCGCCGCCTGGGCGATGGCGGCGCTCGCCCTCGCGGTGACGGCGACGGTCGCGTTCATCAACCATCGCAGCGGCCGGAAGCGCCTTCGCATCCTCACCTATGTCGGGATCGGCGCGGTCGCGATCGTCGCCATCGTCGCGGTGCTGCTCATCCTGCCGGCGACGTCGGGCCTCTTCCTCGAACGCGCCCAGCTCGTCCAGAGCTACGACGCCGGCGCGCTCGGCCGGTTCGACCGCCAGCAGCTCGGCCTTCTCCTCCTCTTCGACCACCCGTTCGGCATCGGCCCGTTCGAGTTCGGAAAGCTCTTCGTCGAGGACGAGCACAACATGTGGCTCAAGGGCTTCACCGTCTACGGCTGGCTCGGCGGCCTCTCCTACATCGCGCTCGTGGTGTGGACGCTCGTCATCGGCTTCCCGCTGATGTTCCGGCCGCGGCCGTGGCGCGTGGTGGTCATCGCCGCGTTCGCCGCCTATCTCGGCCAGGTGCTCATCCACAACGTGATCGACAACGACCACTGGCGGCACCTCTTCCTCCTCTACGGCGTGATCTGGGGCGCCTATGCCGCCGAGCGCCTCTACCGGCGGAGGCAGGCGATCCCGACCGTGAAGGTGTTTTCGGCGCCGGTCGCGCGGGCAGCGCCCGTGGGCTGAATCCGCGCGGCCCGGAAGTCGGGAACGGAACCGGCGCCGTGTGATGCCGTTACATGCTGGCAATTCCACACGAGGACGAACTCACATGGCGATCAGCAAGTCGTTGCAGGATCTTCGCGAGATGGCGCGTGCCCGGACCGAGGAGATCGAGGACGCGGGCGCTTCCATCGGCCACCATCTCAGCGACGCTGCCCACGCCGCGGCGGAGCGCGCGCGCTCAACCGGCACGCTGGTCGCGCGCCGGGCGAATCAGGGCGTTCACGAAGTGCAGGACCAGATCTCGCACCATCCGCTCGCGGCCGCTTTCGTCGCCATCGGCGTCGGCTTCGTGCTCGCGGCGCTCACGCTGCGGCGGCGATAGGCGATGCACGCATCGACGCCCTGCCTTGCTCCGACAACGCCACTGCGACCCAAAGTGGCACGTCGGGCGTGCAAAGCGCCTGAATTGTTAACGTGACATTAAAAGCCGGCAGACCGATATGTACCTCGGGCGGGCGTCGCCGAATCCTGCGGAGACAGGATGCGAAGCCATACAGGAGGACAAGAACATGCCAGAACTCCAGACAAAGGCATCGTTAATTTCGGCGCTGAAGCGAGCGGCGGAGAGAGGTCCGACAAAGGAGGAGTTGCGTCGGCAACGCGTATCGTTCGTTATGGGAATGATCGGCGACGATGACGCTGTTTCTCGTGATCGAGTGGCCGAAATCATTGACGAACAAGAGGACGGTGCGAGGGCACATCACGCTTGATCCTCTTCGAGATCACTAACAGCGAGCAGCACGACGCATATCGCGAATTGGAGGTCGGCAATGGCAATCGCCAGTACGACTTCATTCGATCCATGGTGGTCGCCTCACTTCAAGTGGGGCGACCATTTCTGTCTCAGACACTCCTCAAGGCGCTGAACTTCCAAGCCATCGCATGCCTGCACGTGGCAGCCGGCGAGTACCGCCCCTGCCCCGTAACGGTCGGTACCTACACCCCGCCGGACCACTACCGGGTCCCTGCGTTGATGGAAGACTTCGTCAACACCGTGAACATGCGACTGCACAACACCGACCCGGTGGCTGTCGCAACCTTCGTGCTCTGGCGCGTCAACCACATTCATCCGTTCATCAACGGCAACGGGCGTACAGCAAGGGCAGCGGCTTACTTTGTCCTCTGTGTGTTATCTGGCGGAATTTTGCCGGGTACAGTTATTCTTCCAGAACTACTAAGGGTACAGAACAGAGCCGAATACGTCGAGGCACTACGCGAGGGCGACAGGACCGCTGCAGAGGGCAGCCTCGATCTCTCGCGACTCCACGCTCTGGTCGCGCGCTTGATCGACCAGCAACTCGCGTCGGCGATCAATGGTGGTGACCAACCCACCGGTTAGCTCCCGACGTCCTCAACAGGCGGCGTTGCGCAGTTCTCATGCACGTAGCCTCCAGCGGACCGATGTGGGCAACACGTCCTACTAGACCGCGGCTACCGAAACCCTTAGGAGAACCGCAGTCGGAGCGTGGCGCAGCCTGGTAGCGCACCTGCATGGGGTGCAGGGGGCCGGAGGTTCAAATCCTCTCGCTCCGACCAATTCCCCCGATAGCGATTTCAGAACAGGCGACCACCCGAGACGCCAGAGCGTGATCCGTTCGAGCCGGATAACGCTCGTCGCCTGTTTTGATGGAGCATGGCCTTCGTCGAAGAACCGGCATCCACTTCTTCGGATCGTGCTCTACCGCGCCGCGTCGAGGAGCCGCTTGCATTCGAGGAGGTCGGCGAGCGTCGTTTCAAGGCGGCGGACGTCGTCGAACGACAGGCCGTTTCCGGCGTGGACCGGGGCTGCTGCGTGGTGGCCGGAGGGTTCGGGCCGGTTCGGATCGTCGCCGCGGAAGAGGTGGTGCGCGAGGGCAACCGCTTCCTCGTCCTCCTCGTCGGCAAGGTGCACGGCCGGGCTCCTGCCGCGGATCGACGCCTCGTCGAGCGCCACGGCGCCGGCATCTTCCTCATCGCCGCCAGCGTCGAACTCGGCCGGCAGCGGGCCGACGGGAACGCCCTGTGCCGAGCCGATGACGGCCCGCAGCCCCTGCTCCTTCAGGATGCGCTGGACGCCGCGGATCGTGTAGCCCTCGCCGTAGAGGAGATGGCGTATGCCGCGGAGCAGCTCCACGTCCTGGGGGCGGTAATAGCGCCGGCCGCCGCCGCGCTTGAGCGGGCGGATCTGGCTGAAGCGCGTCTCCCAGAAGCGGAGCACGTGCTGCGGCAGATCGAGGTCTTCGGCGACCTCGGAGATCGTCCGGAAGGCGTCGGGCGCCTTGTCCTCTCGGCGGGTTTCGCGGGGTCTGTCGCCCGGCTCGTCCATCGGCCCGGTCAGTCCTCGCCGTGGGCGCCGTTGCCGTTGGCAAGGCCACCATTGATGCGCTGCTTCAGGACGTTGCTGGCCTTGAAGACGAGGACGCGGCGCGGCGAGATCGGCACTTCCTCGCCGGTCTTCGGGTTGCGGCCGATGCGCTTGCCCTTCGGGCGAACCATGAACGTGCCGAAAGAGGACAGTTTGACGGCCTCGCCGCGGACCACACAGTCCCCGATCTGGCCGAGCACGGTCTCGACGAGCGCCGCGGACTCGGTGCGCGACAGGCCCACGCGCTTGTAGACGGCCTCACAAAGATCGGCACGCGTGATCGTCTTGCCGCCCATCGTCCCCTCGCCCCGCCGGTGACCCGTACACCGGACGACGCGGCAAGAAATGGCCGCCCGCCCATCGGGGAAGACCCTATTCATCCATTTTGGGACGGTCAACACGATCCGCCGCCAAGCGCATGAGATTTAGGCGAAAATCGCGCTACCAGCGCAGGAGCACCGCGCCCCAGGTGAAGCCGCCGCCCATTGCCTCGAGAAGCACGACATCGCCCTTCCTGATGCGGCCGTCGGAGACCGCGACCGAAAGCGCGAGCGGGATCGAAGCGGCCGAGGTGTTGCCGTGCAGCGCCACGGTACGCACCACCTTCTCATCCGCTATGCCGAGCTTCTTCGCGCTCGCGTCGATGATGCGGATGTTGGCCTGATGCGGCACGAACCAGTCGATGGTCGCGGCCGACATGCCGGTGAGCGCGAACGAATCCTCGATGACGTCGGTGATCATGCCGACGGCGTGGCGGAACACTTCCTTCCCCTCCATGCGGAGGTGGCCGACGGTGCCGGTCGAGGACGGGCCGCCATCGGCGTAGAGCTTGTCCTGGTGGCGGCCGTCGGAACGGAGCCGCGCGGCGAGGATGCCGGAGGCGTTGGGGTCGTCCCCCTCCTCCCGCGCCAGGACGACCGCGCCGGCGCCGTCGCCGAAGAGGACGCAGGTGGTGCGGTCGGTCCAGTCGAGGAGGCGCGACATCGTCTCCGCGCCGATCACGAGAGCGCGGCGGGCGAGCCCCGCCTTCAGCATCGAATCGGCCGTCGTCAAGCCGAAGACGAAGCCGGAGCAGACGGCCTGGATGTCGAAGGCGGCGCCGTGCGTCATGCCGAGCTTGGTCTGCACGGCGACGGCGGTCGCCGGGAACGTCTGGTCCGGCGTCGTGGTGGCGACGATCACGAGATCGATGTCGTCCGGGGTCAGGCGGGCGTTTTCGAGGGCACGGCGCGCGGCGTGCGTCGCAAGGTCGGACGTGAATTCGCCCTCGGCCGCGATGTGGCGCTGGCGGATGCCTGTGCGCTGGACGATCCACTCGTCCGAGGTGTCGACCATCCGCGCGAGATCGTCATTGGTGAGGATCCTGGCCGGAAGGTAGCTGCCCGAGCCGACGACGACGGAACGGGCCATGCTAGACGGCGCCCACGGCGTCGGCGGCGTTTCCAGCGGCAGCGCCTTCCGGGTGCATGTAGGCGTGGTCCTGCCTGATCTTGGCCACGACGCCGTTCTTCACCATCGCATGGCCGCGCAGCAGCGCGCTGCAGAAGCCGTCGACCTTGGCGCCGCCGTGGCTCTTGATGACGATGCCGTTGAGGCCGAGCATGATGGCTCCGTTGACGCGGTTGGGATCGAGTTTTTCGCGGAGCGTCGCGAACGCGCCCTTCGCGAGGAGGTAGCCCAGGCGGGCCGGCAAAGTGCGGCTCATCTCCTGGCGGAGGTACTCGGCGATCTGCCGCGCCGTGCCCTCGGCCGTCTTGAGCGCGATGTTGCCGGCGAATCCCTCGGTGACGGCGACGTCCACCACGCCCTTGCCGAGGTCGTCGCCTTCGATGAAGCCGACATAGTCGATGTGCGGCGGGTTTGCCTCGCGCAGCAGCCGGCCGGCCTCGCGGACCTCTTCGAGGCCCTTGATCTCCTCGACGCCGATGTTGAGGAGCCCGACCTTCGGCCGCTCCTTGTCGGAGAGCGCCCTCGCCATCGCGCTGCCGAGGATGGCGTAGTCGACGAGCTCCTTCGCATCGGCGCCGATCGACGCGCCGAGATCGAGAACGATGCACTCGCCGGTAAGCGTCGGCCAGACGCCGGCGAGCGCCGGCCGCTTGATGCCCGGCATGGTACGCAGGCAGAAGTGCGACATCACCATCAGCGCGCCGGTGTTCCCGGCCGACACGGCAACGTCCGCGTCACCCTTCTTCACCGCCTCGATCGTCCGCCACATGCCGGACTTCCAGCGGCCCCGGCGGAGCGCCTGGCTCGGCTTCTCCGCCATGTTGACGGCGACGTCGCAGTGATGGACCTCGGACACGCGCGCGAGGTCGGCGTGGGCGGCGAGCGCGGGCGCCACGACCGCCTCATCGCCGAAGAAATGGAAGCGCAAATCCGGGATTCGCGCGAGAGCGGCGGCGGAGCCCGCAATCGTGACTGAGGGACCATGGTCCCCGCCCATCGCATCGACGGAAATGGTTACGGTGTCAGCCATGCAACTCCGGCCAGGCGGCTGGGAATGCCGATGGCAGCGCGAGAGGCCGACGCGGTGGCGCCGGCGTCGCTAAACGCGCGACACGCTTACAACCGGTCACCATGAGGGTCCAGTCACGTCGCGTCCGGTTTGCCGAGCGATTTCAGGACGGCGAACGGCGAAACCGGCTCGTCGACCTCTGCTTCCTCGGGCACCGTGAACTCGACGCCGGGCGCGCGCGGATAGGGATCGAGCGCCAGCGCGAACTCCTCGAGGAGGACGAGCCCGACGTCGACCGAATCACCGGCGAAGAGATCCGGCGGGTCCTCCTCGCCGATCTCCACCGTCTCCGCGACGGTCGACGGCTCGGCCGGCTGGCCGCGGAGGAGGCGCCGCGTGAAGGCGAGGTCGATCCGCTGCACCACGGGCTGGAGGCTGACGACGCAGCTCTGCACCGCCTCGGCCTCGAGGCGGCCGTCGATGGTGACGAGGTCGCCGGAGCGGCGGAGGTCGAGTTTTCCGACCAGCGAGCGCAGTTCGACGAGGCCGAAATCGGCGACGATCGCAGCGCGCTCCGAATCGGTCGCGACGATCTCGCGTTCGCTGCCGGTCGGAGAAATCGCCGAGATCGCGACGTGCCGGCTGAAGGGATTGTGGTCGGCCATCAGGCGGGCACGGCGGTTGCGGCGGGATCGGGGAACACGACGGTGCCGGCCTCGAGCGCCTTCGTCGTCTGCCGCGACAAAGCGAGGGATGCCGACAGCGCGTAGGCCGCGAGCGGCTCCAGCGGCAGCGCGCCGCCGTCCGGGAAGAGGTTCCGCTCCAGCGCCTCGCGGAGGCCAGCGCGATCGTCGGCGGCGAGGTACGAGCCGTACGACGCGAGGCGGCCGTAGAAACTCTCGCCCATCTTCTTCATGCGCTTCGGCACGCCGAGATCGCCGACACCCATCTCGCGGAGCTGCTGGTCCATGTCGGCGAGAAAAGTGTCGAACACCGGCTGCGCCAGCGCCTGCCCCGCTTCACCGTCCCGGCCGAGCCGGCGGAACAGGAGCACGAGATGGAGGACGATCATCTCGAAGCGGCCATCCACCGTGTCGGGCACGCCCCAGTCGCGATAGAGGCGCGGCAGGCGCGCCTGCGCCACAATCGCCCGGTAGAGCGTGTCGCCGGCAGCGTTGGTGCGGGATCGTCCGAACAGGCGCGAAAGCATGGGTCTGGCCCGAATATGGGGCGGACCGAGGCGGCCGCCAAGCGTTGCGTCGAGCCCTAGCGCAGGCTAGGGAGAATGCCAACAATCGCACCGGAGTTAACCATGCTGCCGACTGCCTCTCTCCGACGCCCGACGGCATGGTTCCTGGCAGGCGCGGCGGCTCTCGCCCTCGCCGGCTGCGCGGGCGGCGGTGGCGGCGGCGTCGGTCAGGTGACCCAGCACGGCTACATCCTGTCGGAAACGGCGCTGCAGCAGGTGCCGGTCGGCTCGAGCCGCGAGCAGGTGCTGATCGCGCTCGGCACGCCGTCGACCACGGCGGAGTTCGGCGGCGAGGTCTTCTACTACATCAGCCAGACGCGGGCGCGGGCGGTGCAGTTCGTCAACTCGCGGATCGTCGACCAGCGCATCCTCGCGGTCTATTTCGACCGCAATGGCCGCGTCACGCAGATCGCCGACTACGGCCTCCAGGACGGCCAGATCTTCGATTTCCTCACGCGGACGACGCCCACCGGCGGCGAGGACATGTCGTTCCTCCAGCAGATGTTCCGCGGTCTCTTCGGCGGATAGCGCCCGTCGGGCAGCACCGCCTTTCCACCAGACGCGAAATGCAAAAGGCCCCGCTCATCGAGCGGGGCCTTTTGATTCTTGGGCCTCGAGGCAGGCGCATGCCGCGCGTCCTACCCCCTCCCGAACCGGCGCAGCGCCGGTTCGACCTCCCCGCAAGGGGCGGTCCAAGGGGTGGTTGCGTTTCCGCCTCCGATCCGCCTAGCCGTGCGCGAGCACAGCGAGGAGGAGGAGCGCCACGATGTTGGTGATCTTGATCATCGGGTTCACGGCAGGACCGGCGGTGTCCTTGTAGGGGTCGCCGACGGTGTCGCCCGTCACGGAGGCCTTGTGGGCGTCCGAGCCCTTGAAGTGCTTCACGCCGTGGCTGTCGGTGAAGCCGTCCTCGAAGGATTTCTTGGCGTTGTCCCACGCGCCGCCGCCGGCGGTCATCGAGATGGCGACGAAGAGGCCGGTGATGATGACGCCGACGAGCATGGCGCCGAGGGCGGCGAAGCCCGCGGCCGGGCCGCCGATCCAGCGGATGACGAAGAAGACGATGATCGGCGACAGCACCGGCAGCAGCGACGGGATGATCATTTCCCGGATCGCTGCCCGCGTGAGCATGTCGACCGCGCGTCCGTAATCCGGCCGCTCGGTGCCGGCCATGATGCCCGGCTTCGCCTTGAACTGCCGCCGGACCTCGACGACCACCGACTGGGCCGCGCGGCCGACGGCGGTCATCGACATGCCGCCGAAGAGGAACGGCAGGAGGCCGCCGAAGAGGAGGCCGGCGACGACGTAGGGGTCGGCCAGCGAGAAGGCGATCGGGCCGAGCCCCTCGAAGATCGAGCCCGGTTCGGCCGTCGACGAGAAGAAGTTGAGATCCTGCGTATAGGCGGCGAAGAGCACGAGGGCGCCGAGGCCGGCCGAGCCGATCGCGTAGCCCTTGGTGACGGCCTTCGTCGTGTTGCCGACGGCGTCGAGCGCGTCGGTGTTGTGGCGGACTTCCTTCGGCAGACCCGACATTTCGGCGATGCCGCCGGCATTGTCGGTGACCGGGCCGAAGGCGTCGAGGGCGACGATCATGCCCGACAGCGCGAGCATGGTGGTGACCGCGACCGCGATGCCGAAGAGGCCGGCGAGATTGAAGGTCGCGAGGATGCCCGCGATGATCACGATCGCCGGCAGCGCCGTCGACTCGAGCGAGACGGCGAGGCCCTGGATGACGTTGGTGCCGTGGCCGGTGACCGAGGCTTCGGCGATCGAGTTCACCGGACGCCGGTTGGTGCCGGTGTAGTATTCGGTGATGACGACGATGAGGCCGGTGATCGCAAGGCCGATCACGCCGCACCAGAAGAGCGTCATCGGCGTGAAGGTCTTGCCCGCGACGACGATCTCGTCGCCGAGGCCGCCGAACACGGCCAGGAGCGCCGGGATCAGGCCGATCAGCGACAGGACGCCGGTGGCGATCAGTCCCTTGTAGAGGGCGCCCATGATGTTGTTGTTCGCCGACAGGCGGACGAAGAACGCGCCGACGATCGAGGTGATGATGCAGACGCCGCCGATGGCGAGCGGGAGCAGCATGCCTTCATCCCGCCACTCGACCGGCAGAAGGATGGCCGCGAGAACCATGGTGGCGACGGTCGTCACCACCGACGTCTCGAAGAGGTCGGCCGCCATGCCGGCGCAGTCGCCGACATTGTCGCCGACATTGTCGGCGATCGTGGCGGGGTTGCGGGGATCGTCCTCCGGAATGCCGGCCTCGACCTTGCCCACCATGTCGCCGCCGACGTCCGCACCCTTGGTGAAGATGCCGCCGCCGAGACGGGCGAAGATCGAGATCAGCGAGGCGCCGAAGCTGAGGGCGACCAGCGAATCGATGACTTCGCGGTCGGTGTATTCGAGGCCCATCGGGCCGGTGAGGACCCAGAAGTAGACCGCAACGCCGAGGAGGGCGAGACCGGCGACGTACATGCCGGTGATCGACCCGGCGCGGAACGCCACCGACAGGCCCGAGGCAAGGCTCCGCGAGGCGGCCTGTGCGGTGCGGACATTGGCGCGCACCGAGATGGTCATGCCGATGAAGCCGGCGACGCCCGAGAGCGCCGCGCCGATGGCGAAGCCGAGCGCGACGCGCCAGCCGAGGAGCCAGAAGCCGAGAGCGAAGATGAGAATGCCGACGATCGCGATCGTCGTGTACTGGCGGGTCAGATACGCCCGCGCGCCTTCCTGGATCGCCCCTGCGATCTCCTGCATGCGCGCATTGCCCGCGTCTGCCGCAAGCACGGAGCGGGTGGCCCAGACGCCGTAACCCACGGCGATCAGGCCAGCCACAATAATTGCATAGATCACAGAACTCACCCCCTCGGTGTGACCGGTCCTCCCGCGATCCGCCTGCGGCCGCGCCCGGTTTGGATTGGACGAAATTCCACGAGAGGTCGCGCTGCGGCCCCCCCAACAGCGGGTGCGACCTTGGCTGCAAGGTCAGGGCCAGTCAAGGCGGAGAATCAACGACCTAGTCAGCAAAGTTCGATCATCCACGGGCCAGACGAGGCACAAGAAAAAAGGACAGCATCACTGTCCCAAACTCGGGCACGACTTTCAGGTCGACGATCGCGGGAACGCTGGATTCGCGGAGCCGCTCAGGCGCCGGCGAAGTGATCGTGGCCGGGACGGGCGATCGCGAGCGGCGCGCCGTCCGCGCCGACGAACACCGGCGCTCTCTCGCCCGCCGCGATCGTGCCGATCGGCGCGCAGGCGACCCCGGCGGTGGCCGCGGCCGTGGCGAAGGCCGCCGCTGCGGACGCCGGCACGGTGCAGAGAATCTCGTAGTCCTCGCCGCCGCCGAGAATCACCTGCCAGAGGTTTCCGTCGGCTGCGAGCATTGCCGCAGCGGGGGCCGACAGCGGGACGCTGGCGACGTCGATGCGCGCGGAGACACCGGATGCCCCGCACAGCTTGGCAAGATCGCCGGCGAGGCCGTCGGAGAGGTCCATCGCGGCGCTCGCATGGGCGCGGATGGCGCCAGCCAGCTCGATTCGCGGCTCGGGCGTGAGGAAGCGGCGGAGGAGATGGCGGTGGCCGACGTCCGGCGGCGGCGCGAGTTCGCCCCGGCGGAGCCGGAGGCCGAGGGCGGAATCGCCGATGGTGCCGGAGACGAACACGACGTCGCCGGGCTGCGCGCCGCCGCGCGGGACGAGTTTCCCGTTCGGCACCCGGCCGAACGCAGTGATCGCGACCGTGGTGACGCCGGCGCGGCTGAGATCGCCGCCGACGAGGGCGATGCCGAAGCGGCCGATGTCGCGGGCAAGGCCGGCGGCGAAGCGCGCCACCCACGCCTCGTTCCGGTCCGCGGCAAGGCCGAGCGCCAGCACGAAAGCGACGGGGTCGGCGCCCTTGGCGACGAGGTCGGAGACGTTCACGCGGAGCGCGCGGGCGGCGATCGCCTCCGGCGGATCGTCGGGGAAGAAATCGACGTGCTCGACGACCATGTCGGTCGTCACCACCAGGCTCGTGCCCGGCTCGGGAACGAGGAGGGCGACGTCGTCGCGGAGATCGAGGCTGCCCTTGCCGGCGAGCGGCCGGAAATAGCGGTCGATGAGGTCGAATTCGCCGGCGGTCTTCTCCGCGCCGCTCACCGCGCCGGCCGGACCGCCGCCGGGCCTTCGAACTCGCCCGGCCGGTAGCTTCTGGCGAGCGTGTCGAGGACGCCGTTGACCATTTTCGGCTCCTCGTTGCCGAAGAACGCCTTCGCGACGTCGACGAACTCGGTGATGACGACGCGGGCCGGCACGTCGCGCTTCGAGGCGAGCTCCCACGCCGCAGCGCGGAGGATCGAACGGAGCGTCACGTCGAGGCGGGCGAGCGGCCAGCCGTCGACGAGATTCTCGTGGATGCGGGCGTCGAGCTCGCGCTGGTCGGCGACGACGCCGCGGACGAGATCGCGGAAGAACGCGGCATCGGCTTCGCGATAGGTGTCGCCGTCGAGCTCCTGCCCGAGGCGCCAGGTCTCGAATTCGGCCAGCACCTCCTCGATCGACGTGCCGCCGAGCTCCATCTGGTAGAGCGCCTGAACGGCGGCGAGGCGCGAGGCGCCGCGCGCGTTGGCCGGACGCGGGCCGGCGCGTTTGGCGGGAGCGTTCGCGGCGGTCACGCCGAAACCCCGTAGAAATGCTCGCGGAGCGCGATCATCGCGAGGGCCGCCTTGGCGGCGCCGCCGCCCTTGTCCTGCTCGGTCGCACGCGCCCGCGCCCAGGCCTGCGCCTCGTTCTCGACGGTGAGGATGCCGTTGCCGACGGCGAGCAGGCGCTGCGCCGACAGGTCGGCGATCACGCGCGCCGATTCGCCGGCGACGATGTCGTAGTGCGTGGTCTCGCCGCGGATGACGCAGCCGAGGAGGACATAGCCGTCGTGCAGGCCTTCGACCCCGGACGCCATCGCGAGCGCCGTCGGGACCTCGAGAACGCCGGGCACCGAGACGCGCTCGACCTTCGCTCCCGCCTGCTCCAGCACCGCGGCGGCGCCGGCGAAGAGGGCATCGGCGATGCCCTCGTAGAAGCGCGCATCGATCACGAGCACCCGGATGTCGGGCTTTCTCGGAACGACGAAGTTCGACGATGGTGCGACTGCAACCATGGGACCAACTCTACCCCATTCGGACGAAACGCGGGCGCCGCTCGCTAGCGGACCGTGAGGAGCCGCTCCGTGTAGCGCGCGATGAGATCGACTTCGAGGTTGACGGGGTCGCCCTTTTGCCGCGCCTGCCATGTCGTAACGGCAAGCGTGTGCGGGATCAGATGGCAGTCGAATCGGTCGCCGTCGACGCCGTTCACGGTCAGCGACGTGCCATCGAGGCACACCGAGCCTTTTTGGGCGATGAAGCGCGAAAGCGATTTCGGGGCGCGGAAGCGGAACTCGACGGTCTCGGGGTGCTCGATGCGTTCGACGATCTCGGCGAGGCCATCGACATGGCCCGACACGAGGTGGCCGCCGAGTTCGTCGCCCATGCGGAGCGCGCGTTCGAGGTTCAGCCGCGTGCCGAGCGTCCAGCGTGAAGCAGTTGTGAGTGCAAGTGTTTCCGGCCCGGCCTCGACGAGGAAACGGAGGTCGTCGCCCACGGTGGCCTCGACCACGGTAAGGCAGACGCCGCTGCAGGCGATCGATGCGCCGATCGCCGGCGGATTGGCGATCTCGGGGCTGTCGATGACGAACCGGGTGAGTTCCGGGTGCTTCTGGACCGACACCACGGTGCCGATCGCTGTGACGATGCCGGTGAACATGGCCTCTAGGTAGTCGCTCGGAGGTAGCGCCGCATCTGGTCTTCCCCCACCTGCGACTCTTCGACGAGGCGGTAGCGGGGACTCCGCTCGATGGCCGACAGCGCGTTGCCGTCGAGGGCGCGGACGCCGCCGGGGCCGACGACGACCGAAGCGCGGAAGAGGATCACCTCGTCCGCGAGGTCGTTGGTGACGAGCGAGGCGGCGATGCGGGAGCCGCCCTCGACGAGGACGCGGGTCAGGCCCGCGGCGCCGAGGGCCTGGAAGACGGCCGACATGTCGAGACCGCCGGTGCCTTCGCGGACGCGAATGACGCGGACGCCCGCCTCCTCCAGCGCCGCGACGCGGGCGGCATCGGCGCCCTCCCCGGCCACGATCCACAGCGGGATGTCGCGCGCGGTGCGGACGAGATTGGTTGCGAGCGGGAGACGCGCCTCGGTGTCGACGACGACCCGGACGGGGTCCATCTCGTCCGCGCCGGGCTGGCGAACGGTGAGGCGCGGATCGTCGACTTCGACGGTGCCGATGCCGACGAGGATCGCGTCGCTCTCCGCCCGGATGCCCTGGACGCGGTCATAGGTGGCCTTGCCGGTGATGAGCATGCGCTCGCCCTCGCGCCGGCCGATCATGCCGTCGGCCGAGACGGCGAGCTTCAGCAGCGCCCACGGCCGGCCGCGCGTCACCCGGCTGATGTGGCCGCCATGGGCGAGCCGCGCCTCGGCTTCGAGGACGCCGGCGGTCACCTCGATGCCGGCGGCCTCCAGCAAGGCCACACCACGGCCGGCAACGCGGGGGTCGGGATCGACCATCGCGATGACGACACGCGACACGCCGGCGGCGATCAGCGCCTCGGCGCAGGGCGGCGTCTTGCCGTGATGCGAGCATGGTTCGAGCGTGACGTAGGCGGTGGCGCCGCGCGCCTCCGCGCCGGCCTGCGCCAGTGCGCGGACCTCGGCGTGCGGGCGCCCGCCCTTGGCGGTCCACCCTCGCCCGACGATGCGCGGGCCGGCGCCCTCCGGCTGGACGAGGATCGCGCCCACGGCGGGGTTCGGCCAGGTGCGGCCGAGATTGTGGCGGCCGATACGCAGCGCCGCCGCCATGATGCGACGGTCGAGTTCGGGGTCGACTGATGGTGATCCGATGGGCGCGTTCACGGCGCCCTTCCTTCCGCCAATGCTTTGACCCTCTTTCCAAATCCGTCTGTGGTAGTGCGTACCAAGCCCAAGTCCTGATGATACCGGAAACCCGACTGCGTCCGGGCGGACGCCGTCATTGCCAATCTCGCCTGCTCACGCGCTTCGGCAAATCTACCGAAATGCTGGAGCAACAACGCACGTGCCCCATGGCTTCGGTACTGCTCAACAGGCCAGACTACGCGGGCGCGATGGTCTTCCAGCACCTTCAGTGCACGAGGGTAGAGGGCTACTCGCTTCGTCTCCAGGAGCAATAGCGGGAGGTCCAGGTACGACTGCGTGAGCACACCGGGCGACCCACGTTCACGTAGGAGAGCCGCCTCATACGCAACTATCGCTGCATCAATGTCGCCTAGAGACGCCAGTGCCTGACCCTTGACGTTGTAGGCCTGTGCAAGGTCGAATGAGCTCATTCCAAGATCGAAATACTGGTCGAGAAGTGACAGCGCCGCTTCCGGATGCGAAATCGCTAGATACGTGGCTTGAATACGAAGGTACTGCGCCTTGCCGCGGGCCCGCCGGAGGCGAGCGGCAAACTCTGATGCGATCGCGTCACTCCAGGTTTCATTTCGGAACCAGTCCCGCTCAGCCACACCCGAACTCCGTGAAAGCCGAACCTAGTCCTCCACCTTCACCGGCGGACGCTGGAGGTCGAGGGTCGGCTCCTTCGACAGCTCGTCGAGGACCGATTCGAAATCCTTGGCTTCGCGGAAATCGCGATAGACCGAGGCGAAGCGGACATAGGCGACGTCGTCGAGGCGTTTCAGGCCCTCCATCAGGAGGAGGCCGATCTGGTCGGACGACACTTCGCCGTCGCCGGTGCTCTCGAGCTGGCGGACGACGCCGTTGATCATGCGCTCGACGCGGTCGGGCTCGACCTGGCGCTTCCGGAGCGCCACCTGAACCGAACGGACGAGCTTGTCGCGGTCGAACGGAACGCGCCGGCCGCTCTTCTTCAGCACCGTGAGCTCGCGGAGCTGGATGCGCTCGAAGGTGGTGAAACGCCCGCCGCAGGCCGTGCAGACCCGCCGCCGCCGGATCGAGGTGTTGTCACCCGACGGACGCGAGTCCTTCACCTGCGTGTCGTCGCTGCCGCAATAAGGGCACCGCATCCACGGCCTCCGCAGCCGTTACGGGATCAGGCGACGCCGTAGATCGGGAACCGGTCGGTGAGCTTCTTCACCCGCGTCCGGACCGCCGACTCGACGGCACCATTGCCAGCATCGCCGTTGGCGACGAGCCCGTCGAGGGTTTCGCGGATCATGTCGCCGATCTCGGTGAACTCCTTCACGCCGAAGCCGCGGCTGGTGCCCGCCGGGCTGCCCAGGCGGATGCCCGACGTGATCGCCGGCTTCTCCGGGTCGAACGGGACGCCGTTCTTGTTGCAGGTGATGTTGGCACGGCCGAGCGCGATCTCCGCCGCCTTGCCGGTGAGCTTCTTCGGCCGGAGATCGACGAGGAGGAGATGCGTGTCGGTGCCGCCCGAGACGACTTCGAGGCCAGCGCTGTACATCGCGTCGGCGAGTGCCTTGGCGTTCGCGACGACGTTCTGCGCGTAGGTCTTGAACTCCGGACGGAGCGCCTCGCCGAAGGCCACGGCTTTCGCGGCAATGACGTGCATCAGCGGGCCGCCCTGAAGGCCGGGGAAGACGGCCGAGTTGATCTTCTTCGCGATGTCCTCGTCGTTCGTCAGCACCATGCCGCCGCGCGGGCCGCGGAGCGTCTTGTGCGTGGTGGTGGTGACGACGTGGGCGTGCGGCAGCGGGTTCGGATAGAGGCCGGCGGCGACGAGGCCGGCGAAATGGGCCATGTCGACCATGAAGATCGCGCCGACCGAATCCGCGATGGCGCGGAACGCGGCGAAGTCGATGATGCGCGAATAGGCCGAGCCGCCGGCGATCATCACCTGCGGCTTCGTGTCCTTCGCGATCGTCTCGACCTCGTCCATGTCGATCTCGCCGTCCTGCCGGCGGACGCCGTACTGGACGGCGTTGAACCACTTGCCGCTCATGTTGGGCGGGGCGCCGTGGGTGAGGTGGCCGCCGGCGGCGAGGCTCATGCCGAGGACGGTGTCACCGGGCTTCGACAGCGCGAGGTAGACGGCCTGGTTGGCCTGGCTGCCGGAGTTCGGCTGGACGTTGACGTAGCCGGCGCCGAACAGCTTCTTTGCCCGCTCGATCGCAAGGTTTTCCGCAATGTCGACGAACTGGCAACCGCCATAGTAGCGCTTGCCCGGATAGCCTTCGGCGTACTTGTTGGTGAGGACCGAGCCCTGCGCTTCGAGGACGGCGCGCGAGACGATGTTCTCCGACGCGATCAGCTCGATCTCGTCGTTCTGGCGATGCAGCTCCTTACCGATCGCATCGGCGATCTCGGGATCGCTCTCGGCCAGCGAGGCGGTGAAGAAGCCCTTCATCATCGGCAGCGTCTCCTCTGCGCCAGGGCGGCACGGGCGGCCGGCCGGCAGGGCCGCGCCTTAGCATATGGGGTGTTCCGGCGCCACGCGGCGGGGTCGGGGCAGCCCTGGCCGCAGCGATGGGCCGCAAGGGCAGGCCTGCCCCACCCCGGCGTTCCGGCCGCAGCGAAGCGGAGAGCAGGAACCTTCTGTTCCCGTTGCACGGCCTAGGGTGTGCAGCCTCGTTGCTGGATCTCGTCGGTGGAACAAAGGGTTCCGGGTTTCGCCTGCGGCGGCACGGGAACGACGTGGGGCGATTGGCAGCCCGCGCGTCACCCGATCGCCGGCGTGCCGAACGTGTTGGTCCGGGGGAAGCCCGGCGGCGGCAGGCGGCCGGCCTGGGCGCGGTCGCCGATCCATTCGCGGAGGTCGTCCATCGTCCGCGTGTAGCTGCGGCCGGAGCTGTCGACCCAAATGAGGCCGGAAGCCGCGGCGAAGACGCGGACGTCGGACACCGTGCCGTCCTTGTATTTCTGCAGCCGGACGCCCTTGCCGCGCGGCAGTTCCGGCACCTCCGACAGCGGGAAGATCAGGAGCTTCCGGTTCTCTCCGATGATCGCCACCTGATCCCCCCGCGCCGCCACCACGAGCTTGGCCTCGAACGGCGCGTCGATGCCCATGACCGCCTTGCCCTTCCGGGTGTTCGCGACCACCTCCGCCTCGGGGACGACGAAGCCCCTCCCCTCGGTCGAGACGAGGAGCAGCTTCCGCTCGGGATCGTGAGGAAAAACGGAGACGATGTCCTCGCCGTCGGCAAGGTCCGCCATCAGGCGGATCGGCTCGCCCTGCCCCTTGCCGCCGGGCAGCCCGTCGGCGCCGAGCGTGTAGAATCGCCCGGCGGTCGAGAAGACGAGGAGCTTGTCGGTCGTCTGGGCGTGGAACGCGGTGCGAAGCTCGTCGCCGGTCTTGAAGGTGAGCCCCGAGAAATCGGCGATGTGGCCCTTCATCGCCCGGATCCAGCCGAGGCGGGAGACGATGACGGTGATCGGCTCGCGCTCGATCATCGCGAGCTCGATGTCGCTTTCGGCATGCGTCGGCGCGACCGCGAAGGTCGTGCGGCGTTTTCCGAGCGGCGTGTTCTGGCCGAACGCCTTCTTCACCTCGGAGACCTGCCAGGCGACGGTCTGCCACTGCCGGTCGGTCGAGCCGAGGAGCGCCTCGATCTGGCCCTGCTCCTCGACGAGCGCGTCGTGCTCGGTGCGGATTTCCGCCTCCTCGAGTTTCCGGAGGTTCCGGAGCCGCATGTTGAGGATCGCCTCGGCCTGGTTCTCCGTGAGGGAGAACGCCGCCATGAGGACGTCCTTCGGCTCGTCCTCGTAGCGGATGATCCGGATCACCTCGTCGAGGTTGAGGTAGGCGATCAGGAAGCCGCCGAGGATTTCGAGGCGCGCCTTGATCTTGTCGAGGCGGAACTCCGAGCGGCGGACGAGCACCACGCGGCGGTGCTCCAGCCATTCGAGGAGGATGCCGCCGAGCGACATCACCTTCGGCACCACGCCGCGCGACAGCACGTTCATGTTGAGCGAGATGCGCGATTCGAGGTCGGTCAGCTTGAACAGCGATTCCATCATGATCGCCGCGTCGACGGTCCGCGACTTCGGCTCCAGCACGACGCGGATGTCGTCGGTCGATTCGTCGCGGACGTCGGCGAGGAGCGGCAGGCGCTTGTTCTGCAGAAGCTCGGCGATGTGCTCGATGAGCTTCGACTTCTGGACCTGGTACGGGATCTCGGTGACGACGACGACATAGGTGCCGCGGCCCTGGTCCTCGGTCTCCCACCGCGCCCGCACGCGAAAACCGCCGCGGCCGGTACGGTAGGCTTCGCGGATCGTCGCGGGATCGTCGATGATGATGCCGCCGGTCGGGAAATCGGGTCCCGGCACGAGGTCGACGAGTTTTTCGATCGTGGCGTTCGGATGCTTGATGAGGTGGAGCGCGGCGTCGCAGAGTTCCGCTGCGTTGTGCGGCGGGATCGACGTCGCCATGCCGACGGCAATGCCGGCCGAACCGTTGGCGAGCAGGTTCGGGAAGGCGCCGGGAAGGACGATCGGCTCCTTCTCTTCGCCGGAATACGTTTCGCGGAAGTCGACCGCGTTCTCGTCGATGCCGTCGAGGAGGAGGCGCGCCACCTCCGTCATGCGGGCTTCGGTGTAGCGCATGGCCGCGGCGCCATCGCCGTCGACATTGCCGAAATTGCCCTGCCCGTCGACGAGCGGATAGCGGACCGCGAAGTCCTGCGCGAGGCGGACGAGCGCGTCGTAGACCGACTGGTCGCCATGCGGGTGGTATTTGCCGATGACGTCGCCGACGACGCGGGCGCTCTTCTTGAAGCCCGAGCCGGGATCGAGGCGCAGCTGGCGCATCGCGTAGAGGATGCGGCGATGGACCGGCTTCAGGCCGTCGCGCGCGTCCGGGAGCGCGCGGCCAGTGATGGTCGACAACGCGTAGGCGAGGTAGCGCTCCTCGAGCGCCGCCTTGAGATCGATACGCTCGACGCCGTCCGGAATCAGCTCGGTTCCCATTTGTTCCCATTATCGGCCGGGCCGGCGGCCGGCAAGGAAGCGAAGGTCGTG
>JADLGL010000056.1 GCA_020849325.1 Bauldia sp. | reverse complement strand
TAGATGGAGAGGCCGTGGCGGCGGGCGAGGGCGAGGGTGACGCCTTCCTCGGGCGCGGCGTCGCGCTCGACCGGGAGGCGGCGCATCGCGTCGAGGATGCGCTCGGTATGGTCCGGGCCGAGCCGGCCGCGCCGCTCATTGGCGACGAGGAGGTTCTGGACCTCGAACCACCACACCCACGGCACCAGAATGCGCTCGTGGCGCATCGCCTCGCGGAGGCGCCGCGTCAACGGCAGGAGATCGTCAGGAAGGAGGAGCGAGCCGGTGACCGTCGCATCGATGACGAGGGCCATCAGGAATCGTGCCCATCGTGGCGGCCCGACATGATGTCGGCGAGCGTCAGCATCGGCAGGCGCTTTCCGATCTTTTCGAGCGCCAGCAGCGCTTTCTGGGTGGCGTCGGCGCGGCGGTCGGCCTCGGGGACGAGGCGAGCGACGGCGCGGCCGTGCCGGGTGACGACGTAGCTGCCGCCGGCCTCCACTTCGTCGAGGAGGCGGAGGAGGTGCGTTTTCGCCTCCGAGGACTGGATCTTCTTCACGCGCCGGCCCCGCCGATTGGTCGAATCAACTGGTCGAAAAAATCGCGCGCCAACCGTGCCGGGTCAACGGGCGAAGCGGCGGCGCGAGGGTTTTCCGGTAAGGGTCGGCAGGCTAGCTTCCCGCGGCGCGTGTCGCGCCCGAGGCAAGCGGAGCTGGACGTGTCTTTCGGCAATACGTTCGACGCCTATTGCGTCGTTCACGCCCCCTTCGCTGCGCCGCAGCGGCGGGCGGAGTTCGAGGCGTCGCTCGCGAGCGTCGGCGTCAGCAATTACCGGGTCGTGGAGGCGGAGCGCGTCGCCGCCGACGATCCGCGGACGAAACCCTTTGGCGCGCCCGGCCCTGTCAGCCTGATCGACGCGGTGGTCCGCGTCATCGAGCTCGCGCGCGCCGAAGGGTGGAGTTCCGTCGCGATCTTCGAGGACGACGTGATCTTCCGCCGGCGGTTCGCCGCGCGCTGGGCGCAGGTGGAGCAGGCGGTGCGCGCCACGCCGTGGGACGTGCTGACGCTCTACCGCTGGCCCTGGCACAACGTGATCATCGAAAAACCGTTCGCGCGGACGTCGCTCCTGCCGATCCGCTGGACGCTCACCACGCACGCCTATGCGATCAGGGCAAGCGCTTACGACGTCGTGCTCGACGCCATCGCCGCGTGCCTCGCCGAGGGAAAGCCGCTCGATCTCTTCACCGGCAAGGTGACGCGCGCCGGCGGCCACGTGTTTGCGACGAGCCACAATCTCGCGGGACAGACGAGCATGTCCGGCGGCAGTACCCTCGGCAATTTCCGGCGACATCCGCCGCCGCGGCCGCAAGTTCCTCGGCGAGTTCGGCTGCTACCGCAGCCGCCTCGAATACGTCGCCGCCAGCAGCGCCCGCGCGGTGCTGCGCGCGGGGCGGCGGCTGGCGCGTCGCTGAACGCCTTTCGGGCGTGGCAGCCAGGAGGGTTGATTCCCATGGCCCACCACCCCTCCGCCCGCACCTGGCGACGAGACGGCGTGCCGGCCGAGTACTTCCTGGCGATCACCTTCGGCACGCTCATGGCCAGCGGCGCGGTGGCCTCACGCGGCCTTCACGACGGTCCGAGGGCGGAGCCCGGCAACAAAAAAGCGGCCAAGCCTTGGGCCTGACCGCTCGAAACGGATGAGGATCTTGGTTGCGGGGACAGGATTTGAACCTGTGACCTTCAGGTTATGAGCCTGACGAGCTACCGGGCTGCTCCACCCCGCGCCAAGACGACGAACGGGCCGAGCGGCCCGTCCAGTGGCGCTGATATAGGCTGCTCCGGCGCCACAGGAAAGGGGGTCGCGGCATTTCGTGGCATTCGCGTGCCGATGTCGCGGAAAGGCGCGGAAATCGCTCACGGAGCGGCGGCGGGCTCGCCGGGCGGCGGGGCGGATGCGACGGGCGGCGCCGTTGCTGCGGCGGGCACGAGGCCCGGCCGCGGCCAGCGGAAATCGTCGGCACGGCCGGCGACGGGCGGGAGCGATTCGCCGCGGACGAGGAGGCGGTATTGCGCGGTGCCCGAGACGATCACCGGCGCGCGGTCGAGGAGTTCGGCGGGCGCGCCGGGGGGCGGCTGGGCGAAGGCGATGACGGGGCCGACGAGCTGGCGCGTGCCGTCGGGCAGCACCTCCGGGCGATTGCCGGGCTGCGGGTCGGCGAGGAAGACGACGGCGTCGCCGGCGCCGGGGAGGCGGATCTCGCGGTCGACATAGTAGGCGAGCTTGACCCGGCCGGCGGTGGTGAGGCTGAAGCCGTCGTCGCCGCGAAGCGTGCGCGTCTGGCCGGCGACGTCGGGACCGGTGGCGGTGAAGCGGCCGTCGACGTCGGCAAAGGCGTCCCAGACGTCGACATAGACGCCGCCGATGCCCTCGATCGCCGCCTGATAGACCGAGTTGAAGAACGCCATGTCGGTCGACATCGAGCGCTGGCGCATGGGCGGCTGGCCCACCCACAGCGCCGGCTTGCCGGTGCCGGCGAGGATCGCGGCGATGGCGGTGGCGCGGGCAGCGTATTCCGTGTCCCAGCCGGGTGAGCGGAGCCGCTCGGTGCCGTCGCCGGTCCGCATTTCCTGGCGGTCATTGGTGCCGATCATGACGACGACGAAGTCGGGCCCGACCTCGGCGAGAATGCCCGGCAGCTCGGCGATCCAGTCGTAGTAGTCGGCGCGGACGATGCCGGAGGAGCCGCTGGTCCGGTCGATCACCACGAGCCGCGGCTCGGCGGCGTAGGTGGTTTCGAGGCCGCGCACCAGCCCCGACGCCATGAAGTCGCCCACCACCAGGAGCTTCAGCGCGTCCTCGTCCTTCACGACGGGCGCGTCGCCGCGCGCGGCCGTGCCGGTCGCCTGCGCGACGACGATCTCCCCGGCGGGTGCGGCGCGCTCGAAGAGGCGCTGGGCGGGGCCCTGCGCGACCGCCACCGTCGTCGCGGCGATCCCGGCCGAGGCGAGGATCACCGCAACGAGGAACAGGGCGAAGTTCGAGAGGCCCCGCTTCTGCACGCGCGCTCCCGCGGAAATTCGCGGCGGCCGGCCGGACGGCCGGCGCCGCCGCGGGAGTCTACCGGTTGCGGAGCGACTGCAACAGAAGGTCCGACGGGTAGCCGTCCGCAGTGAGGCCGGCCTGGCGCTGATAGGTCATGATCGCCGTGCGCGTGCCGGTGCCCACCACCGCGTCGATGGCGCCGCCGTAGAGGCCGAGGCGGGCGAGGAGCTGCTGCAGCTCGCGGCGCTCGCTTTCGGTGAGCGGGCGCTCGTTCCGCGGCCATTCCTGGCGGAAGGTGCCGAAACCCTGCAGGCGGTCGGCGAGGTGGCCGATCGCGAGCGCGTAGGAGTTGGCGTTGTTGTAGCGTTTTATGACGCGGAAATTGTCGAGGAGGAGGAACGACGGGCCGTGGGCGCCGGCGGGCACCCACAGGGTCGCCGTGTCGGTCGGCCGCGGGAAGGCCGAGCCCGAGGCGCGGGTGATGCCCATCGCCGACCACTGCGCCAGCGTCCGCGTGTCGCCGCTCTCGGAGAGCCGATAGTCGAAGCCGTCGGGAAGGCGGACCTCGTAGCCCCAGGTCTTGCCGGGCTCCCAGCCCATGCGGTTGAGGTAGGAGGCGGTCGAGGCGAGCGCGTCGGGGATCGAGGACCAGACGTTGCGGCGCCCGTCGCCGTCCCAGTCGACGGCGTAGGCTTCGAAGGTCGTCGGGATGAACTGGGTGTGCCCCATCGCGCCGGCCCAGGAGCCGGTCATGTTGGCGAGGGTGACGTCCCCGCGCTGGAGGATTTTCAGCGCCGCGATCAACTGCGTCTCGCCGTAGTTCTGGCGCGAGCCGCCCTGATAGGCGAGCGTCGCGAGCGAGCGGATCACCGGCTTCACGACGTTCTGGTTGGCGAGGATCGCGCCATAGGCGCTCTCGAGGCCCCAGATCGCGAGGACGACGTAGCGGTTGACGCCGTAGCGCGCCTCGATGTCGGCGAGGAGCTGGCCGTATTGCGGCAGCTTCGCGATGCCGTTGGCGATGCGCTCCGCCGAGACCGCGCCGTCGAGATAGTCCCAGATCGGGCGGACGAATTCCGGCTGGTTGGTGGCGCGCGGGATGACGCCGGGGTCGGGCTCGAAATTGCCGAGGGCGGCCGAGTAGGTCGCCCAGGAGATGCCGGCGGCCTCGGCGCGCGGCCAGAACGACTGCACCCAGCGGTCGGACGCCGCGTCCGCACGCGCGCTGCCCGCGGCGACGAGGGCGACGAGGCCCGCGATCAGAGCGATCGGCAACGCCCAAGCCCCCCGGCCCCGGCTGGCGATCGATGCGGCAAACATCACGAACCCTCGTTCCCTGTTGAATCAATCATTTGCGGCAATCCTGCGGCCTCAGCGCCGCTTGCCGAGCTGCTCCTCCCAGGCGAGGGCGGTGCGGACGATGAAGTCGAGGTCGTCGTGGCGCGGCGCCCAGTCGAACGTGGCGCGCAGCAGCGACGGGTCGGAGACGACGAGACCGAGATCGCCGGTGCGGCGCGGCGCGTTGCGGACCTGGAACGAGCGGCCGGAAAGGCGCTCGACCGCATCGATCACCTGCCGCACCGAATAGCCGCGGCCATAGCCGCAATTGGCGACGATGCTCCTGCCGCCGTTCCGGAGGTAGGCGAGCGCCGCGACATGGGCGCGGGTGAGGTCGGAGACGTGGATGAAATCGCGGACGCCGGTGCCGTCCGGCGTGTCCCAGTCGGTGCCGAAGACGTCGACGCCGGCGCGTTTGCCGAGCGCGGCCTCGACGACGACCTTCAGGAGGTGGGTCGCGCCTTTGGTCGAGTGTCCGGTCCGCAGGTCGGGGTCGGAGCCGGCGACGTTGAAATAACGGAGCGCGGCATAGCGGAGGCCATGCGCCGCGGCGGTGTCGGCGAGCATGGTCTCGGTCATCAGCTTCGAACGCCCGTAGGGTGTGACGGGGGCGGTCTCGGCGCCCTCGACGACGGGCTGCTCCACATCGGGGCCGTAGACGGCGGCGGTCGAGGAGAAGACGAAATTCTTCACGCCGCCCTGCACCGCCGCTTCGATGAGCGTTCGCGATTTGGCGGTGTTGTTGAGGTAGTAGCGGAGAGGCTTCGCGACCGATTCCGGCACGACGACGGAGCCGGCGAAATGCATCACCGCATCGATTTCGCGCGTCCGGATGAGGTCGGCCACGAGCTTCTGGTCGCCGACGTCGCCGACGACGAGTTCGGCCTGCGGCGCGACGGCCCAGCGGAATCCGGTCGACAGGTCGTCGAGCGCGATCACCCGCTCGCCCGAGGCGAGGAGATCGAGCACGGCGTGACTGCCGATATAGCCGGCGCCGCCCGTAACGAGGACTGCCATAGACCCATCCGACCCACGGCCCGGCCAGAACGCACCGGGCTTTCGGTCAGATTGGAATGAAGTCGTTTATACTTTGTTAGCCGTACCGAAGGCTTCTTCGTTAAGCGAAGCCGCCATAACTGGCTCGGGGTCCGAAGGGGAGTTTCATGCCGGAAGCCGTACGCATTGCCGTGTTTCCCGTCGCCGGTCTCGGCACGCGATTCCTTCCGGCGACCAAGACGATTCCGAAGGAGATGCTGCCGGTGGTCGACCGGCCGCTGATCCAGTACGCCGTCGACGAGGCGCGCGAGGCGGGGATCGAGCACTTCGTGTTCGTGACCGGCCGCAACAAGTCGGTCATCGAGGACTATTTCGACATCCAGTACGAGCTCGAGGCGACGCTCGACGCCCGCAACAAGCACAAGGAAGTCGAGAAGCTCCACAACGACAAGCTGCCGCCGGGCGCGGCGAGCTTCACCCGCCAGCAGATCCCGGCCGGTCTCGGCCACGCGGTGTGGTGCGCCAAGGAGATCGTCGGCGGGCGGCCGTTCGCGGTGATCCTGCCGGACATGCTGCTGCAGAGCGATCCGGGCTGCCTGGCGCAGATGGTCGAGGCGCACCGCGAAGTCGGCGGCAACATCCTCGCGCTGTCGGAATGCGACCCGGACAAGACGAACCAGTACGGCATCGTCGCGCTCGGCGAGAAGGTCGGCCCGACGAACCGCATCACCGCGATGGTCGAGAAGCCGAAGCCGTCGGAGGCGCCGTCGAATCTCTACATCAACGGCCGCTACATCTTCCAGCCGCAGCTGTTCGAGGAGCTCGACGACCACACGACGGGCGCCGGCGGGGAAATCCAGCTCACGGACGCCATGATCCGCCTCGCAAGGAGACAGCCGATCTACGGTCTTCGCTACGCCGGCCGGACCTTCGACTGCGGCTCGAAGGGCGGCTTCCTTGCGGCGAACTACGCCTATGCGCTGAAGCGGCCGGACATCGCGGACGAACTGCGGTCCGAGTTCGGCAAGCTTCTCGGCAGCATGGCAGGGTAGGGCGGATTGGCCGGCGATGCGCTGCGGTCGCGGCTGCGCGCATTGCGGCCGGCGGCCATCGCGTCGATCCAGACCTACAGGCAGGTGTTCGGCCGCTGGCCGAACATCGTCCGCCCGAAGACGTTCAACGAAAAGGTCCTCTACCGGAAGCTCTTCGACCGCCGGCCGATCCTGAAGGTCTGGTCGGACAAGGTCGCGGTACGGGCCTTCGTCCGCGAGCGGCTCGGCGGGGACGAGCATCTCATCCCGGTCATCGCGACCTATTCCGATGCCGCGATGCTCGATCCGGCAGGGCTGCCCGACCGCTTCGTCATGAAGGCGTCGCACGGGAGCGCCTGGGTGAAGGTGTTCCGGCCCGACACGCCACGCGACCCCGAAGCGATGCGTGCCGCCGCGCGGTCGTGGCTCGCGACGGATTTCGGCGTCCGGACGGGCGAGTGGGGCTATCGCGGCATCCCGCGCAACATCGTCGTCGAGACGCTGCTCGAGGACCGCGGCGCCCTCCCGAACGACTACAAATTCTACTGCTTCGACGGGAAGCCGCGGCTCCTCATCGTGGCGAACGGCCGGTTCACCGATCTCCGCGCCGGCAGTTTCGACATGGACTTCCGGCCGCTCGGCCTCCGCCAGTGGCAGCTGCCGCTCTACCAGGGCGAACGGCCGGCGTCGTTCGGCCGGATGGCGGAGATCGCCTCGATCCTCTCCGCCGGGACGGATTTCGTCCGCGTCGATCTCTACGAGGCGAACGGAAAAGTCTTCTTCGGCGAACTCACCAGCTATCCGATGGGCGGCACCATCCCGTTCGATCCGCCGGAATGGGATGCCGAGCTCGGCCGGATGTGGAAGCAGCCCCGGCGCTATCGTTAGAACATGATCCGAAGAAGCGGCTGCCGGTTCTTCGACGAAGATCACGCTCTGGACTGGACCAGGGTCAGCGCTGGACGCGGGCGGTGAGTGCGATGGCCGTGGAGCTGCCGGTGCGAGTCGGATCGGTGCTCCACAGCCATTGCTGGGTGACCCCAGCGCTGAGCCTGATCCACCGCGTCGGCTGCCACGCGACGTCCGCCCCGAGGAGCGCCGAGCGTTCGACGTCGCCGGTCGCGAGCCATTCGGTCGACCAGGCGACGGTCGCGCCGGCGACGGTGTTCTCGCGGACCGCGATCGTGCCGCGAAGGGACCAGTCCTGGCGCACCGATCCGCCGGCGGTCGGTGAGGGATCGCCGGCAAAGGTCGTCTGCGTCGCGAAGGTTATGGCCACGGGCTCGCGCGGCGACCAGGTGGAGCTCGCCGCGAAGGTGAAGCCGCGGAGGCCCGTCAGGGCGGCGTCGTCCGGGAGCTCGCGGCGGTAGCCCGCCGAGACCTCGCCGGTGAGGACGGGAGCCGAATCATAGGCGACGCCGCCTCTCAGCTCGACGGCGGCAAAACCCTGCTCGAAGGTATCGGTGCCGATGGGGCGATCGAAGATGCGGCGGCCGTAGGCGAGTTCGACGAACGGGGTGAAGCGGGCGGCGCCGTCGGTCGCGAGGCGGGCGCGGCCTTCGAGGAAGAGGTTGTTGCGGTCGCCCTGGTCGACCGGCACGCCGCCGAGCTCGCCGTCCTCGTAAAAGGTGCGCCGGACCTCGAGCGTCAGCCCGAGCGCGAGGCCGCCGACCGGCCCGGTTGCCGTGACGGTCGCGGTGGTCGTGTGGACGTCGGGGGCGAAGTCGAGGCCGACCGGGTTCAGCGGGTCGAGGTTCGACTGCCCGGTGAGGCCGTAGGCGGCGCGGACGGCGAAGTCCCAGAGACCCGGCAGGTCGAGGCGCACGTCGACGCTGGCATCGGCGCCGACCACGAGGCTCGTCCGCGTGGTGGCGACGGGAACGATGTCGGCGGACAGCGTCGTCGTGACGGTGAGCGGCGACGCATCGTGGATCGCGACGAGCTCGGGCGACAGGACGATGCTCGCGCCCGGCGACCCGATCGTGCCGCCGGAGAAGCGGCCGGAGATCTCGATGGCGGGGTAGAGCGTGAAACGCCCGGCGACCATGCCGAGCTGGTCATGGGAGTTGGCCGTGCCGCGAAGCGGCGCGCCGCCGATGGCCTGCGCCGCAGCGGGGACGGCGCACGTCGCCATCAGGAGGGCGAGGACAGGCAGTCGAGCCATCGGCTTCACGATCCGGACGCGGAGGGCTCAGCCCGAGCGTTACCGAAAGGTAAAGCGGCGTGGTTAACGATTGGTGAGTGCCGCGCCGGCGCCCCGGATCATCCGGGCATCAGGAGGTCGAGCGGCGCATCGAGCGCCTTCCCGATCCTGCGCCAGACCGCCGCCGACGTCCCGCGCCGCCCGGCCTCGAGGTTCGAGATCGTGCCCTGATCGGTCTCAGCCCTCTCCGCGAGGTCGGCCTGGGTGAGGCCGACCCATTCCCGGATGACCCGCAGTGCGTTCGCGCCGCCGGCGATCTCCATCGCAATCCCGGCGGGAATGCCGCGGGTTCCGTCGGTCGCCATCACGGCGTGTTCGGCTTCGGCGAGCCGGGACAGGCCCTCGTCCTCGGCGTCGTCATCGCCGGCGCGGGCGATCAAAGCCTCGTATTCGGTCCTCGGCACGAGCACGAGTTCCTCGCCGCCGGGTGTCGTGATGGTCACGGGTTTGTTCATGTGGGCCTCCTCAAGCGTGATCCGTTCGAGCCGGATCGCGCTCGTCTTCCATTTCCTTGATGGAGCATGATCCTCGTCGAAGAACCGGCATCCACTTCTTCGGATCATGCTCTAGCGCCGGTAGACCTCGCTGCGGTGCGCGACCGCAAGCACGAGAACCTCGACCGCTGTCTCATCGAAGACGATCCTGTAGTCCCCGACCCGCAGGCGAGATGAAGGCGCGCCCTTGAGCGCCTTCACGTCTCCCGCGCCGGTCGCGGCGTACCGAACGACCTTGGCGTTGATCCGGTCGCGGATGTCAGGCGGGAGCCCGCTCATCTGGCGGATCGCGTTCGGGCGGTAGCTGACCGTCTTCATCCCCTGCCGATATTGCACTATACCATATCGCGGGGCAAATGGCGAGGACGGCTACCGCACCAGAATGTTCCGGAACTGCCACGGGTCGGAGGTGTCGAGGTCCTCCGGGAAGAAGCCGGGCCGGTCCGTCAGCGGCGTCCAGTCGGTGTAGTAGCCGTTCACGGGGCCGAGATAGGGCAGCTGCACTTCGAGGCAGCGGCGGTAGTCCATCTCGTCGGCCTCCACGATGCCGGCCTGTGGGTTTTCGAGCGCCCAGACCATGCCGGCGAGGACGGCCGAGGACACCTGGAGGCCGGTGGCGTTCTGGTAGGGCGCGAGCGCCCGCGCCTCCCCGATCGAAAGCTGCGAGCCGTACCAGTAGGCATTTCTGGCATGGCCGTAGAGGAGGACGCCGAGTTCGTCGGCGCCTTCGACGATCTCGGTCTCGTTGAGGATGTGCTCGGCCGGCTGGCGCTGGCCGGCACGGCCGAACATCTCGTCGAGCGACAGGACAGCGTCGTTCGACGGGTGGTAGGCGTAGTGGCAGGTCGGCCGGTAGACGAGCGCGTCGCCGTCGCGGACGCTGAAGTAATCGGCGATCGACAGGGCCTCGTTGTGGGTGACGAGGAGGCCGTATTGCGGGCCGGGCGTCGGGCACCAGGAGCGGACGCGCGTGTTGGCGCCGGGCTGGAGGAGATAGATGCCGCTCCGGCTGCCGGTGGAGTGGCGGCGCGCGTTCTCCGGCATCCACGTCTCGTGCGTGCCGTAGGCCAGTTCCGCCGGCTGGAGGCCCTCGGAAATGAAGCCTTCGACGGACCAGGTGTTGACGAAGACGTTCAACGGCTTCGGGTTGCGCGACAGCTGGGTGTCGCGCTCGGCAATGTGGATGCCCTTGACGCCGACGCTCCGCATCAGCCCTGCCCAGGCGGCGCGGTCGTGCGGCCGGGGCTCGGTGAAGGCAAGGCCCGTCGCGGTGGCGACGTCGACCAGCGCCTTCTTGACGAACCACGACACCATGCCGGGGTTCGCGCCGCAGCACGACACGGCGGTCGGCCCGCCGGGGCTTCTCGCCTTCTCGGCGCGGGTCGTCTGACGCAGCGCGTGGTTCGTGCGCGCTTCGGCATCGACGTTCCGGTCATAGTAGAAGCCCGGCCAGGGCTCGACGACGGTGTCGACGTAGAGCGCGCCGATCTCGCGGCAGAGCTTCATGATCGCGAGCGAGGACGTGTCGACCGAGAGATTGACGCAAAAACCCCGGCCGCCGCCCGCGCCGAGGAGCCCGCCGAGGAGCTCGCGGTAGTTCTCGCGCGTGACTGCCTGCTGGATGAAGCGCGCGCCATGCCTTTCGGCTATTGCCCGGTCGCGGCCCTCCGGATCGATCACCACCAGCCGCGAGCGGTCGAAGGTGAAGTGGCGCTCGATCAGCGGGAGCGTTCCCTTGCCGATGGAGCCGAAGCCGATCATCACGATCGGGCCGTCGATGTGTCCGTAAACGGGCCAGGCAGTCATTTTTTCGTCGGTATCCTCATGGCTGGAGATGCGGCCGGAAATGCAGCCGGGATTTGATCGGGGCTCTTCCCGTTACAGTCAAGGATTGCCGGCGGTTTGCCGCGCGAAGGGAAGGGCCCGCTCGATGTCCCCGATGCGCTCGACGCGGCGCGGCACGTAGTGGCGGAGGAGCCACGGCGCGAGGACGGCGAGGACGACGACCGTCACCGCGAGCGCGGGGAGGGGCGTCCACCAGTCATCGCCCTTCACCGCGAGGACGATCGCAAAGACCGTGAGGGCGAGCGCGAGGAGACCCAGCGCGCCGATGCCGAACACCGGCGCGAAGAGGCCCGAGCCGGTCTCGAGGACCGTCGCCGGGCGGTCGCGGAGGAGTTGCGCCGCCGTCGCCCGCGCGAATGCGGCAAAACCGGCCCGGTCGCCGTCGCCGACGAAGACGAGCGGCCGCCGCTCGCCCGTCCGCCAGAGCCGGAGCATCGGCACCAGCCGGCGCGGCTCGTCGAAGCCGAAGCGCAGCCGCCCGATGGCGGCGAAGGCAAGCACCACGGCGCCGGATTGTGCCCCGGTGAGGCCGATGCCGTCCGGCCGGAGGCTCACCGCCACCTCGCGGCCGACGAGGCCGAAGGGCGCGAACTGCCGGGTCAGCGGGGCGAGGAAGCGCGTTTCGGGACGGAGCACGGTCATCGGCTGATCTTTCCGGAAGCGATCGGCGGCAGCAAGCGCCGGGCTTGACAGGGTATATATAACTAGCTAGTTACATAACCCATAAGTTAAATATGGCTCCGACAGGCGGCAGCAGAGGAGAGAACGATGACCAAAATCGCCTTCAACATGAGCGTGTCCCTCGACGGTTTCGTCGCCGGTCCCAACAACGAGGTGGACCAGGTGTTCGCCTGGTACGGCGCGGGCGACACCGATTTCCGCTTCACCAGAACGGGCGACGGGCCGCCGTTCCGCGTTTCGGCGGCGAGCGCGCGCTACCTTGCGGCGCACACCGGAAACATCGGCGCGCTGGTCACCGGCAGGCGCACATTCGATCTTGCCGGCGCGTGGCAGGGCGCGCCGCCGCTCGGCGTTCCCTGCGTCGTGCTCACCCACCGGCCGCCGGCGGAGTGGAGCAGGGCGGGCTCGCCCTTCACCTTCACCGACGACATCGAGGATGCCATCGCCATCGCGCGGCGCCTCGCGAAAGGCGGCGACGTCGCGCTGGGGACGCCGACGGTCCTCCGCCAGGCGCTCGCGAGGGGTCTCGTCGACGAGATCAGCCTCGACGTCGCCTCGGTGCTGATCGGGGCGGGCATCCCGGTATTCGGGACGACGGGCTCGCCCGTGGCGCTCGAACGGCTCGAGGCCGTCGCGGGGACGGGCGTCACGCATCTGCGCTACCGGGTGCTGAAGTGAAGCAAGGAAGGCGCGCCCGGCGGCCGGACGGGGTCCACAACCCGCGCCCGGCCGCCGGCTCGCCGCGACGGCGGGCCTGCCCTCAGGCGGCCACGCGCCATGCCTCGCCGGTCATCGGGGCGGCGATGCCTCGGACCATCTCCACGTCCACCGTCACGGCGCCCGCGGCGCCCGCGAGGGCGCCTTCGCGAAGCTCGACCGCGAGGAAGCGCGCCGGGTCGACCTTCGCCGGCATGGCGAGGTCGGCCGTCAGGTCGGCCGAGAAGCCGAAGCGGGTGTAGTAGGGCGCATCGCCGACGAGGATCACCGCGCCGTGGCCGAGCGCGGTCGCGCGGTTGAGCGCCGACCGCATCAGCCGGCTGCCGATGCCTTCGCCCTGCCGCTCCGGCGCGACCGCGAGCGGCCCGAGGAGCAGCGCCGGCCGGCCGCCGGCGTCGACTTCCCACAGGCGCACGGTGCCGACGATCTCGCGGCCGTCGCGCGCGACGATCGCGAGTTTCGGCGCGCGGCCGTCGCGCAGCAGCTGCGACGGCTTGAGGAACCGCTCCGGACCCATCACGCGGTCGAGGAGCGCCTCGCGCGGGAGCCGGTCGGAAAGCCGCTCGGTGTCGATCGTGACCATGGTGCACTCCAAGCCCCGCGAACCGGCGGGAGTCGGTGTGAAGGAAGAAGGGGTGAGGTTTCTTCCCCTCGCCCCGCTTCAGCGGGGAGAGGGCAGGGTGAGGGCGGCGGCGCCGGAGAGAGTCTCCGCGCATGTCGCTCCCGCGAGGCCGTTGCCCCTCACCCGGCCTCTCCCCGCAGGCGGGGAGAGGAGGATCGAGGCCGTACCTTCGACCGATCCGGCGGCCGGAGCCGCCGGTCCTAGATCACGTAGGACTTGAGCGGCGGGAAGCCGTTGAACGCCACCGACGAGTAGGTCGTGGTGTAGGCGCCCGTGCCTTCGATCAGCACTTCGTCGCCGATCGAGAGCGAGATCGGCAGGTCGTATGGCGTCCTCTCGTAGAGGACGTCGGCCGAATCGCAGGTCGGGCCGGCCAGCACGCAGGGCTCCATCGGAGCGCCGTCGCGCGGGGTGCGGATCGGGTAGCGGATCGATTCGTCCATCGTTTCGGCGAGACCGCCGAACTTGCCGATGTCGAGATAGACCCAGCGGAGGTCGCCGACGTCCTTGCGGGAGATCAGCACGACCTCCGACTTGATGATGCCGGCGTCGCCGACCATGCCGCGGCCCGGCTCGATGATCGTCTCCGGAATGCGGTTGCCGAAGTGTCGTCGAAGCGCCGAGGAGATGGCCTGGGCGTACGTCTGCACGACCGGGATCTCCTTGAGGTACTTCGCCGGGAAACCGCCGCCGAGGTTGACCATGCGGAGCTGGATGCCGCGTTCGCCGAGGGCACGGAAGATCATCGCCGCGGACGCGAGCGCGCCGTTCCAGGCGCCGACATTGCCCTGCTGCGAGCCGACGTGGAACGAGACGCCATAGGCGTCGAGGCCCACGCGGTGCGCGTGCTCGAGCACGTCGATCGCCATCTCCGGCACGCAGCCGAACTTCCGCGACAGCGGCCATTCGGCGCCGGCGCCGTCGCACAGGATGCGGCAGAACACCTTGGCGCCCCTGGCGACGCGCGCGATCTTGCCGACTTCTTCCTCGCAATCGACCGCAAAGAGGCGGACGCCGAGCGCGTAGGCGCGGGCGATGTCACGCTCCTTCTTGATCGTGTTGCCGTAGGAGATGCGGTCCGGCGACGCGCCGGCGGCCAGCGCCATCTCGATCTCCGCCGGGGTGGCGCAGTCGAACGACGAGCCGAGCTCGGCGAGCGCGGAGAGGACGGCCGGCTCCGGGTTCGCCTTCACGGCGTAGAAGACGCGCGTGTCCGGCAGCGCCTTGGCGAAGGCACGGTAATTGTCACGCACGACGTCGAGGTCGACCACGAGGCAGGGACCTTCGGGACGGGCGGTGCGGAGGAATTCGCGGATACGGTCGGTCATTGCCGGGCTCTCCCAAGCGACTGAGGTCAAAACCGCCGGGACGCTTCGTGATCGGGACCGCTGTGGAGACGGCTGTCCGACCAGTGACGTACCGGTTTGCCGGCGGGATGAGCGCCAGCGGGTCAGGGGTGACGGACCAAGCAACCGAACAGGGCTGTCGGATTGCCTTTCCGTCGCCGTCGCTTTGGATCGGGAGGTACCCGGTCCGCACGTGCGGCAAGGATGTAGATGCCTCTTCAGTAACCCCGGGCGTTGGAGACCCGGCAGAGACCAAAAAAGCCCGCTACGTCGTTGCTTTAAGCCGCATCCTTCGAAGCATCCGGGACCTGTCCCCGGTGTTCGCCCTCGGATGTTTTTCTCGGCCACAGGCACGTGCGAAATTGGGCAGGGGCGTAGATACGCAGAATGCCTGTCGCATTCAAGGGTTTTTGGGGGCCGCGGCCAAATTTCCCGTGACCCCTTTCATGCACCCGCGGGATGGGTGCGGCCGGTGGAACGGAGCCGGGCGGAACCCCTTCGCGGTGCAGGCGTTTTCCGGCCGGGGCCATCGAGGAGATTCGCCATGCCCGCCAAGTCCGCCGCCCAGCAGAAAGCCGCCGGCGCCGCCCTCGCCGCCAAGCGCGGCGAAACCAGTCCGGGCCAGCTCAAGGGCGCTTCGCACGAGATGTACGAATCGATGAGCGAAAAGCAGCTCGAGGAGTTCGCGAGCACGAAGCGGAAAGGGAAGCCCGAGCACGTCTCGGGGACCAAGCACTAGCGTCGGCGTTACGCGACGCTCCCACCCGCTCGAGAGGTGGGTTCCCGCTTTCGCGGGAATGAGCGGAGTATGGGAACCTCCGCGGGAATGAGCGGAGTATGGGAACCTCCGCGGGAATGAGCGGAGTTCGGGATCAGTAGATCACGATCCGCCCCTCCACAGCCGGCGACACCGTTCCCGCAGCCGCGATGAAGTCGATCACCTGGCCCGTCGTCAGCTGGGCGCTGTTGAGGTCGATCTGGCGCGCTGTTCCGGTGAGGACGGAGTAGCCGTCGCCGCCGGCGGCCATGAAGTCGTTCACCGCCAGCGTGTAGGTGCGGCGCTGGTCGAGCGGCTGGTTGCCCACGCGGATCGAGACGATGCGCGAGCCGGCGGGGGCGAAGGAGTTCACCTCGACCACCATGCCGGAAACCTGCGGGAATCTCCCGGCGCCCTGTTTCAGTTGCGAGAAGGCGTTTTCGAGCGCGGCGAGGAGTTGCGCGCCGGTCACTTCGAGCTTCAGGGTACGGTTGTCGAAGGGAAGCTCCGTGAGGACGTCGCGCCGGGTGAGGACGGTGCCGGCGGGGTAGAGGACGTCGCCGCGGATCGCGCCGCCATTGACGATCGCGACGTCCGCGCCGACCGCCGCGCGCATCGCATCGGCAATGAGGTTGCCCATGGTGGCTTCACCGCCGAGCACCGCAGCCCGCCGGCTGTCGATCGGCGTTCCGGCCGTGCCGATCGGCACGTTCAGCTCGGCGTCGAGGCGGCTCGAATAGGCGGCGACGGCGGCCGCGATGATCGGATCGGGCGCAATGGTCGCCGTATCGATGATCTCGAACGCCGGATACCAGGTGACCGACGTCGTGCCGTCGGCGGCCGTGGTTTTGTCGATGGTGAGGCGGGTGACGACCGCCCACTCGCCCTGCGCCCCCGATTCGGCGAGCGCCACGCGGCCGTCGAACCAGGTGAGAAGATGCTCGTCGTGGCCGGACAGGATGAGGTCCGCCGCGCCGGCGCGGAAGAGGGCGAGGTCGACCGCCATCGGCGTGTGCGCGAGGGCGACGACGATGTCGGCGCCCGCAGCCCGGAGTTCGGCGGCTTTCGCGATGCCGGTCTGGAGCGTGCCGTCGAAGCGGTAGAGGGGGCCCGGGCTCGAGATGACCGGCGTCTCCTCGGTGGTGAGGCCGTAGAAGGCAATGCGGATGCCTTCGACCTCGAGCCAGTGTTCCGGAACCGTGTGCAGCGGCCGGGCGCCGTCGGCGTCAAAGATGTTGGTCGACACGACCGGGAAGGTGATCTCGGCGAGGCGCGCGCGAAAATCCTCGGGACCGAAGTCGAACTCGTGGTTGCCGGGGACGAAGACGTCGACGCGGAGCTGGTTGAGGAGGTCGACGATGTGGGCGCCGCCGTCGAAGCCCGCGAGGAGCGAGGGCGAAAACGTGTTGCCGGTGTGGATGAGGAAGGCGTGGCCGGCGGCGCGTTCGGCGTTGATGATGGTGGCGAGCCGGGCGAAGCCGCCGCGGTCGCCGATGCCGGCCATCTCGCTGATGTCGCCGGTCTCGACGAAGGTCACCGTGACCGGCTCGGCCAGCGTTCCGCCGGTCGTCGCCCACAGCATCGCGCCACCCGCGATCATCCGCCCAAGAATTCGCATGCTTCTGCCCCCGCCGCGCTCCAGCCCGAACAGTCTAGCGCGGTCCCGTTACCCTGAAATGACCGGACTTCGCTGAATCCGCATTGCTTCGACCCGATCGCGGTGGAACGCGGCGATTTCGGTCCCATGTTCGGGAGCGGTCCGTTCGACCGCGCGGCAATCGCTGGACATGGGCGGCCCAGCCATTACATTCGCGCCGTTCCAAACTGGCCCGACATGAACCAGCACCAAGCGATCCGCGCTGCCGGCGCGACATCCGCCCGGCCCCAAAGCCATCCCGCCGTCAAATCCGGGCGGGTGGGCGTCCTTCTCGTCAATCTCGGCACGCCGGACGGGACCGATTTCGCCTCTGTGAGGCGCTACCTGAAGCAGTTCCTGTCGGACCCGCGGGTCATCGAGATCCCGAAGGTGGTGTGGCAGCCGATCCTCCACCTCTTCGTCCTGCGGAAGCGGCCGAAGACCTCGGGCGAGGCGTACGCAAAGATCTGGAACAACGAGCGGAACGAGTCGCCGCTGCGGACGATCACGCGGGCGCAAGCGGAAAAGCTCCACGCGATCCTGTCGGGAAGCGACCCGCGGATCATGGTGGACTGGGCGATGCGCTACGGCACGCCCGACATCGGCGAGCGTCTCCGGGCGCTCCAGGCCGAAGGCTGCGACCGCATCCTCGTCGCGCCGCTCTATCCGCAGTATTCCGCAACGACGACGGCGACGGTGATCGACCAGGTCGGGATTGCGCTGAAGGCGATGCGCTGGCAGCCGGCGGTGCGGGTCCTCCCGGCCTACTACGACCAGCCGGTGTTCATCGATGCGCTGGCGACCTCGCTCACGGAGGGCGTTGCCGCGCTCGACTTCGAGCCGGAGGTGATCCTTGCCTCCTATCACGGGATGCCGAAGCGCTACCTCGAGAAGGGCGACCCGTATTACTGCCACGCGATGAAGACGAGCCGTCTCCTCCGGGAGAAGCTCGGCTGGGACGAGACCTATCTCCGCACCACGTTCCAGTCGCGCTTCGGCAGGGCGGAGTGGCTGAAGCCGTACACGATCGACACGGTGACGGCGCTCGCAAAACAGGGCGTGAAGCGCATCGCGGTCATTACGCCGGCCTTCTCGGCGGACTGCATCGAGACGCTCGAAGAGATCGCGATGGGGAACGCGGAAACCTTCCACGAGCACGGCGGCGAGAAATTCGCGCTCATCCCGTGCCTCAACGATTCGCCGGTGGGGATGACGATGCTGGAAAGCATCGTGCGGAACGAGCT
>JADLGL010000055.1 GCA_020849325.1 Bauldia sp. | reverse complement strand
CGGTCCTGCCGGTAGTTGTCGCGCTGGCGGCCATAATTGCCGCTCTGGCGGTATTCGTTCTGCTGCTGGCGGCGGGGCTGCTCGTTCTGGCCGCCTTCGAAATCGCCTTCGCCCTCGCCCTCCTGGCCCGCCCCCTCGCGCTGGCCGAACGGGGTGCCGTTCACATAGGGCTGGGGGTCGCCGACGCCGAACTGCGGCCGGCCCTCGCCGCCCTGCTGCGGGGCGCGATCGTAGGGGTTGGTGGTGTCGAGATCGTCCTCGTCGTCAAACTCGTCGGGCCGCTGGAACGGCTGCGGCTGGGGCATCTGCGCCTGCGCGGCGGCAACGATGCGGTAGTAGTGCTCGGCGTGCTGCAGGTAGTTCTGCTCGCCGACCCGGTCGCCGGAAGACGCCGCGTCACGGGCCAGCATCACGTATTTTTCTGCGATGTGGAGCGCGGTGCCGCGGATTTTCACGTCCGGCCCGTTGCTCTCATAGCTCCGCTGGAGCGGGTTGGGACCTTTGCGGTTCCGGCCACGCATCCGCTTGTTGTTGTTATTGTTGTTGTGACCCTGCCTCATACTGGCTCTCTGTCTGGAACTGACTTCCATGGCGGCGCCATCCGCGGCGCTTGCCGTCTGGCCCGCAGGCCGGATTCGTCCACCGGCCGGCGCCTGCGCCATGCCGTCCCGCGAACAGACGCACGCCTCGCATCGAGGCGCATCGTCCCGCGCAAACCTTCGACATGCAGTCTTAGTGCTTCGACCGACGCGGGACACGAAGGCCGCTTTCGCGACCGTCACGGACCCCAGGGATTATGATTTTCCCTAACGTCAGGCGCTATCGCCCTTTGCTTCGGTAGAAAAAGCCTAGCTGCTTCGTTGTGCTTTTCCAAGCGGTTTTTCGGCCGATCCGGGCCGGAGTTAACGGGTCAGCACGGCGGCACGGTCATGTCCGGGGAGGTCCCGGAGGAGGGTCGGCGACCACCCGTGCGCCCGCGCCAGCGCGGAGAACATCGCCGCCTGGCGGTAGCCGAACTCGAAGATCGCAAACCCGCCGGGCTTCAGCAGTCGGCCGAGCTCCGGAACGATCTTCCGGTAGTGATCGAGCCCGTCCGCGCCGCCGTCGAGCGCGAGGCGCGGATCATGGTGGATGACCTCGACCGGAAGCGCCGGCAGGTCGTCGCCATCTACATAGGGTGGGTTCGACAGAATTACATCGAACGCGCCGCCGATTGCCGCCGTCCAGTCGGCGACCGCGAAGGCCGAGCGGTTTTCGAGGCCGAAGCGCGCGGCGTTGCGGCGCGCGGTCCGCACGGCATCCTCGCTCCGGTCCGTGCCGACCCCGAAGGCGCCCGGCACCTCGGACAGCGTGGCGAGGAGGATGCAGCCGGAGCCGGTGCCGAGATCGATCACCGCCGGCCTCTCCAGCCCGCGCCGGCGGATTTCCGCGACGGCGGCTTCGACGACGGTCTCCGAATCCGGCCGCGGCACCAGCGTTCCCGGCGAGAGCTGGAACGACAGCCCCCAGAACTCGCGCTCGCCGACGATCCGCGCCACCGGCTCGCCGCGAAACCGCCGCCGCGCCAGCGCCTCGGCGGCGAGCACGACATGGTCCGGCACGGTCTCGTCGTCGCGGAGCGTGAGGTTCTGCGCGTCGGCGCCGAGCGCATGCGCGACGAGGAGCTTTGCATCGAGCGCCGGCCGCTGCGCCGAATCGTCACCCCAGCCGGCGCGGAGCTGGTTTGCGATCCGGCGACGGAGAGCAGCGATGGTGATTGGGGGCTCGATCATTCTCGGCTGCCGGCTCGGGCTCAATCGACACTCGAACCTCCCTTGCGGGGAGGTCGAACCGGCAGAGCCGGTGCGGGAGGGGGTAAGCCGCGCGTCGCGTGCCCCCGGCGGGGCCCCTACCCCCTCGGAAGGCGACGGCGCTTCGCTTGCCGCCTTCCCCTCCCCGCAAGGGGGAGGCTCAAGACAGCGCGGCACGAACCGCGCCGGGAACAAAGCCTAGCCGCCATTCCCCTCGAGGTCGGCGAGCTGGTCGGCCTGGTGGCTGGTGATCAGCGCCTCTATCACCTCGTCGAGCGCGATGCCGACCATCACCTGCGGGAGATTGTAGAGCGTGAGGTTGATCCGGTGGTCGGTGACGCGCCCTTGCGGGAAATTGTAGGTGCGGATGCGCTCCGACCGGTCGCCGCTGCCGACCTGGCCTTTCCGCGACGCCGCGCGCTCGCTGTCGACCTTCTCGCGCTCGGCTTCGTAGAGGCGGGATTTCAGGAGCTGCATTGCGGTGATGCGGTTCTGCTGCTGCGATCGCGCGCTGGCCGTCACGACGATGCCGGTCGGAAGGTGCATGATCCGGACCGCAGTGTCGGTAGTGTTGGCGTGCTGGCCGCCGGCCGAGGAGGCGCGGGTGATGTCCCACTTCAGGTCCTCGGGCTTGATCTGGATGTCGATGTCCACCGCTTCGGGGAGCACGGCCACGGTCGCGGCCGAGGTGTGGATGCGGCCGCTCCCTTCGGTGTCGGGCACGCGCTGCACGCGGTGGACGCCCGATTCGAACTTCAGCCGGGCGAACACGCCCCTCCCGTTCACCTCGGCGATAATCTCCTTGTAGCCGCCGACTTCGCCAGGGCTTTCCTCCACCACGTTGATCTTCCAGCCGTGGATGTCGGCATAGCGCTGGTACATGCGGAACAGGTCGCCGGCGAAGAGCGCGGCTTCGTTGCCGCCGGTGCCGGCGCGGATTTCGAGGATCGCGCTCTTCTCGTCCGCGGCATCCTTCGGCAGGAGCAGCTTCGACAGCGCGAGGTCGAGCTCGGGGATGCGTTTGTCGAGGAGTGCCGCCTCCTCGCGCGCCATGTCGGCCATCTCGGGGTCGGCGAGGAGGGCGTCGAGCTCCTTCCGGTCCGCCTCCGCCTTCCGGAGAGCGCGCGCGGCCTCGACCACCGGCTCGAGCTCGGAACGCTCGCGGCTCAGCTTGATCATCGTCTGCGTGTCGAGCGGCGCCGACAGCTGGGCGTCGATCAGCTCGGACCGCTTGATGATGGTGTCGATCTTCTCGGCGGAAAGCACGGTTTCGTCGGGCTCGTGTCGGCTTGGTTGCGCAGCGGCTTACACCAAGGGCGGCCCATGGCGAAAGCCGCGCCCTGTTACGCCGGGCGGGAGCGGAGCGCTGTGACGGCAAGCACGGCGCCGAGGAGCGACAGTGCGATGCAGACGATCGCAGTCGTCGCAAAGCCCGAACTGAAGGCGTCGCGCGCGGTCGCGATCAGCTCCGACCGGCCGGGTTCCGGCAGCGTTTCGGCGATGCCGAGCGCGCCGCCGAGCGTGCCGCGGGCATCGGCGATCGCCTCGGGCGGCAGGGCGTCGCCGGCGGTGAAGAGGAAGTGGGCACGGTAGAACGCCGCGACGATGCTGCCGAGAACGGCAATGCCGAGCGCCGCGCCGAGCTCGAAACTCGTCTCGGAGATGGCGGAAGCGGCGCCGGCGCGCTCGACCGGCGCCGCGCCGACGATGATGTCGGTGGTGATCGGCGGGATCGGCGCAAGGCTCAGGGCGACGACGAAGACACCGCCGACGACGAGCGGGAGGCTGCCGGCGCCGGGGCCGAGCTGGGCGAGGAGGACGAACCCCACCGCGGCGCCCACGAAGGCGGTCAGGATCACCGCCGTCCGGCCGAATCGCCGCACGAGGAAAGGCGAGGCGAGCGCGCCCACGAACAGGGCGATGCCCGTCGGCAGCGTCCAGAGGCCGGCCTCCAGCGGCCCGAGGCCGAGGACGAGCTGGAGATATTGCGAGGCGAAGAAGAACGTCCCGAACGGCACGAACAGCGCCAGGAGGTTGGTGAGGAGCGCGCCGGTCATCGCGCGATGGCGGAAGAGGCGGACGTCGATCAGCGGATCGGCGAGGCGGAGCTGGCGGGCGACGAAGACGACGCCGAGCCCGATGCCGGCGAGGATGATCGTGACCGGCACCGCCAGCGCATCGCCCTCGGCGATCCGCTTCACGCCGTAGATGACCGCAAGCACGGCCGCCATCGAGAGCGCCGCACTCGCAATGTCGAGCTTCCCGGCGTTCGGGTCGCGGAACTCCGGCAGGAGGAGCGGCACGAAGACGAGAAGGAGCAGCATCACCGGGACGGCGATGAGGAACACCGAGCCCCACCAGAAGTGCTCGAGGAGGACGCCGCCGACGAGCGGCCCGATCGCCGCCCCCGCGGCGAAGCACGCGATCCACACGCCGATCGCGATCGAGCGCTGCCGCGCATTGAGGAACATCGAGCGGATGAGCGACAGCGTCGAGGGCGCGAGCGTGGCGCCGGCGATGCCGAGAAGGGCGCGGGCGGCGATCAGCATCGGCCCGGTCGTCGCCATCGCCGCAAGGATCGAGGCGACGCCGAAGCCGAAGGCACCGATCATCAGGAGCTTCCGGCGCCCGATGCGGTCGCCGAGCGTCCCCATCGTGATGAGGGCGCCGGCGAGGAAGAAGCCGTAGATGTCGACGATCCAGAGGAGTTCGGCCGCCGTCGGCGCGAGATCCTCGGCGAGTTGCGGCACCGCAAGGTTCAGGACCGTGAGATCCATCGAATAGAGAAGGCACGGCAGCGCGATCACCGCGAGGCCCAGCCAGTCGCGGCGCGTGGCTTTCGGTCCGTCGTCTGCCGTGGCGGCGGTCATGCCGGTGCCCCTCGTCTGGCCGGACGAAGGGTCAGGCCGAAACGGCAACGATAGCCGAAAGGACGGCGAGAATCACCGCCACCGGCGTCATCACCAGGCGCTCGGAGCGGCTGCGGGAGATGGCGTTCATGAGAATGCCGAGCACGAAATAAGCGGTGAGCACCCAGGCGGCGATGCGGGATGCGCCGTCGGGGAGGACATCGGCGACGCCGGCGCGGTCGAGGAGCACGAAGGCGAAGACGGCGTAGAGGAAAATGGATGCCGCGCTCGCGATGCGGAGCCGCCGCGGCAAACGCTCATGGGCGCCGCCCCACGCGAAGCGGCCGAGCGGCGCGCCGGCGGCGAGCGCCAGCTGGAAGAGCGCGAGTGCGGCGAGGATGGCGCCGGCAGCTGCGGCTGATGCGGTTGCGGTCATGTCGGGGACGCTGCGGACCGGGTTCCGATGATTGCCGTCGCCGGCGGGGTCGCCTTCATTCTCGCCGGGGATCGGACCGACCGGCAATCCTGCGCCGGCGGATACCGCGAAAGGACCGCAGCAGGTCGGTCCGCACCACCGATTCCCGACCCGGATCAGGGTCATCGCGTTCAGAGGGCTTGCCACCTTCCCGTCAGCGGACAATGATCCCACCCGTTCGGGGAGTGGAGGCAGCCACGCGGCGGGAGTCGCGTAACGGAGGTCGCATGCTTTCACGTCGGACGGTTCTGGGCGGCATCGGCGCTTCGGTCGCGCTGCCGGCCCTTCCACGGGCGGCCCTCGCCCAGGCCGCAGCAGCGGCGCCCGCCATTCCCGGCATCATTGACCGCACCACGGCTTTCCTCGGCGCGCTCGCGCCGGAGAAGGCGGTGCGGGCGCGGTTTGCGCTCGATTCCGGCGCCTGGCGCGGCTGGAACTATTTCGGGACGAACCTCGTGAAGCCGGGAATCCGGTTCGAGGAAATGGAGGCCGCGGAGGCGGACGCCGGCACGGAACTCCTCGCGGCGATGCTGTCGCCGGCAGGCTTCGAGAAGGTGCAGATGGTCCGCGCGCTCCAGGACGTCCTCGCCGCGCGCGGGATCGGCCCGGCCGACCGCAACTCCGACCGCTACTCGCTCTCGGTGTACGACGAGCCGGCGGCAGGCGCGCTCTGGGGGCTCCGCCTCGAGGGCCACCATCTCGAACTCACCCTCACGCTCCGCGGCGACGAGGTTCTGGCGGTCACGCCGTCGTCGTTCTCGTGCAACCCGAACGACATCGACATCGGCCCGTTCGCCGGCGCCACCGCGATCCGCACCGAGGAAGAGGCGGCCCGGCTCCTCTTCGCCGATCTCACGGCGGCGCAGGCGCGGATCGCGCTCATCAGCGAAAGCCCGATCCCCGACATCCGTGCCGTCGCCGGTCAGGAGGACTATTTCCGGCAACGCGCCGGACTGCCGCTCGCCGACATGACGACCACGCAGCAGGAGCTTCTGTGGCAGATCGTTCATGCCCATGCGGTGGAGCACTGGCCGGATGCGGTGGCGACGGCGCAGATCGCGCGGGTGCGGGCGGGCGACCAGGCGGCGATCCACTTCGCGTGGGCCGGCGGCAATGTCGACGGGACGAAGCTGTATTACCGGCTCCACGGCGACACGTTTTTGATCGAACTCGCCGCGGTCGACGTCGCGGCCCAGCACCTCCACACCATCTGCCACGACACGGAACGAACGCTCGGCCGCCACGTGCTGCAGCCGGGGTAGCGAGCGGTGCATCCGGATCGCCTGCCCATGAGCGCGTGAAGGCACCCAACACCACGCGCCGATTCCTTCACACGCTCCCTCGCGGCTGAGGCGACACGTCCCGCGCTCCGTTGGTGCACTTGTGTCGGGCCGCCTAGAATGACGGGTGCCGGCCACCGAGTGGCGCCGTCCCCCGCTCAGCGTCCCGCCGCGCCGCCCCAGGTGAAAACGTCCGTGATCGGCACGCCGAACGCATCGGCGATGCGGAAAGCGACTTCGAGCGACGGCGAGTAGCGGCCCTGCTCGATGGCGACGATGGTCTGCCGCGTCACGCCGACCTTTTCCGCGAGCGCGGCCTGGGTCATTTCGCCGGCGTGGAATCTGAGGGTCCGGATCGTGTTGGCGATCCGCGGCTGGCCTTTCCCCATCGCCTCAGCCGATCCGGTAGTAGACGAGGCGGGAAACGGCGTCGGTGAGGCCCGCCAGCGTGAGCACGCCAAAGAGAATGTAGGGCGCTGCGGCAGGATTGCCGCCGGTCGCGAAGAAGACCAGGAGCCCGAGGCCGCCGAGGCTCACGACGACATAGCCGTTCCGCATGCTCCGCGAGCCGACGAAATTGTCCCGCTCGTCGGCGCGTTCGTCCCTCAGCTCCTCGCCGCGGGCGATGCTGACGAGGATCGCGACGACGATCGACAGGACGACATTGAGGAGGATCACCCCGCCCAGCGCCCACAGCGTCCGCTGCGCCGCGAGCCCCACCGTCGCCGGCAGCACGCCATCGGCATCGCGCCACAGCCACCAGGCCACGGCAACCCCGCTGCCGACCTGCACCACCGCAGTCCATTCCTTGAACGTCATGCCGTCCTCCGTCGGGTTCGTTGGACACAGTGTATGTTTTCACCGACCTGATGTCAAATAAATATGTCATTCCAACTGAAATAGCGGACACCGCTCATGAGCGGAGACCGGACCACAACCGCTCATCCCAGCGAACCAACGAGGCTGGTGTCGGGCCATTGTTCTCCCTTCCCCATGTGCCCCTCGTGGGGAGGGTTGGAGTGGGGACTTTCGGCCGCCCAGCCGATTCGGCCGTGCCGAACACGCGGGCCGCAAGTCCCCCTGGGCAACCTCCCCCACAAGCGGACCCACCAGGGGGAGGTGAAGAAGGGCGGCCCGTCACGTGCTGCGCCGGCCCCGCCGTCCTGTGTCGTTGATGGCAATTGTCCCCGCGCGGGGTTCCCGCTAAACAACGCGCCCAAACGATCGGGCGCGGGAAGAACGCGCCGCGCGCTCAGGGAATCCCATGGCTCGGCTGGTGATGAAGTTCGGCGGGACGTCCGTCGCCGACATCCCGCGCATCCGCAACGTCGCGCAGCACGTCAAACGCGAGGTCGCCGCCGGCTATGAGGTCGCCGTCGTCGTCTCGGCGATGTCGGGCGTGACGAACCAGCTCGTCGGTTGGGTGCGCGAGATCGCGCCGTTCCACGATGCGCGCGAATACGATGCCGTGGTCGCCTCCGGCGAGCAGGTGACGTCGGGGCTCCTTGCTCTGGCGCTGCAGGAGATCGGCATCAATGCCCGCTCGTGGCAGGGCTGGCAGATTCCGCTCCGCACCGACCGCCAGCACGGCTCGGCCCGCATCGAGGCGGTCGAGTGCGATCCGATGATCGAGCGCATGGCGCAGGGGCAGGTCGCGGTGATCGCCGGCTTCCAGGGCATCGCGCCGGACGACCGGATCGCGACGCTCGGGCGCGGCGGCTCGGATACGTCGGCGGTCGCGATCGCGGCCGCCCTGAGCGCCGAACGCTGCGACATCTACACCGACGTCGACGGCGTCTACACGACCGACCCGCGCATCGAATCGAAGGCGAAGCGCCTCGACAAGGTGTCGTTCGAGGAGATGCTCGAAATGGCGTCCCTCGGCGCGAAAGTGCTGCAGGTCCGCTCGGTCGAGCTCGCCATGGTGAAGGGCGTCCGCACCTTCGTGCGCTCGTCCTTCGACAAGCCGGATTCCATCTCGACCGACGCGCCGGTCGGCACGCTCATCTGCGACGAGGAAGAAATCGTGGAGAAGAAGACCGTCACCGGCATCGCCTACTCGAAGGACGAGGCCCAGCTGAGCCTCCGCCGCGTGGCCGACAAGCCGGGCGTCGCGGCCAGCGTCTTCGTCCCGCTCTCCGAGGCGAACATCAACGTCGACATGATCGTCCAGAACGTGTCGGAGGATTCGTCGACCACCGACCTCACCTTCACCGTCCCGATCGCCGATTACGACCGGGCGCGGAAGGTGCTCGAGGACCGGAAGGCCGAGATCGGCTTCCAGCTCCTCCAGGGCTCGGTCGACGTCGCAAAAGTGTCGGTGATCGGCATCGGGATGCGGAGCCATGCGGGCGTTGCCGCCGAAGCGTTCTCCGCCCTCGCCAAGCGCGGGATCAACATTCGCGCCATCACCACGAGCGAGATCAAGATTTCGATCCTGATCGATGCGCCGTTCACCGAGCTTGCGGTACGGACTTTGCATTCGGTATACGGGCTGGACAACTGAGCCGGTCCACTCGTCGCCCCGCCATGTCAGGCTGAGGGCGGCAGAAAAGGCCGGGTTTGCGGCCGAAAACTCCCGGAACAGCGACCATGCGGGCGCCACTTGCGGGGCCGCGCGTTCTCCTCCGCCGCCTGCGCGAGATCATGGCGGAGCCGATCAGCGCGCAGGTCCGGCTCGACAAGATCGTCATGCAGATCGCGGCCAACATGGTCGCGGAAGTCTGCTCGGCCTACGTTCTCCGCTCCGACGGCGTGCTGGAGCTCTATGCTTCCGAAGGCCTCAAGCGCGAGGCGGTGCACAACGTCACGCTGAAGGTCGGCCAGGGCCTCGTCGGCCTGATCGCGGCCGACGCGCGGCCGCTGAACCTCCCTGACGCGCAGTCGCACGGCGCGTTCGCCTACCTCCCGGAGACGGGCGAGGAGATCTACCACTCCTTCCTCGGCGTCCCGATCCTGCGGGCCGGCCGCGCGCTCGGCGTCCTCGTCGTCCAGAACCGGGCGCACCGCACCTATACCGACGAGGAGCTCGAAGCGCTCCAGACGATCGCGATGGTGCTCGCCGAGATGATCGCCGCCGGCGACCTCGAGGGCCTGTCGCGGACCGGCGCGCCGCTCGACATCGCGCGGCCCGTCACCATCCCCGGCAAGGGTTTCTGCGACGGCGTCGGCATCGGGCGTGTCGTGCTCCACGAGCCGCGCGTCGTCGTCACCAATCTCATCGCCGACGACACCGCCAGGGAGCGCGACCGGCTCACCAATGCGCTGACGAGCCTTCGCCTCTCGGTCGACGACATGCTGGCGCGGGGCGACGTCGCGCAGGGCGGCGAGCATCGCGAGGTGCTCGAGGCGTATCGCATGTTCGCCCACGACCGCGGCTGGGTGCGGCGGATGGAGGAGGCGATCGTCACGGGCCTCACGGCGGAGGCGGCGGTCGAGCGCGTGCAGAACGACACACGCGCGCGGCTGCAGCGCCAGACCGACCCCTATCTCTCCGAGCGCCTCCACGATTTCGACGACCTCGCCAACCGCCTCCTCCGCGTCCTGATGGGCCGCGGCGACGGCGCTCTCGGCAAGGACCTGCCGGCGGACGCGATCGTCGTCGCGCGCAACATGGGCGCGGCGGAGCTCCTCGACTACGACCGCACGCGCGTCCGCGGCCTCGTCCTCGAGGACGGGACGCCGACGAGCCATGTGACGATCGTCGCGCGCGCCCTCGGCATCCCGACCGTCGGCCGCGCCGAGAACGTCGTCCAGCTGGCCGAGAACGAGGACGCCATCATCGTCGACGGCGAGACGGGCAGCGTCCACCTCCGCCCCAGCGCCGACGTCGTCTTCGCCTACAACGAAAAGGTCCAGTTCCGGGCCGAGCGGCAGCAGCGCTACCGCATGCTGCGCGAGCAGCCGGCGGTGACCCGCGACGGCACGGCCGTGTCGCTCTCGGTCAATGCCGGCCTCCTCGTCGATCTGCCGCATCTCGGCGAATCCGGCGCCGAAGGCATCGGCCTCTTCCGCACCGAACTCCAGTTCATGATCGCCTCGAAGCTGCCGCGGATCAGCGAGCAGGCGGCGCTCTACCGCTCGGTTCTCGACGCCGCCAGCGGCCGGCCGGTGACGTTCCGCACGCTCGACATCGGCGGCGACAAGGTGCTGCCCTATCTCCGGGTCGAGAACGAGGAGAACCCGGCGATGGGCTGGCGGGCGATCCGCTTCGGCCTCGACCGGCCGGGCCTGTTCCGCACGCAGATCAGGGCGCTTCTCCTCGCCGCGGGCGGCAGCGTGCTCCGGGTGATGATCCCGATGGTCACCGACGTCTCGGAGATGGTCGAAGCGCGAAAGCTCATCGATCGCGAGCTCGCGCATTTCGACAAGCACGGCCACAAGCCGCCGCTCCGCATCCTCGTCGGCGCCATGGTCGAGGTGCCCGCGCTCCTGTGGCAGCTCGATGCGCTGATGCGGATTTCGGATTTCGTCTCCGTCGGCACGAACGATCTCTTCCAGTTCATGACGGCGACCGACCGCGGCAATCTCCGCGTCGCGAACCGGTTCGACCCGCTGTCGGCGCCGTTCCTGACCGCCCTCCGCTCGGTCGCGGAAGCCGGGCGGGCCGCGAACACGCCGGTGACGCTGTGCGGCGAGATCGCCGGCCAGCCACTCGCCGCAATGGCCCTTCTCGGCCTCGGCTACCGCTCGCTGTCGATGGCCCCGGCCTCCGTCGGCCCGGTTAAGGCAATGCTCCTCGCGCTCGACATACCGCGGCTCGAAGGCGTCCTCGGCGGCCTCCTCGCCCATCCCGGCCTCCCCGACGGCATCCGCGCCGGCCTCCGCGCCTTCGCGCAGGAGTCGGACATCCCCGTCTAGGGCACGCTCCGGGGCAGTGCCGGTACCGCCTCGTTAACCATGCGCTGCTCTACTTCGCCTCGGGGGCCGTTCCGGTCGATTCGAGGCGTGGGGTTGCGTGGCGTCATGGCGAAGATCATTCCGTTTCCGGTGCGTTCGAAGGATGAAGACTCCGATCCGGAAATCGACCTGATGACCGCCGTCGACGTCGCCATCCGCGACCTCCGCGACATCGCCGCGCGCCTCGATCATCCCGGCCGCGAGCAGGCGGAGTCGTGCCGAAAGATGCTCGAACGCTCGCTCGACGCGGCGCGCTTCGGCGCCTGGTAGCGCTCGGGAGCCCGGGAGGTCCGTCGTCTCCGTTCGCGGGATGGCAGCAAGACCGGCGTGTGAAGAGGTGGCTCAGCGCGCCGTTCCCCTCGCCGCGTTCGGGGAGAGGGCTTCCGCGCTCGCCGAGCCGAAGGCGAGGTGCGCAGTCCGAATGCGATGGACCGCGGCCCCGAGGCTAGCGGTTCTGGCTGTACGAAGCGAGAATCCGCTGGATCTCGTCGCCGATCTCGTCGGCTTCGCCGGACGGCGGCAGCGGCTCGGCCGGGGCCGGAGCCGGCGCGGCGGCGCGGGCGGGCGAGCGGGGGGCGGGGCGGGCGGTTGACGGCGCCGGCTCGGCCGCGGGCTGGGCCGGCGGATCGTCGGCAAGGACATCCACCGCATCGGCGATCGCCGACAGGATCGAATCCTCGAATTCGGCCTCGCGCCGCACCGGTTCCGGCGGACGCTCGGTGCGGGGGCGGCGCTCGGGAAGGGACGCGCCGGCGGAGTTCTGCGTCGTCCGCGCCGCGAACGTCGAGCGCGCGGTCGGACGCGGCCGCTCGGCGGCGGGCGGCGGAGCGACGATCGGCTCCGGCGCCTCGGGGATGATGTCGTCGATAGTGGGCGGCGGGGCCGGCTGCGCGCGGGCGGCGGCCGCCGTGCGGGCGGGCGTTTCGGTGCTGCGCGCCGGCCGGGTCGGCGGTTCGGCGCGGACGACGCGGGCGGGCGCGGGGGCCGGCGTCGGCGCGGGTTCGGTCACGGCCGGGCGGACCGCCTCGACCTCGCGGCGGCGGGCCGGAGTGGCGGCCGGCGGCCGGGTCGTCGTCCCGGCGCGCGGAGCGCGCGGCATCGGCGGGGGCTGCGGGACGGCGGCGGTGCGCGGTGCTTCGAGGGGCGGAACCGCGGCACGCGGCGCCTCGACGGGGGGCGGAGGCGGCGGGGCCGGCTCCTCGCGGCGAAGCCCGACGACCCAGGCGAGGACGAGCCCCTTTTCGGGCTCGGTGAGGATCACCTTCGCGTTGTCGGACAGGAACAGGACCTGCTCGTAGAAAGCCTCGGCCAGCTGCTCGGGCCGGTCGTCGCCGCCGAACACATGGCCGCGGAGGGCGAGGCCCTTGATGACGAAGCCGACCTGCCGCTTGGTCACGTTGCGGCCGAGCGCGTTCATGCCGTTGGCGACGTTCTCGGAGGTCGACTGGAACTTGTAGCCGTTGGCCCGCACCTCCTCGACGAGAAGGCGGAAGAGATCTCCGAACGCCTTCGGCGAGAACAGGGGAACGCTCGTCGCCTGGTGTATGCGGCGGACGAGGGCCGCGAGCGCATCGCGGTCGACGGGCGGGCGGCGGGCCGGCGCGGCGGCGGCCGGCAGCGGCTGGGTGCGGCGGGCGGCGGGCGCGGGCGCTGCCGGTGGCGCGACGCGCTTCGGTTCGGGCGCCGCCATGCGCGGCGGCCGGGGAATGGCGCCCCGGCTCGACGCGGCGATTTCGGGCTGGCGCTGGAGGGCGCGCAGCAGTGCCGCTTCCTCGACGACGTCATCGGCGAGGGCGCGGTAGCTCGGCGGCGTTTCGGCGGTGGCGTAGAGCACCACGCGCTGACGGCGCGCCTTGAGGCGGAAGACGAGCGGCGTGAGATCGATGTCGGCGACGAGGAGGATCAACTCCTCCGGCTCCGGTTCGATCGTGTCGAGCGCGTCGAGGATGAGATGCGTCGCGGACGAGCTCCTGGTGATGCCGGCGAGCTGGGCACACTCCACGATCTGGACGCCGTTCGCCGTCAGCCAGCCGCGGTTCTTGCCGAGGATTTTCGGGTCGGCATAGCAGCGCTTCAGCTGGAAACGCCGGCGTTCGTCGGTGCCGCCCTCCCCGATGAGCTCGCCGCTCTCGAACCCCTCGAGCCACACCCCGGCACGGGACGCGAACTGGTCCGCGACCGCAGCGCCATGGCGGCCGAGGCTGCGGAACACGCTGTCGAAATCGAGAAGGAGAACGCTCTTGATCGCCTGCGCCATGGTCCCCAAACCCGCCAGCCGGACGTAGCGTACCCGATCCGGACGGCGTTCGCTGCTTTCCCCGCGGCCGAACCGGGGTTCCGTGAAAGTCACGGCGCGACTTCTTCGCCGACGCGTACGAATCCTCGAACGGCGGCCCGGTTGCAACAGGAAAGCGCACCGCGCCGCGCTTCGTGCGCGACGGGCATACCGGGCCTACGGCGCTTCGGCCAGTTCGAATGTCTCGAACGTGAACCCGGGCGCCACTGTGCAACCGACCAGTGTCCACGCGCCGAGGCTCTCGGCCGCCTGCCACCAGTTGCGCGGCACCACGGCCTGCGGCCGCTCCCCCGCCGCTAGATCGGGGCCGAGGACGAGCCGCTCCTCGGCGCCGCGGCGTTCGGCGCGGCGAAGGAGGAGCGGCGCGCCGGCGTAGTGGTGCCAGACCTCCGCCGCGTCGCGGACCCGGTGCCACGCCGAACGCTCGCCTTCGGCGAGAAGGTAGTAGATCGCGGTGGAATGCGCCCTTTCGCCGTCGGGGTCGGCGTCGCGGAACGTCTCGCGGAAATGGCCGCCCTCGGGATGGGGCTCGAGGCCGAGGAGGGCGACGATGTCTGCCGCCGAGAGCGTCTCCGGCGCCGTCACGCGAACGAATCCTTGCGCCGGCGGATCTCGGCGAACACGGCTTCAGGCGTGGTTTTGGCCATTCCCAGCGCGCGGCGGAGACGCGGCCGGTCGGCGCGGAGGAACGGGTTCGTCGCGCGCTCGGCGCCGATCGTCGTGGGGAGGGTGGGCCGGCCCGCGGCGGCGAGGCGCGCGACCTCGGCGATCCGCGCCTCGAGGTCGAGGTTCTGCGGCTCGATCGTCGCCGCGAAGCGCCCGTTCGCGGCCGTGTAGTCGTGGCCGCAGTAGATCGCGGTATCGCGCGGCAGGGCGCGGAGTTTTTGCAGCGACGCCCACATCGTCTCGGGCGAGCCCTCGAACAGGCGGCCGCAGCCGAGCGAGAACAGCGTGTCGCCGACGAAGGCCACCTTCTCCCCGGCGCTCCAGTAGGCGATGTGACCCGACGTGTGGCCCGGCGTCTCGATCACCTCGAAGATCGCGCGGCCGATGTTGACCGTATCGCCCTCCCCGACGCCGCGGTCGACCCCGGCGATGCGGCCGAGCTCCGCCGCCGGCGCCACGACCCTGGCGCCGAACGCGGCCTTGAGCGCCGGGATGCCGGCGGTGTGGTCGCGGTGGTGGTGGGTGACGAGGACGAGATCGAGGCCCCAGCCGAGCGCCCGGAGGCGCCGGGCGATGAAATCGCCGTCGACGGCATCGATCGTCGCTACCGCGCCCGTCGCCTCGTCGCGGACGAGGACGACGAAATTGTCGTCGGAACCGAAGAGGGACTGATCGATGGCGAGCATCCGCCTCTCCATATCAGCCCGTGCCCGCCGGGCAATCCCGGCGGCCCCTGCCTCATGCTAGAAGGCACCGATGCCGCTCGATGTCGTCGATCTCAAAACCTTCTACGCCGCGCGCCTCGGGACGACCGCCCGGCGGCTGGTCGGCGCCCGCCTTCGCCGGCTGTGGCCGAGCGTCGGGGGCGACCGCGTCCTCGGCATCGGCTATGCCACGCCCTACCTTGCCGAGCTCGGCGGCAAGGCGGATTGCTGCCTCGCCTTCATGCCGGCCGGGCTCGGCGTGATGCACTGGCCGGTCGCGGCGCCCAACGCCGCCGCGCTCGTGCAGGACGACGCGCTGCCGCTTCCGGGCGCTTCGGTCGACCGCGTGCTCGCCGTCCACAGCCTCGAAATGGCGGACAATGCCGGCGATCTCCTCCGCGAACTGTGGCGCATCCTGGCGCCGGGCGGACGGATTCTGGTGGTGGTGCCGAACCGGCGCGGCCTCTGGGCGCGGTCCGAGCGGACGCCGTTCGGCCAGGGCCAGCCGTTCAGCCGCGGCCAGCTCGGCGCGCTGCTGCGCGAGACGATGTTTTCCCCCGTGGCGTGGACGTCGGCGCTGATGATGCCGCCGGTCGCGAACGGTCTCCTCGTCCGCGGCGGCACGACCGGCGAGCGCGTCGGCTCGGTGCTCTGGCCCCGTTTCGCCGGGGTTCTGATGGTGGAGGCGACGAAACTCGTCCGCCAGCCGGTGCGCGCCTTGCCGGCGCGCGCCCGGCGGACCGCGCGGGCGCTCGAACCGGCGTGGACGCCAACGGCCGGCATGGGCGCGCGCTGACCGTTCGATTTGCCTTGAACCCGCCGCATGGGCGCGGCGTTGTGCCGGAGACGAATCGCGGGGTCACGACATGCTGTTCCGACCAAAATTCGGCGCCACCATCCGCTCCGAGCGCGCCGCGTTCCGGGTCGACCTCCTCGCGGAACGGCTCGTCCACCCCTGGGGGCTCGATTTCCTCCCCGACGGCCGGATGATCGTGACCGAGCGGCCGGGCCGGATGCGGATCGTGACCGCGCGCGGCGAACTCTCGCACGCCATTGCCGGCGTTCCGGCGGTGGTCGCGAAAGGCCAGGGCGGGCTCCTCGACGTCGCCCTCCACCCGCGTTTCGTCGAGAACCGGCTCGTCTTCTGGACGTTCTCCGAGGCGGGACCGGGCGGGGCCTCCACCGCGCTCGCGCGCGGGCGGCTCAGCGAGGATGGCGGGCGGCTCGCCGACGTGACGATCCTGTTCTCGCAGAAGCCGAAGATCGGCGGCACCTATCATTTCGGCTCGCGCATCGCGTTCGACGGCGCCGGCCATCTCTTCGCCGGCCTCGGCGAGCGGTTCAACGACCGGACCCGCGGCCAGGCGCAGGACCCCGGCTCGCATCTCGGCAAGGTGATCCGCCTCAACGAGGACGGCTCCGTGCCGGCGGACAACCCCTATGTCGGCCGCGCCGGGGCGCTGCCGGAGGTCTGGTCGATCGGGCATCGCAACATCCAGGCGATGGCGTTCGAGCCCGGCACGGGCGCGCTGTGGGAGGTCGAGCACGGGCCGATGGGCGGCGACGAGCTCAACCTCGTGCGGCCGGGCGTGAACTATGGCTGGCCGGTGGTGTCGTACGGCCTCAATTACGACGGCACCAAGGTCGGCTCCGGCAAGGCGACGGGCCCCGGCTTCGAGCCGCCGGTGTGGCAATGGACGCCGGTGATCGCGCCCTCCGGCATGGCGTTCTACGAGGGCGGCGCCTTCCCCGCCTGGCGGGGCAACCTCTTCATCGGCGGCCTCGCCACGACCTGCGTCGTCCGCCTCGAAATGGAGGACGGCAAGGTCGTGCACGAGGAGCGCCTTCTCCGCGAGCTCGGTCTCCGCATCCGTGAGGTCGCGGTCGGGCCGGACGGCGCGCTCTACCTCCTCACCGACGAGGACAACGGCCACCTCCTGCGGGTATCGGCGGCATGATGCGACCCTTCCGGCCCGGCGTTCTTCGGGCCACCGCGTTGGCGGTGGCGCTCCTCGCGGCGGCCGTCCCGGCGGCGCTGGCGCAGGTGCCGCTCGCGATCGCCACTGACGCGGCGGAGGACGCGATCAACGACGTCCGCCGCGCCGGCCGCGTGTCGGTCCTCGACGACGACCCGCTCCTGACCGCGCTCGCCACGCAGCAGGCGCTCGCGATGGCGGCGGCGCGGACGATGAGCCACACCATCGCCGGCTCGTTGCAGCAGCGGCTCGCGACCGGCGGCTACGGCCTCCGCGCCGCGGCGGAGAACATCGCCTACGGGCAGGACACGCTCGCCGAGGTGATGGCGGCGTGGTTGCAGTCGGGGCCGCACCGCAGCAACATCCTCGACCGCCGGATGACCTCGTTCGGCCTCGGTGCCGCGATCGTCGACGGCGTCATCTACTGGTCGCTGATCCTCGCCGCGCCCGGCTGATGCCGCCGATGCCGTTCCGCCTCGCCGCTCCCGCCCTTCTCGCCGCCCTGTTCGCGCTCGCCGCCTGCATGGGGCCGCGCGTCGAGGTCGACCCGACGCGGGCGCCGGCTTCCGGGCCGGTCGCCGTCGACGCCGCCACCGCGGCGCGCATGGTCTCCGCGATCCGCGCCCAGCACGGGCTCGGCCCGGTGACGGTCGACCCGGCCCTGAACCGGCTCGCACAGCAGCAGGCGAATGCGATGGCGGCGGCCGGCATCGTCAGCCACGACGTGCTCGCGCGGTTTCCGGTGCGGATGGGCCGGGCGTACACGTCCGCCGCCGAGAATCTCGGCGCCGGCTACCTCTCGCTCGAGGACGGCATCAGGGCGTGGAGCGCCTCGCCCGACCACCTCCGCAATCTCCTCCGGCCGGACATGGAGCGTCTCGGCATCGCCTCGGCCTATTCGGCCGCGAGCCCCTACCGGAACTTCTTCGCGATGATCCTCGCCGGCCCGCCGGCGGAATGAGCCGGCTATGCGAGGCCGGCGCCCGTCGCGGGCCGCGGAATGGAGCGGCGGCGCCAGAGGACCATCACCACGAACGTGGCGCAGGAAAGCGCGATCGCACCGGGAAACAGCACCGTCGTCCAGGAATAGGTGACGAGCGCGCCGATCGACACGCAGTTCCGCACCGCCATCAGCACGTAATAGGGCACGCTCTCGCCCCACGGCAGGTGATAGGCCCGCCGGAAGGTCGGGCCGAAACCGAGGATGTCGACCACCGTCAGGATGATGATCGCCCACAGCGGATCGCGGGTGATCCACCACACCGGCAGCGAAGCGAGGGCAGTGGCGAAGAACGCCCAGTCCGTCGGCGTGACGGTCGAATCGGCCCGCCGCTCCCAGGCGAGCCACGCGACGTAGAGCGTGATGAGGCCCGACACGCCGATCGGCCACGCGCCGATGCCGCCGTTTCCGGCCAGCTGGCCGATGAATGCGAGGAAGGTCGAGAGGCCCCAGATGATCCACGAGAACACGTGCGGCTTGATCGCGCCGCGCCGGATCAGGCGGATGTACGGGACGTAGGCGACGAAGGTCAGGATGACCGCGATCGCGGCGAGCGCTTCCTTCACGGCCGTCTACTTGCCCTGGCTGAAGACGAGGCGCGCCGCAAAGGCCGCCATGACGCCGGCGAAGAGATAGTCCACCGCCCGCGTCACCTTCGGCGAGCGGCGGAGGAGGCGCGCGAGGGCGCCGGCCGCAAGGATCTGCACGACGCAGATCGGCAGCGCGATCACGACGAAGCCGACGCCGAGGAATGCCAGCATCCCGGCCGCGTTCGGATCGCCCGGCGTCGCGAACTGCGGCAGGAAGGTGAGGAAGAATACGATCACCTTCGGGTTCAGGAGATTGACGAGCATCCCCTTGAGGTAGAGCCGCGGCAGCTTCTCCGCGTGTTGCGTTCCGGCTGCGAGGGTGAAGCTCGACCCGTTCCGGATCGCCCCGAAGGCGAGCCACAGGAGATAGGCGGCGCCAGCGAATTTGAGGATCGTGAATGCCGTCGCGGATGCCGCGAGGAGCGCCGAGAGGCCGACCGCCGCGAGCGCCGTATGGATGAGGAGACCCGAAAGCGCACCCGCCAGCGTCACGGCACCCGCGCGGCGCGACTGCGTGATCGTCTTCGACAGATACAGCATCATGTCCGGCCCCGGCGTGATCGTGAGCACGATCACCGCCGCCGCGAAACCGGCGAGCGCGAAGGACGAGGGGACGAGGTCGGACATGTCGGGGCTCTGCGACCGGGAGGTTTCCTCCGTCCCGGTCCGGCGCGCAAGCACCGTCCCCGCAGTGGTGATCGTATCCCGTCGTCCGACCACGCCGGCCGATCACGATTTGGCGCGGAAATGTTTGATGCAGGTCAATCCCGCCCCCGCCGGCCGCGCGGCCAAAAGAGGCACGCCGACAGTGACTTATCGCTTGGTTCCGTCGGCGCGCCCGGCGTACCCGGTGGATGTGCCCGCGGGGCATCCAGACAACGGGAAATCGGTGATGAGCACACTTTACGAGCGTGTTGGTGGAGCGCCTGCGATGGACGCCGCCGTGGACATTTTCTATCGCAAGGTGCTGGGCGACGCGCGGATCAGCAGCTTCTTCGACGACATCGACATGGAGCGGCAGGCCGCCAAGCAGAAGGCGTTCCTGACCATGGTGATGGGCGGGCCGGCCCACTACACGGGGCGCGACATGCGCACCAGCCATGCGCGGCTGGTGAAGTCCGGCCTGAACGACTCCCACGTGGACGCCGTCATCGAGCTGCTCGCGGCGACCCTGAAGGAACTGGGTGTCGCCGACTCCGACATCGCCGAGGTCGGCGCTCTCGCCAACTCGGTGCGCAACGACGTGCTCAGCCGCTGAGCCGCCACGACATGGTGGAGCTGACATTCGAAGGCGTCGAGGTTCATGCGGCAGAGGGCCAGACGGTCCTCTCCGCGCTCGAGGACGCCGGAATCCCCCTCGACTGCGCCTGCCGGGCCGGCATCTGCCAGTCCTGCCTGGTGCAGAGCCTCGACGCGCCACCCCCGCCGGCCGCGCAGGCCGGCCTGCCGAGGGCGATGGCGATGGACGGCTACTTCATGGCCTGCGTATGCGTGCCGGAAGGTCCGCTCACCATCGGCCGGGCGGGCAAGGCACGCCAGCGCCTCGACGTGACGGTGCGCGCCGTCGAGCGGCTGTCGCCGACGGTCGTCCGTCTCCTCCTCGACGACGGCGGCCGTTTCCAGTGCCACCCCGGCCAGTTCCTCACGCTGATCCATCCCGCCTCGGGAGTGACCCGAAGCTACTCGATCGCCGGGAACGCGGACGGCGCCCTCGAACTGCACCTTCGGATCCTTCCGGAGGGACGGATGAGCCGCCTCGTCGCGGACGATCTCTCGCCCGACGACGTCATGACGATCGCCGGCCCCTCCGGCAGCTGCTTCTACGATCCCGCCGATCGCGACCAGCGCATCGTGCTTGCCGGAACGGGGACCGGACTCGCCCCGCTGTGGGGCATCCTGCAGGATGCCCTCCGGCACGGCCACCGCGGACCGATCAGCCTCTATCACGGCGCGCTCGACCGGAGCGGCCTCTACCTCGTCGAGGCCCTGGAGTCCCTCGAGGCCGAGCGCCCCGGCTTCCGCTACGTTCCATGCCTCCGTGACGCGGAAGACCCGGCCGGCGGCGATCTGTGGGCGGTCGTATCGGAGCTGGAGACCGACCTTCGCGCGACGACGTTCTTCCTCTGCGGCGACGAACTGCTGATCCGGCGGATGAAGCGCGGCCTCTTCATGGCCGGCGCCCGGCTCGACCAGATCCACGCGGATCCGTTCACGCCCGCGCAGGCGCGGGCGGCCAGCTGACGGGACACGGCTGGCTCCGCGCCACGGCCGCGGCCATCGCCGATGTTTTCGCCTCTCCCCGGCGGGGTCCCCGGCGGGGAGAGGTGAAGAGCCGGCTTCTTCACACGCTCTTCTGCCGGGGCGATCGGTGAGGCGACACGAAGTCCATCACGTCCCAAAACCGGTTGCGCCCGTCGCTTTTCCGCTCCCTCGCAAAGCCCGCACTTCCATCTCCGAAAAAAAACTTCGCGCGAATGTCGAACCCTGGTCTGGCGGTTCGTCGTTGTCATGAGCGAGGGTGATGGACCCTCCCGCACCGACGGAGAGCCAGATGCGTTTCATGCTGATCGTGAAGTCCAATCCCGCCGTCGAGAACGGCCCCGGCCCGTCCGAGGCGGACCTCACCGAGATGGGCAGGTTCAACGAGGAGATGATGCAGGCCGGCATCATGAAGGGGGCCGAGGGCCTCCACCCCTCCACGCGCGGCGCCAGGGTGAAGTTCGACGGCAAGAAGACGACCGTCATCGATGGACCGTTCACCGAGGCGAAGGAGCTCGTCGCCGGCTTCTGGATCATCGACGTGCCATCGATGGCCGATGCCGTGGCCTGGGCGCGCCGCGTCCCGAACGCCGATGGCGTCCAGGGCGAGATCGAGGTCCGCCAGGTTTTCGAGCTCGATGATTTCGGACCCGAGCTCACCCCCGAAACCCGCGCCCAGGAAGAGCGGATGCGCGCCGGGATCGAGAAACAGTCGAAGCAGTCGAAGCACTAGAGCATGATCGAAGAAGCGGCTGCCGGTTCTTCGAAATCATGCTCCATCAAGGAAACAGGCGACGAGCGTGATCCGACTTCAACGGATCACGCTCCAGGGCCCGCTCGACCGACGAAAACGCACCGGGATGTCGAATCGGCCCGTTCCCGTCCGTCACGGCTCCGGACGGGAACGCCGGACCGGCTCCCGCCCCAACAGGAGAACGATCCATGCGCTTCATGATGCTGATGATCCCCGGCGGCTACGAGACCGCCCCGCCCGGCACCGTGCCGACCGACGTCGACGCCGTGGCGGCGATGATGAAATACAACGAGTCCCTCCAGCGCGCCGGCGTCCTCCTCGCCGCCGACGGGCTTCACCCGCCATCGTCGGGCGCGCGCGTGTCGTTCAAGGGCGGCAGGCCGAAGGTCGTCGACGGCCCCTTTGCCGAGGCGAAGGAAGTGCTCGGCGGCTACTGGATGATCGACGTGAAATCGCGCGAGGAGGCGATCGAGTGGGCCAAACGCTGCCCCGGCGGCGACACCGAAATCATAGAAATCCGGCAGGTCCAGGAGATGAGCGATTTCCCGGAGGACGTCCGCGCCGTGGCAGCGGGCTTCGAGACGATGCAGGCGAGAGGCCCGGGCGTCAGCGGCGGCTAGGTCGCGGCAGGCGACGGCGGGGGGTGCCGGCGGCGGACGGTCGGCGGTAGCGGGAGGGACGGCACGGCATCGTTCGCGCGACTGCCGACTGCCCACTGCCGGTTGCCGACAGGCGGATCGATGCCCTAAACGGGCCGCGTGTCCGTTGCCGAAACCCACCGCGCCATCGAGGCCGTCTGGCGGATCGAGGCCCCGAGGCTGATCGCGAGCCTCGCGCGCATGCTGCGCGACGTGGGCCTCGCCGAGGAACTCGCGCAGGACTCGCTCGTCACCGCGCTGGAGCGCTGGCCGCAATCGGGCATCCCCGAGCGGCCCGCCGCCTGGCTGATGACGGCCGCGAAGAACCGCGCCCTCGATCGCCTCCGCCACCGAAAGCTCGCCGACGAGAAGCACGCCGAGATCGGACGCGACCGCGATGAGGAACAGGAGGCCGCGGTGGCTGCCATCGACGAGGGGCTGGACGACGATTTCGGGGACGACCTCCTGCGGCTGATCTTCACCGCCTGCCATCCGGTCCTGTCCACCGAGGCGCGCGTCGCGCTCACGCTGCGCATGGTCGGCGGCCTTGCCACCGACGAGATCGCCCGCGCGTTCCTCGTGCCCGAACCCACCGTGGCGCAGCGCATCGTCCGCGCGAAGCGGACGCTCGCCGATGCCGGCGTTCCGTTCGAAGTGCCGCGCGGCGCCGAGCGCACGGCCCGCCTCGCCTCGGTCCTCGAGGTGATCTACCTCGTCTTCAACGAGGGCTACGCCGCCACCTCCGGCAGCGACTGGATGCGCCCGGAGCTCGCCCACGAGGCGCTCCGCGTCGGCCGGGTCCTCGCCGGCCTCGCGCCCGCCGACCCCGAGGTCCACGGCCTCGTCGCCCTCATGGAGATCCAGGCCTCGCGCACCGCGGCGCGCGTCGATGCGACGGGCGAGCCGATCCTCCTCCTCGACCAGAACCGCGCCCGCTGGGACCAGCTCCTCATCCGCCGCGGGCTGATGTCGCTCGCCCGCGCCGAAAAGCTCGGCGGCGGCTACGGCCCCTATGCGCTCCAGGCCGCGATCGCCGCCTGCCACGCGCGGGCCCGGATCGCCTCCGACACCGACTGGCGCCGGATTGCCGGCCTCTACGACGCACTCGCGGACGTCGTTCCGTCGCCGATCGTCGAGCTCAACCGCGCCGTCGCGCATGCGATGGCGTTCGGCCCCGAAGCCGGGCTCGCCATCGCCGACCCGCTCGGCGAGGAGGCGATCCTCCGCGGCTACCACCTCCTGCCGGCCGTCCGCGGCGATCTCCTCGAGAAGCTCGGGCGCCGCGCCGAAGCCGCCGCCGAGTTCGAACGCGCCGCCGGCCTGACCCGGAACGAGCGCGAGCGCGCGATCATGCTTCGCCGCGCCAGGGCCGCAACCGCCGGCTGATTCCCCCGACGATTGACTATTTGACGCGGGGGCTGCTCCCGATATGGTGGCCTACCCGTTCGGGTGGGACGACGCAGCTCGCCACTACCCGAACGGGGGGCATTGGTCCGTCGGGATGCGCCGGAGAAGCGCAGCCGCGGGCTTTCAGCTGAAAGGGAATGTTCGTCGCGACTTAACAATAAAGCTGGAGGAACGATGACTAAGGGAAGAACGCTCAAGACCGCCGGTTCGCTCGTCGCGATCGCCGCGGGTACCGGCTTCGCCACCTCGGCAAGCGCCAATGAAGACGTCCTCGCGCTGCAGGCGGTCGCCGGCAACGCCGTCATGCCGAGCGTGAACTACGCCGGCTGGAACTACAGCACGCTCGATCAGATCACGCTCGACAATGTCGACCAGCTTCAGATCGCCTGGACCTGGCAGATCGGCATTCTCGACAGCCACGAGGCGCCGCCGCTCGTCATCGGCGACACGATGTACATCGTCTCGCCGAAGCCGAATTACGTTTACGCCCTCGACCTCGACAATGACGGCGTCATCAAGTGGGAATTCCGCCCCGACATGAACCTCGAGGAAGCGGTCCGCGTCGCCTGTTGCGGCGCCCAGACCCGCGGCCTCTACTACGCTGAGGGCAAGCTCTTCTATCAGACGCTCGACGGCCAGATCTTCGGCCTCGACGCCACCACCGGCGAGGCCCTGTGGCGTTCGGTGGGGGCGGAACTCTCGGTCGGCGAGACGCTCGTCGGCAACGGCCTCGTCGTCGGCAATCTCTTCATCACCGGCAATGCCGGCGGCGAATTCGGCGTCCGCGGCAAGGTGCAGGCCTTCGACATCAACACCGGCAATCTGCAGTGGGTGATGTACTCGATGGGCCCCGACAACGAGGTCGGCATCGGGTCGCGCTTCAATACCTTCTACCCCGACGACCAGGCCCGCTCGCTCTCGACCTGGTACGGCGACAGCTGGCGCCGCGGCGGCGGCACGGTGTGGGGCTATTTCACCTACGATCCGGAGATCAACCTCTTCTACTACTCCACCGGCAATTGCGGTCCGTGGAACCCGGACTATCGCCGCGAACGCGGCATCGTGAACCTGGATGAGAACGGCGGTCTCATCGACTACCGCAACAACTGGTGCGCTTCGCAGCTCGCCCGCGACGCGACGACCGGCGAACTGATCTGGGCCTACAACATCACGCCGGCCGACATGTGGGATCTCGACGAGCCGCTGATCACGCCGCTCGTCGACATCGAGCTCAACGGCACGATGCATGCGACGGCCATCAAGGCCTCGCGCGGCGGCTTCTTCTATGTCTGGGACCGCGCCACGGGCGAACTCCTCACCCAGCCCTGGGCGTTCCGCTACATCGACTACACCACCGGCGTCGACATGGAGACGGGCCGGAAGCTCTACGACATCGACCGGTGGATGTTCACCGACCGGGCCGACCGCGAGCGCTACACGCAGATCGGCGTGCTCCAGCCCGGCCAGACCGCGCCGCCCGACTACACCGGCACGGAAGTGTCGTGGTGCCCCGGCATCGCGGCCCGCAACTGGCAGAACGACGCGTGGTCGCCGCGGACCGGCCTCCTCTACACCTCGACCACGACCGGCTGCTCGCGCATGATCGTCATCGATCAGGAATACGTGCCGGGCGAGGCCTATCGCCTCCGCACCTTCATCGGCAACGCCCCGGTCCCGCGCACGGGCCCGAACGGCGAGCTCGTCGCGCACACCGGCGAACTCCAGGCCAACAACCCGGTCACGAGTTCGCAGGCGTGGAACATCCCGTGGGTCCAGGGCAACGCGCTGCCGGTCATGGCGACCGCCAGCGACCTCCTGTTCATGGGCGGCAACCACAACGGCACGATGATGGCGATCAACGCGACGAACGGCGAGCAGGTCTGGGAGTTCCGGACCGGGTCGCGCTTCAACGCGACACCGATCACCTATCTCGGGCCGGACGGCAGGCAGTACATCGCCGTCATCGCCTCCTCGGCCGCGGCCAACACGCCGGTCGCCGTCGACGCGACGCCCGACAACGCCAACCGCTACCGCCGCTCGGGCTCGACGCTCTACGTCTTCGGCCTGCCCGAGGCGGTCGCCGCCAACTAGAGCATGATCCGAAGAAATGGCTGCCGGTTCTTCGAAAAAGATCATGCTCCATCAAGGGATGGAGCGACGAGCGTGATCCGGCTTCAACGGATCACGCGCTAGCGGCGCAAGCAAAACCGGAGGCTCCGGGCATGCCCGGAGCCTCCACCCCCCGCGCCGGGTCCGCCCGGCGCGGCCTCGCTCGGATGCAGGGCTCGACTCGACCGGTCGGCCCGACTATCGCTCGCCCGGACAGATGGCCGCGAACGATCCCGAGAAGAGCCAATGAAGGTCACCGTGATAGGCGCAGGCGCTGCCGGACTGGGCGCCGCCTTCCACCTCCACCGCCAGCTCGGCGCCGACGTCACCGTCCTCGAGCGCGCCGAGGAAGGCGAGACGCCGGGCCTCGGCGTCGCCCTCCTCTCCTTCGCCCGCGACGAACTCCGCCAGATGGGCCTCGGCGATTTCGTCGACGGCGGCCAGTACGGTTTCCCCATCAGCCGCTTCACCCACGTCTTTGCCGGCGAGGCCGGTGGCCCCGTCATCGAGAAGGAGCGCGAGCAGGAGGTCGACTACTGGGGCATCCGCCGCTCCGAGCTCGTGTCGCACATGCGCCGCATCGTGGCGGATTCGGGCGTCGACATCCGCTACGGCATCGACGTGTCGGCGGAACGCATCCGCGCCGAACGGAGCGAGGCGCTCCTCCTCGTCGGCGCGGACGGCGCCGGCAGCCTCGTCCGCAACACCTATCCCGATGTCTTCCAGCCGACGAGCGAAGAGGCGACGTCCCGCTACGCCTGGCTCGGCCTGTCGGGCGAACTCGACCGCTTCCTGTTCGGCTACATCTATCTGCCCGGCGAGGGCGTCCTCCGCCTCACCGCCTATCCCCACGCCCGCGACGAGTGCTCGGTGATCATCACCCACAGCGCCGGGCTCACCCCGTTCTTCGATCGCCCCGGCATGGTCGACGACGACGGTTTCACCACCTACGCCGCGCTCGACGCGATGAACGACATCCTCGCCCCCGGCCTCGGCGGCCGCCGCATCACCGGCTCGGCGCGCTGGCGGAAGTTCCGCGCCACCAGCTGCCGCACCGCCGCCGCCGACAACCTCGCGATCCTCGGCGACGCCTACGCCACCGTCCATTACGAGACCGGCTGGGGCACGTCCTCGGCGCTCCAGGGGGCGCGCATCTTCAGCCACATCCTCGATCACGGCCGCAGCCAGGGCCGTACCCGGCAGGAGGCGCTCGCCCTCTATGCGCGGAAGACCACCGAGATCATGGAGCCGATCGTGGCGACCACGCTCCGCGTGATGCGCCAGATCGACGCCCAGGCCGACCAGTTCGCCAGACTCGGCAGCGCCGGCTTCCTCGCCTCGGAAGCACCGTAGAGCGTGATCCGTTGAAGCCGGATCACGCTCGTCGCTCCATCCCTTGATGGAGCATGATCTTTTTCGAAGCCCGGCAGCCACTTCTTCGGATCATGCTCCAGCAGCTTCACGCATTTCGGGCCGTTCCCGGGCGTTTGCTGACTTTTGCCTCTCCCCGATCGGGGTCGGTCGGGGCGAGGGGAACAGGCACGCGTGCAGAGATCCTGCGGCGCCTGCGCCTCAGCCGTAACCGCAACGTGCATTCGGCGGCGTGAATCCGTCCGCCACTACCCCAACGGGTGGGGCCCGATCACGCCCCCGGTGATCTACTCCTTCGACCGGGCGACCGGTTCAAATGCCTTGCGCGGTTCTCTCCAGGGATCGTGCGAGCAGGAGAAGCTTTGAGGGGAGAAACAACAACAATTCGGCCTTGCTCTAGGGAGGAGCATAAGAATGAATCTTCGCACGACCGTAAAGGCGACTACGTCGTTGCTTGCCCTTGCCGCAGGGGGCGGCCTGGCAACATCGGCGATGGCCAACGAAGACGTCCTGGCGCTTCAGGCGAATCCAGGCAACTCCGTGATGCCGAGCATCAATTATGCCGGCTGGAACTACAGCACTCTCGATCAGATCACGCTCGACAACGTCAACCAGCTCCAGATCGCCTGGACCTGGCAGGTCGGCATCCTCGATAGCCACGAAGCACCGCCGCTCGTCATCGGCGACACGATGTACATCGTCTCGCCGAAGCCGAATTACGTATACGCCCTCGACCTCAACAATGACGGCGTCATCAAATGGGAATTCCGCCCCGACATGAACATCGAGGAGGCGACGCGCGTCGCCTGCTGCGGTGCGCAGACGCGCGGTCTCTACTACGCGGAGGGGAAGGTCTTCTTCAACACGCTGGACGGCCAGGTCTTCGCCCTCGATTCTACGACCGGTGAAGCGCTGTGGCGCACCGTCGGCGCCGATCTTGCGGTCGGCGAGACCACCGTCGGCAACATGCTCGTCGTCGGTGACCTCGTCATCGCCGGCAATGCCGGCGGCGAATACGGCGTCCGCGGCAAGGTGCAGGCGTTCAACATCAACACCGGCAACCTGCAGTGGGTCATGTACAACATGGGCCCCGACAACGAAGTCGGCATCGGGCCGCGCTTCAACCCGTTCTACGAGGACGACCGGCAGCGTTCGCTCTCGACCTGGTACGGCGACAGCTGGCGCCGCGGCGGCGGCACGGTGTGGGGCTACTTCACCTACGATCCGGACCTCGACCTCTTCTACTACTCCACCGGCAATTGCGGCCCGTGGAACCCGGATTATCGCCGCGAACGCGGCATCGTGAACCTCGATGAGAATGGCGGCCTCATCGACTACCGCAACAACTGGTGCGCCTCGCAACTGGCCCGCGACGGCGACACCGGCGAACTGATCTGGGCGTACAACATCACCCCGGCCGACATGTGGGATCTCGATGAGCCGCTGATCACGCCGCTCGTCGACATCGAGCTCAACGGCCAGATGGAGGCGACCGCGATCAAGGCGTCGCGTTCGGGCTACTTCTACGTCTGGGATCGCGCCACGGGCGAACTGCTCACGCAGCCCTGGCCGTTCCGCTACGTCGACTACAAGATCGGCGTCGACATGGCGACCGGCCGCGCTCTCTACGACATCGACAAGTGGATGTTCACCGACGTCGAGGACCGGCTCCGCTACACGCAGGCCGGCGTGCTGCCGGCCGGCGCAACGGCGCCCGCCGACTACACCGGCACGGAAGTCGACTGGTGTCCGGGCACTGCCGGCCGCAACTGGCAGAACGACGCCTGGTCGCCGCGGACCGGCCTCCTCTACACCTCGACCACGACCACCTGCAGCCGGATCATGGTCGTCGATCAGGAGTACGTGCCCGGCGAAGCGTACCGCCTTCGCCAGCAGGTCGGCACGGCCCCGGTGCCGCGCACCGGGCCGAACGGCGAACTCGTCGCCTGGCAGGGCGAACTCCAGGCCAACAACCCGGTCACGAGCTCGCAGGCGTGGAACATCCCGTGGACCCAGGGCAACAACCTGCCCGTGATGGCGACCGCCTCCGATCTCCTCTTCATGGGCGGAAACCACAACGGCACCATGATGGGCATCAACGCCCTCAATGGCGAGATCGTCTGGGAGTTCAGGACCGGTTCGCGCTTCAATGCGACGCCGATCACCTATCTCGGACCGGACGGGCGTCAGTACATCGCGATCATCTCGTCGTCGGCGGCCGCCAATACGGCCGTGGCCTTCGACGCGACGGCCGACAACGCCAACCGCTACCGCCGGTCGGGCTCGACGCTCTACGTGTTCGGCCTGCCGGACAACGTCGCCGCCAATTAGGGGCGCCGAAAGCAAAGGAAGGGGCCGGTCCGCCGGCCCCTTTTCGTTTCGAAAGCCAAGGTCCGTAGCCAACAATCTGCCGGGGTCGGATTCTGCCTCATCGTGAGCCTCGTCCTTGCGGGGTGGTTCGAGTGCAGATTCGACTTGTTCCGCCCGTCGAGACCGGAACGATACCGCCCCTACTCCCCGAGGAACGCCCGGAAATTGCCGAGCCAGGTGCGAAGCCACGCTTCGAAGCCGGCCTGCGCCGCTTCGCGCGTGGTGCCGTAGCCCCAGGCGTCGTCGGCGAGCGCGCTCGACCAGACCCAGAACTTGTTGGAGCCGTCATACATCACGCGGCCGGCCTCGATCGCACCGGCATGGCCGACGAACTCGGCGAGCGGCACGCCGGCGCGCTCCTCCTGCGTCCACACCAGCGACGGCGCGCTCAAGCCACCGCCCCCGCGCGCCCGGCGGCGAGCGCGTCATGAACGCCGGCGAGGATCGCATAGGAACGGAGCCGCGCCGCGTGGTCGAAGATCTGCGAGGCGACGATGAGTTCGTCCGCGCCGGTTTCCTCGACGAAGGCAAGGACCGCCGCCCGCACCGTCTCGGGCGAGCCGATCGCGGACGCGGACAGGAAGGACGACAGGATCGCCCGGTCGTGCGGCGTGAGGCCCGCTTCGAGCGTCGGATCGGGTGGCTGGAGGAGCCCCGGCATGCCGCGGCGGAGGTTGATCACCGCCTGCTGCATCGAGGTGGCGAGGAGTTTTGCCTCGGCGTCGGTGTCGGCCGCGAACACGTTGTAGCCGAGCATGACGTAGGGCCGGTCGAGCTGCCGCGACGGCCGGAACAGCCGCCGGTAGATCGCGATCGCCTCCTTCATCTGCGCCGGCGCGAAATGCGAGGCGAAGGCGTAGGGCAGGCCGAGCATCGCCGCGAGCTGCGCGCCGTAGAGGCTCGAGCCGAGGATCCACAGCGGCACCTTCAGCCCCGTCCCCGGGACCGCGCGCACTCTGCGCTCCGGCCCGTCGTCGGCGAAATAACCGGCGAGCTCGACCACGTCCTGGGGGAAGGAATCGACGTCCCCGTCGAACGTGCGGCGGAGCGCGTGGGCCGTCGCGGGATCGGTGCCGGGAGCCCGGCCGAGGCCGAGATCGATGCGGCCGGGAAACAGCGATTCGAGCGTGCCGAACTGCTCGGCGATCACGAGCGGCGCATGGTTCGGCAGCATGATGCCGCCCGCGCCGATCCGGATCGTCGACGTCCCCGCGCCGACATGGCCGATCACCACCGCCGTCGCCGCGCTCGCGATGCCGGGCATGCCGTGATGCTCGGCGAGCCAGAACCGGCGATAGCCCCAGCGCTCGGCGTGCTGCGCGAGGTCGAGCGTATTCCGCAGCGCGTCGGCCACCGTGTGGCCGGCGGGAACGGGAGCGAGATCGAGGATGGAGAAGGGGATCATGTGCTGCAGATAGGTTTTTGCTTCACACGCTGAAAGCGGCGCCTCTGAGGACCAGACAACCTCTCGCGAAACAAGGCCGGCAAGAGACCCTGCGGAGGATCATCCAGTCTCCTGCCCCAGCGCTACGCCTAGACTAGAGCGCCTTGGGGAAGTCCGGCTTGACGGAGAATGGCGTTCGCTGTCGGTTGACGTCGAAAGCCGGGCCGTAGCTCGACCGGTTCTCGGGCACGATGGCGGTGAACACGTTCATCGTGCGGAGTCTCTGCCCGGCCCGCCGGGCTGTCGAACCCCGGCCGGCGCCCCGTCGAAATACGCCTGGATCGCCCGTCCGACATGCCCGATCAGCACCTCGCGATCGGCGTTCGCGATCGCATCGAGCGCGACGAGCCGCCCCATGAGCCCGAAGCCGGCGAGCAGCGAATAGATGAGGCTGGCGCGGAGTTCGCCCTCCGGGCCGCCGATCGCGGCGCCGACCGGACGGATGAAGCGGTCCGTCACCATCTCGCGGACGATCGCCGCCGCGCGCGGATTGCCCACCGAGTGGTGGAGGACGAGGAGCCGCGTCGGATCGCTGTCGTCGCGGGCCAGCACGCGGCGCGCGATCCAGACGCCGAACTCGTTCCGCGCCGGCAGCTCCGCCGGCTCGTCGCGCGGCTTGTTGCCGGCGATCGCGGCGCGGAAAAGATCTTCCTTCGAGCCGAAATAGCGGGCGACGAGCGCAACGTCCGCGTTGGCGCGCCGGGCGATGTCGCGCAGCCCGACCTGGTCGTAGCCGGCATGGGCGAACGCATATTGCGCGGCCGCGAGGATCGCCGCCTTCGTCGCCTCGGCGTCGCGCCGGCGCGGCCGGGCGGCAACGCCGCGCCGCACGCCGCGGGCTTCCTCCACGATGGTGCGGACCTCGGCCCCCGCGTCGCGGCGCAGTGCGCGCGCCGCCGCCCGCGCCTCGCGCGCAACCTCCTTCACCTTCGCCCGGACGTCATCCGTCACGTCTTCGTCACCCCCTGGAGCGCGATCCGTCGAAGTCGGATCACGCCCGTCGCCCAGGCCATTGATGGAGCATGATCTTTTCTGAAGAACCGGTGGCCGGTTCTTCGATCATGCGCCATGTCAACACACGTTGACATGGCATCGCGGACCCCTTAAGTCAACGCGCGTTGACAAAGCCTCGACAGGCCAAAGCCCCCTCGTTCGACATCGCCACCCTACCCGACGCTCCGGCCCGCCCGGAGCCGTTCGCGTTTTCCTCCCCAAGGAGTCCCCTGCCCTTGTCGCAGATCGACGCCGGCGCCGCGCCGGCCACCCCAGCGGATCCCCCCCGGCAGCCCGTCGGCCTGATCATGACGGCCCTCCTGATGGTCATGGCGCTCGCCATGCTCGACCAGACCATCGTGTCGACCGCCCTCCCCACCATCGTCGGCGACCTCGGCGGCATCGAGCACCTTTCCTGGGTCGTCACCGCCTATCTCCTCACCACCACGGTCGTGACGCCTATCTACGGCAAGCTCGGCGACATGTTCGGCCGGAAGATCGTCCTTCAGGTCGCGATCGTCCTGTTCGTCATCGGCTCGGCGCTGTGCGGCTTCGCGCAGGACATGACGCAGCTGATCGTCTTCCGCGCCTTCCAGGGCATCGGCGGCGGCGGTCTCATGGTGATCGCGATGGCGGTCATCGCCGACGTCGTCCCGGCACGCCAGCGCGGCAAGTTCCAGGGCCTCTTCGGTGCCGTGTTCGGGCTTGCGACGATCGCGGGCCCCCTCCTCGGCGGCTTCTTCGTCGACAATCTCTCCTGGCACTGGATCTTCTTCATCAACGTGCCGCTCGCCCTCGTCGCCCTCGGCGTCATTGCCATAGCGTTCACCGCGCATCCCGAGCAGCATCAGCGGAAGATCGACTATGCCGGCGCCGTTCTCCTCGGCATCGCGCTCACCGCGGTCGTCCTCTTCTCCAGCCTCGGCGGCAACACGCTGGACTGGGGCTCGTGGGAGATCATCACGATGATCGTCGTGTCGATCGTGGCGACGCTGGCCTTCCTCTTCGTCGAGAGCCGCGCCGCCGAGCCGATCCTGCCGCTGTCGCTGTTCCGCAACCCGGTGTTCGCGATGACCAGCGCCATCGGCTTCATCGTCGGCCTCGCGCTCTTCGGCGCCGTCACCTTCCTGCCGCTCTATCTCCAGGTCGTGCAGGGCGTGAGCCCGACCGCGTCGGGCCTCCAGACGCTGCCGATGATGCTCGGCCTCCTCGTCGCCTCGATCGGCTCGGGCGTCCTCATCAGCCGGATCGGCCGCTACAAGATCTTTCCGATCATCGGCACGCTCCTCGTCTCGATCGCGATGGGCCTGATGACCCGGCTCGGCGTCGACACGCCGAACTGGAACGTCATCCTCGACATGATCGTCCTCGGCTTCGGCCTCGGCCTCGTCATGCAGGTGCTCATCCTTGCCGCGCAGAACTCGGTCGACCCCAAGGACGTCGGCGTTGCCACCGCCGGCTCGACGCTGTTCCGGCAGATCGGCGGCTCGATCGGCCTCTCGGTGTTCGGCGCGCTCTTCGCGAGCCGGCTCGCCGACGGCTTCGCGGCGAACCTTCCCGCCGGCACGATCCCCGGCGGCGCGTTCTCGCCGGATATGCTGCGCCAGCTGCCGGAGGCGGTGAAGCCGCTGGTCCTCGACACCTTCGTGAACGCGCTCCACATCGTCTTCGTGGTCGCCGCGATCATCGCCGCGATCGCGTTCCTCCTGAGCCTGATGCTCAAGGAAACGCCGCTCCGCACCCACGGCCCGCAGAAGGACGACGCCGAGCCGGCCGCCGTCCACATCTAGACAGCGCCGCGACCGCAGAAAAATGGGGCGTCCCGGGAGACCGGGGCGCCCTTTTCTCATGCGAAGGCGATCAGCGCCTCACCCGCTCCCACAGGGCATGGGCGATGACGGTGCGGCCCTCGAACGACATCGGCTCGCCCGAGAGGAGGAGCGTGTTGCCCGAAAACGTCGCCCGCCGCACCTGGTCCGTGCCGCTCCAGTTCGGAAACGACGACAGGAGGGCGTGGTGGACGACGTTGGCACCATCGAACTCATAGGTGCCGACGTAGGAGATGTGCGTCGTCATCGCCGCCGTGTTCTCGGCGGCGGTGCCGGAAACCATGTCGGCGCGGGCGAAGGGCGGCCGGTCGCGCCGCGCGAGATGCGCCGAGACGTGGCCGTCGGAGGAATAGACGAGGAAGCCGACGGCGTCCTCGCCCATCGGATGGGTGACGGTGCCGTCCGACGCCTCGTTCCGCCAGCTCCGGAGCGTCCATGTTCCGACGAGGGGATCGTCCGCCATGCCTCGATCCT
>JADLGL010000054.1 GCA_020849325.1 Bauldia sp. | reverse complement strand
TGGGCGGCTTCGCCTCGTCGAAAATCCTCGAGGTCCACGGCGAGCGCATGATCAAGCGCACCTTCAATCCCGGCTTCCGCATCGAGCTCCACCAGAAGGACCTCAACCTTGCGATGGAGTCGGCCCGCGCCCTCAAGATCGCGCTGCCGTCGACGGCCAACGCCGCCCAGCTCTTCAACGCCTGCGCCGCCGCCGGCGGTTCGGCCTGGGACCATTCGGCGATGGTGAAGGCGCTCGAGACCCTCGCCAGCCACAAGGTTGCGCCGGACCCGGCGTAGCGCCGCTTTCCCGGCCGGGCTGAACAGGGGCGGTCGCGCGTGCGGCCGCCCTTTTTCGTTGTCGCCTCTCCTTGCGCGGCGCCGTGCCGTGTCCGATGGTGCCCCGTCGTCGGATCTGGCGATGGCCGCGCGGTCGGGGGGCGTCGGTGTCTGGTGTCGTTGGACTGCCGATGGCCTCGGCGGGTGGCGTTGCCGTGGATGCGCGATGGCGGGCAGAACGTCCGCTCCGCATCGTCGTCATCCATCACCGCCGCGAAGAACCGCGGGACGGATCGGGACACCTGATCGGTGACTTCTGCGCGCTCTGGGCGGCGGACGGACACGATATCGTCCACGTCCGCGGTCCCGACCGGTTCGTGCCGGGTGACGTGGCGGTCGTGCATGTCGACCTGTCGGTCGTGCCGCGCCGCTATCTCGCGCTGGCGCGGCAGTACCCCGCGGCCATCAATGCCGGCATCGGCGACATCCGGAAACGGCGGGTCAGCGAAGCCGCGCGGCTGCCGAAGCCCGGCGCGGTCGTGGTGAAGGCGAACCTCAACCACCGCGGCATTCCCGAAATCGATCGGAGCGGCCGGATCGGCTCGCTCCGCCGGCGTGCGGCGCGCGCGATCCTCCGGCGGCTCGCCGGCGTCACCGGCGCCTATCCCGTCTATCCCTCGCTGGCATCGGTGCCGGCGATCCTCCGCCGTCACCCGGCCTTCGTCGTCGAGCCGTTCATTCCGGAGCGCCACGGCGACGGCTTCGTGCTCCGCCAGTCGTATTTCCTCGGCGACCGCGACATCAGCTGGCTCGTGCCGGCGCAAGGGCCGTTCATCCACGCTTCGCGTGACGAGGACGACATCGAGATCCCGACGCCACCGGAAATTCGCGCCGCGCGGCGGGCGCTGGGGCTCGACTACGGCAAGATCGACTATGTCGAACACGAGGGCCGGCCGGTGATCCTCGATGTCGCCAAGACGATCGGCGATCGCGGATCGACGCCGGCGACGGTGGCGCGGCTCGCCCCCGGCATTGCGGCCTATGCCGCCGCCCGCGGCGCGCTCGCGCCGCCGCCCGCCGTCACCGACTTCCCCTGCGCTTCGCTCCCGCCCCTCGAAATGCCGAAGGAGGCGCCGAAGCGCCCCCTTCGACCCGTGGTCCGGTGAACCCCGCCGTCAGTGGGCCGCCACGACGCGGCCGACCGGGGTGCCGGCCTTCCGACCGGGCAGCGCGAGCGTGAGGATCGCGGCGATGGCGACGAGGGCGGCGCCCACCCAGACGGCGGGGACGAGGCCGTCCATGAAGCCCTCCGGCGAGGCGTAGGAGCCGGTCGCCGAGAAGACGCTGGCGAGGACCGCGACCCCGAAGACGCCGCCGAGCTCCCGGATCGCGTTGGTAGCGCCCGAGGCCTTGCCCTCGTCCTGCGGCTTGACCGAGGAGAGGACGACCGCCGCGACCGGGGCGAAGAAGAGGCCCATGCCGATGCCGGCGAGGACGAGGCCCGGAACGAGCGTGCCGTAGCCGACGGTGGCGGTTGCCGTTGCCGCGAACCAGGCAAGGCCGATCGCCATCAGCGCGAGGCCGGCGACGAGGAGCGGGCGGCCGCCGATCCGGCCGGCGAGGAGGCCCGCGATCGGCGCGACGATGGCGGGCATGCCGGTCCAGGCGAGGGTGCGGAGGCCGGCGTCGAGCGGGCCGTAGCCCTGCACGAACTGGAAGAACTGCGCCATCAGGAACACCGCGCCGAAGACGCCGAAGAACATGAGGAACGAGGCGACGTTGGCGATTGCGAAGGTGCGGTCGCGGAAGAAGCCGAGCGGGAGCATCGGCGATTTCGTCCGCGTCTCCCACCACGCGAACGCCGCGACGAAGGCGGCGCCGCCGACGAGGGCGATCAGCACCGAGGCATCGCCCCAGCCGCGCTCATTGCCGTGGATCACGCCCCAGACGATGCCGACGAGGCCGACCGAGGCGAGGACGAGGCCGGGGATGTCGAGGCTGCGGTCCGGCCCGCGGGATTCGGAGAGATAGCGGGCCGAGGCGACGATCGCGACGATGCCGATCGGCACGTTCAGCCAGAATATCCACTGCCACGACAGGCCTTCCGCAATCGCGCCGCCAACGAGCGGCCCGACGGCGATCGCAAGGCCACCGATGCCGCCCCAGGCGCCGAGGGCGAGCGCCCGCCGCTCGGGTGGGACCGCCGCGGAAAGGATGGTGAGCGTGAGCGGGGTGACGATCGCGCCGCCGATACCCTGGAGGGCACGGGCGATGATGAGCGCCTCGGTGGTGCCCGCCATCGCCGCCCAGGCGGAGCTGGCGGTGAATATGGCAAGGCCGATCGTGAACATCCGCTTCCGGCCGAAGCGGTCGCCCAGCGCCGCGCCGGTGAGGAGGAGCACGGCAAAGGTGAGCGTGTAGGCGTTGACGATCCATTCGAGCTCGGAGAGCGAGGCTCCGAGTTCCGCGCGGATGACGGGGAGGGCGGTGGTGACGACGAGGTTGTCGAGCGCCACCATGAAGAGGGCGATCGAGGTGAGGGCGAAGGTCCAGCCGGTGCGGCGGACTGCTGGTACGGC
>JADLGL010000053.1 GCA_020849325.1 Bauldia sp. | reverse complement strand
CGGTTCGCGGCGACGAACGCCTTCAGCTTCATGGCATCGTCCGACGCCACCCAGCGGGCGGAATCCGCGCCCGACGGCTCCATCGTGATCTCGGTGCCGTATTCGTTCGCGAGGCGTGACGCCAGCACCTCGAGCTGGAGGTTGCCGATCACGCCGACGATCCACGCATTGCCGATGTGCGGCTTGAACATCTGCGCGACACCCTCCTCGGCGAGGTCGTGGAGGCCGTTCGAGAGCTGCTTCGACCGCATCACGTCCACCGGCCGGACGCGGCGGAGGATTTCGGGGGCGAAGTCGGGGATGCCGGTGAAACTCACCGCCGAGCGTTCGGTCAGCGTGTCGCCGACGCTGAGCGTGCCGTGGTTCGGCACGCCGACGATGTCGCCCGCCACCGCCTCGTCCGCCGTCTCGCGCTCGCGCGCCATGAAGAGGACGGGATTGGCGATGGTCAGATCCTTGCCGGTCCGCACGTGACGGAGCTTCATGCCGCGGCGGAACGTGCCCGAGCAGAGCCGCATGAAGGCGACGCGGTCGCGATGGTTCGGGTCCATGTTCGCCTGGACCTTGAAGACGAAGCCGGTGACCTCGTTGCGATCGGGGTTCACGGGCGCGGGTTCGGCCGGCTGCGGCTGCGGCGGCGGCGACCACTCCGCGATGCCGTCGAGGAGCTCCGGCACGCCGAGGCCCTTGAGCGCCGAGCCGAAGAACACGGGCGTCAGCATCCCGGCCCTGAAGGCTTCGACGTCGAACCGCGGCAGCGCGGCGCGGGCCAGGGTCAGCGCCTCGACGGCCTGGACGACGATCGGATCGGCCGCGAGCTCCGGCGGCAGGACGATGTCCTCCGGTTCGCTGAAACGCAGCGGTCCGACCGAGCCGTCGGGGAGGATCATCCGGCCACGGACGAGGTCCAGCGTGCCGCGATAGTCGACGCCCATGCCGATCGGCCAGGTCACCGGCGTCACGTCGAGGGCGAGCGTGTCGGCGATCTCGTCCATGAGGGCGAGGGGATCGAGGCCCTCGCGGTCCACCTTGTTGATGAAGGTGATGATCGGGATGTCGCGGAGCCGGCAGACCTCGAACAGCTTTCGCGTCTGCGCCTCGATGCCCTTGGCCGCGTCGAGCACCATGACAGCGGAATCGACTGCGGTGAGGGTCCGGTAGGTGTCTTCCGAGAAGTCGGCGTGGCCGGGCGTGTCGAGGAGATTGTAGGTGATCGGCCCGCGCTCGAACGTCATCACCGAGCTCGTGACCGAGATGCCGCGCTTCTGCTCGATCTCCATCCAGTCCGATTTCGTCGCGCGCCCGCCGCCCTTCGAGCGGATGCGGCCGGCGAGGTGGATCGCGCCGCCGGCGAGGAGGAGCTGCTCCGTCAGCGTGGTCTTGCCGGCGTCGGGATGGGAGATGATCGCGAAGGTACGGCGTGAGGCGAACGCCGGCGTCGTCTGCCGAGGCGCGCCTGGCGCATCGGCTGCGGACACGGCGGCAGGGGAGGAAACGTCGGTCATGGTCTCGGTGGCGATGGCGGTTGGCTCCGGCATATAGCGTGTTCCCGCTGGAAGTGCAGATGGAATGGCGCGTCCCACTGCAACTCTGACAGTTGCCGCACGGCAACAACGCGCCAGAATTGTCGAGGAGTCACTGGCCTCTAGTGTACGAAACCGGTCGCGCGTGGCAGTGTCGTGCGGGACTTCCCTCGGACACCATGGCGGTGGGTCAATGAAGAAGCTTCTTTCGGCCGTTGCAGTTGGTGCGGCCGTCCTTTCGTCCGGCGCCTACGCCGCCGACATCCAGCCGGTGATCCCCGCTCCCGTGGTCGTGGTCCCGGTGCCTGCGGCCCCCGGCTTCGACTGGAGCCGCCTCTATGTCGGTGCCGTCGCCGGCGCCTGGATCGCGGTCGATCCGTTCGGCTTTTCCGACGGGCGCGCCGCTGGCGTTGCGGGCGTCACGTTCGGCGAGCGCGTTCTCTTCGGCGCGGAAGTTCAGGTCGGCCTGTATGACTTCAGTTCGCCGACCTTCGAGGCCTTCGCGCTCGCCCGCGTGGGCGTCCCGGTCGGTGACCGCGTTCAGGTCCTCGCGCTCGGCGGCATCAACTACGACGGCGACATCGATCCGGTCGCGGGCCTTGGTGTTGAAATCGGCCTGGGTGATCGCCTCAGCATCCGCACTGATGCCCTCGTCTATTGGGGCGATCCCACGTTCGTCCCGACCTATGTGACCGTCGCGGGCGGCCTCTTCTTCTACTTCGGCCGGTAGCAGCCGCCGCAAGCCCGATCGGACTCACGAGCGCGCGGCCATCAGTGGCCGCGCGTTTCTGTTTTTCGGCGATCGGTCGGAGAGCGCCATGGTTACCGCGTGTTAGCCATGCCGGCCCGATCCGCTGGGTGCGCCAAGCCACTCTAATATAAGCAGTTTCAGAAACCGTCCTCGACCCGGTCCGCATCGGTTCGCCCCGCGTTCCGGTTGACCGGAAGAGCCCCGCATGGGACCCTCCACCTCGTTACCAGATAGCCGGCGCCACGTGCCGCGGAGGGTTGCTTTCCTCCGCCGGGCGGGCCGTTGCGCGCTCGCAAAGGAGGCATCGATGGACGTGCTCCACCCGCTTACCGCCTGCGTTGCTGCTGCCCTTCGCGACAACCGCGTCCGCTTCGGCGACGTCCGCCGCCTCGAGCGCGCCTTACCGTGCGGCGAGGAGACCATCGACGCGCTCGAACTCCTCCTCGGCCTCGACCGCGCCGTGACCCGGACCGACCGCGCCTGGGCCGACTTCCTCGTCGACCGGACGCGCCGTCTCGTCGTCACCTCCGAACCGGAAGAACGCCGTCCGGTCGCCGAACGCGTCGCGGTCCTGATCGGTGACCGGCCGACGGAGGCGGGCACTGCGATCCGCGCCGACCTCGCGCGCGAACTTCTGGCGCTCGACCCGCCGGTGGCGATGCTCTTCGCCGCACAACCTCAGCGCCGCCCGCGGCGCACCACGATGGCGCCGGCGATGGTTTTCGCGACCGAACCCGTCGTGCCCGAACTCGATGCTGCGGTCGTCCCGCCCATCGCCACCGGCGAGGGGCAGGCGTTCACGGCGCAGGCGTAACCGGGGCCGGAGCCGGTGCTTCGGCCGCCGGTGTTGCGGGCGCTGCGGCGTCGGCCCCGGCGGGGGCCGGAGTGGCGGCAGGGTCGACGACGGGCGTCGCCGGCGCGGCCGGAGCGGGGGCCGGCGCGGGGTTCGTGCCGAGCCGCTCCGCCGCGGTCGGCGGCAGGACCGGCTCCGGCGGCGCGGCGAGGGCCGGGTTGGCGCTGGCCGCGGCGGCGGCTTCCGCGGCGACGGATGCCGGCAGCGTGTAGGCGATGATCGCATCGCCGCGCGTCGTGCCGATCTCGCCATTGCCGCCGGCAGCGACCACGACGAACTGGCGGCCATCGCTGGTGGCGTAGGTCATTGGCGACGACTGGCCGCCCGCGGGCAGGCGGCTGCTCCACAGGACCTCGCCGGTGGTGACGTCATAGGCGCGGATGAAATCGTCGAGCGCGCCGCTGAGGAAGACGACGCCGCCTGCCGTCGCGAGCGGACCGCCGAGGCTCGGCACGCCCATTTCGAGGGGCAGCGGGACCGGCGCGATGTCCTGCACCGTGCCCGCGACGTGCTGCCAGGCGAGCCGGCCGGTGGTGAGGTCGACGCCGGCGACATAGCCCCACGGCGGCGCCTGGCAGGGCACGCCCAGCCACGACAGGAAGGGCGCGACTTCGGCGGTGAAGAGCGGACGGGGATCCTCCGGCGGAGCCGGCGTTTCCTCCACCGCGGCAACTTCCGCAGCCGCGGCGGCCGCAGCCGGCGCAGGCGTTGCCGCCGGCGTCGCGGCAGGCGCCGCGCCGCGGTTCGGCGTGTTGTCCGCCGGGGCGTTGGCGGCGGGATTGCCGATCGCTCCGGCGGCGGGCGCACCGGCGGGAGGGGCAACGGGCGTCGCCGGCGTCGCGCCGCGGTTCGGCGTGTTGTCGGCTGGGGCGTTGGCCGCGGGATTGCCGATCGCCCCGGCGGCGGGCGCGCCGGCCGGAGGGGCAACGGGCGTCGCCGGAGCTGCTGGGGCCGGCGTCGCCGGGGCGGGCGTGGCCGGAGCCGGCGTCGCCGGGGTGGTCGCCTCGGGCGTTGCGGCGGCGACCTCGACCGGCTCAGTCGCCACGACCTCCGGTGCCGGCAGCTCCGGCCGCGGGATCATCGTGACCTGGTGGCCGATATAGGACGGCGAGCCGATCAGCACCTGGCGCTGCGGGTCGACGGTGACGCCGCCCGAGTTGAACACGCCGAACGTGCCCGGATACTGCAGCGTCCCCTGCACCGACGGCGGCGTGAAGCCGCCCTCGTAGAGCAGCGACTGGAACCAGATCCGGCAGGCGAGCTGATCGAACATCGTCAGCCCCCACATGTCCTCTTCCGTGAGGGTGGCGGGCGCGAAGGAGAGGGCGGAGGCCGGCTGGGTCAGGTTCACGAAGTCGCCATCGGCGACGCCGTCCTGCGGCGCTTCCTCCTCGCCGGCATCGATGACCGGCATGCCCGACCGCCGGTCGAGCATGAAGACGTCACCCTGCTGCGTCGCCTGGATAAGGACGGGGACGCGGATGTTGCGGACGGTGAGGTCGACCAGCACCGGCTGCGCGGCGATGTCCATGTCCCACAGGTCGTGATGGACAGTCTGGAACCGCCACATCATGCGGCCGGTATTGAGGTCGAGCGCGAGGATCGCCGAGGAGAGATCTTCGGCCTGGGTCGAGCGCGTTGCGCCGTAGTGCACCGGCGGGGCGTTGCCGGTGGGCACGTAGACGAGGTTGAGCGCCTCGTCGACGCTCATCGCCGCCGTGATGTTGGGGCCGATCTCGGTGAAGGTCTGGTCGGCGCGCCGCGGCGTGATCGAATCCGGGTTGCCGGCGTCGAAGTTCCAGGTCAGCCGGCCCGTCAGGAGGTTGTAGGCGCGAACGACGCCCGAGGGGAGCGCGCCGGTGCCATCGGCCACGGAACTCCCGACGATGACGACATTGCGCGCCACCACCGGCGGACTGGTGATGAGGTACGAGCCGTCGACGTGGTGCGGCATGCTCTGCCAGAGGTCGACGGTGCCGCTTGTGCCGAAATCGGCGCAGGGCTCGCCGGTCGCCGCGTCGAGGGCGAGGAGGCGCCCGTCGGCCGTGGCCATGTACACCCGCTCGGCGCAGGCGCCGGTAGCGAGCGGCTCGGCATGGTAGGCGACGCCGCGGCAGGTCTGCCGCTGCGCGAGGACGGCCTCGTCGACCGCCGGGTCGTAGCGCCAGCGCTCCGCACCCGTCGCGGCATCGAGCGCGACGGCCACCTGGCGCGGCGAGCACAGATAGACGGTGTCTCCGACCTCGAGCGGGGTCACCTCCAGCGTCGCCGGGCTGTCGCCGTCGGGAACCTCGCCGAAATTGTAGGTCCAGGCGACCTCGAGCTGCGTGATGTTGCCGGTGTTGATCGTGCCGAGCGGCGACCAGCGATTGCCCGAGAGCGTGCGCCCGTAGCTCGGCCAGTCGCCGGCCGGGATTGCGCTCGCCGGCAGGTTCGCCACCTGGCCCGGCAGCTGGCCTTTGGTGTCGTGGAGATCGAAGACCAGATAGGAAGCGACGCCGACGCCGATCGAAGCGACGAGGGCGATCGCCAGCGGGCCGATCGCGATGAGGCGGGTCGCCCCGACGGCTTCCTTGGTCCCCCATTTGAGCCGGCGCGTGACGAATGGCGTGATCAGCCACAGGCCGAGGAGGACGATGACGCCCCCGCGCGCGGCGAGCGGCCACCAGTCGAAGCCGACCTCGAGCAGGGCCCAGACGAGCGTCGCCGCAACGACCGCGCCGTAGAACCACAGCGCCTCCGCCCGCCGCTGCCACAGCGACAGGCCGATCGCCGACAGCGATATGCCGATGATGAGATAGTAGGCCGAACCGCCGAGGGAAGAGAGCCAAACGCCTCCGACGCCGAGAATCGCGCCGAACGCCAGCGTGATCGCAGCCGTGACCGCCAACACCATGCAGTCCGCCTCCCCAACCGCAACTCGGCCCGCCGCCGCCTCTCCCTGCGGCGACCGGAGCCCCTTTCCTCCATAGGCCAGCGCGCCGCGCCGACCAAGCCCTGTTCGAAGGGGTCGAGCGCAATTGATTCAGGTGTGTCGCCATCGGCCGATTCCGGCGTGTCGCGATGCGCGTCGTGGACGAACTCCGCCGGCAGGAAGAGCAGCGGCGGTGGCGACCGCTCGGCATCCCGGCGCAAAAAGAGCGGCGGATGCGATCCGCCGCTCCGGTAGCCGCGCTGTTCCGTCCGATCAGCCGCCGGCAGCGGGAGCCGGGGCAGGGGGCGCGGCGTCGGTGGCGTCCTTCACGACGACCTGTCCGCGGATCTCTCCGGCCGGGTTCGCCTCCGTGTGGATGTTGACGTACCACATGCCTTCCTCGGCCTGCGCGATCTGCTCGGCGGTGAGGCCGGTCGCCTCGCCCTCGATCGGCGAGTTGTAGCGGTCGACCGTGTCGCCGGTGCCGAGATCGATGATGACGTCCGCGTTGGCGTCGGTGCCGGCCGGACCGTGGATGTGGGCGCCGGTCGCTGGGCCGGTCAGGCCCTCATACGTGACGTACCAGCGGACGCTGTTGTTCTGCGGGTCGATGAGGATCCAGGCCTCGCCCATACCGGTGGTGGTGTTGGCCGGCACCTCGTTGGCGCCGGTGAGTTCTGCATGGTGCGTTGCGGTCGTCTCGGTGACGAACGGCTCGTCGGCCGCGGGCGCCGGTGTCTGGGCGATGGCGATCGCCGAAGCGCCGACGAACAGGGCGGCGGCCCCGAATCCGAGCAATCTCGAAGCACTTGAATGACGCATGGTCTCGTCCTCGTTCTGCTGGTTGTGGCGGATCGCTCGTCGCGACCCGTGCCCCGCAGCACCAGCGCAACGGAAGCTTCGGCGATCGGTTCCGGCAGCAGCATGGACGATCGTCACCGGCGCGCGCTGGGTACGGTTCGTGGCGCTCGGAACCTCGCTCGGAGACGAAGGACCCTCAGTGCCGCGACGGCTCGTCCGCGACACGCACGTCGGCGTCCTCGCCGGCCCCGGAATCCTCGTCCGCGAAGGCCCACGGGCTCATCCAGATGGCGCTCGGCCACCGCGTCTCCGGCGCCGGCCAGGGCTCCTGCCCGGCGAGCGCGGGAGAGTCCGTCTGCGTGCGCGCTTTCATCGGTTCGCTCCAAAGTCGGCCGCCCTCCGAATCCATTCAACGCCGGCACGAGCGCCGGGGTTGCCGGCGGTTCAGGCGACGCACGGTCGCGGACGTTCGGGCGAACAGCGCGGGAACCGCCCGGCCGGTGCCTCCGTTTAGGTACGCAACGGGTCGGAGATACACATGGCAAGCCGTCTGGCGCCGCGCTTTCAGCCGGAAGAACATCTCCCCTATCTGCGAAAGCTCCTCATCACGGTGGCGGTACTCGTCGTCGTGGCGGTCGCGCTCCTCCTTCGCGACGTCTGGCTGATCGCCTTTGCGTCGGTGCTGGTGGCCGTCGGCCTCGGGGCGGCGGCCGGGCGCATCCGGCGCTGGACCCGTCTCGGCCAGAAGGCGAGCCTGACGATCGCGTGTCTCCTGGTCGTGACGACGCTCGCGCTCGCCTTCTTCCTGGCGTGGCCGCAGATCCGGACGCAGTTGCCCAATCTCGTCGACCGCGTCGTCCAGGCGGCGAACGAGATCGAGGATGCGTGGGGCATCCAGCTGCCGAGCACCGCCAACGAACTCGCCGAGACCATCGGCGGCATGGGCGACCAGCTCCTCTCGGGCGTGGTCCTCGTCGTCGGGACCCTCGTCACGGTCGTCACCACCTTCCTGCTGGTCCTCGTTGCCGGCACGTTCATCGCGGCGGAGCCGGGCCGGTATCGCGATGGCGCGGTTCTTCTCTTTCCGAGGGCCTGGCACGCGAAGGTGCGCGACGCCTTCGACAAGGTCGGCGACGGCCTCCGCCTCTGGCTGCGGGCGCAGCTCCTGGCGATGCTCGTGGTCGGCCTCCTCACGGGCCTTGGCGCCTGGGCGATAGGCCTGCCGTCGCCACTGGCCCTCGGCCTGATCGCCGGCCTCGGCGAATTCGTGCCGATCATCGGCCCGTTCGTGGCGGTCCTGCCCGCGCTCCTGATCGCGTTCGCCGAGGACACCTCGCTCTTCCTCTGGACGATCGCGCTCTATGTCGTCGTCCAGCAGTTCGAATCGAACCTCCTGACGCCGATGCTGCAGCGCCGCATCGTCGAGCTGCCGCCGGTGCTGTTCCTCTTCTCGCTCGTAGCGCTCGGCATCGTGTTCGGCATTCCCGGCATCGTCGTCGCCGCGCCGCTGTCGGTGTCGCTCTACATCCTCATCCGCGAGCTCTACGTTCGCGATCTCCTCAAGGAGGAGGCGCTGATGGCGAAGCCGGAGGACGTGCCGATCAAGGATACGCCCGTCACGCCCGAGCCGGCGCAGCGCGTCCGCCGTCGCACGGCCGCGGCCGGCAGCCCGGCGCGGCGCCGGGAGGCGGCCGAAAAGTCACGCGCCGCGGCGAAAGTCGCCGACGCGACGAAATCCTGACGAACCCGTGAGTCAGGACGCCGGAGGGGGCAACCGCTCCGGCGTCCGCGCGTTGTTCTGCCAGTGGGGCAGTTCACGACAAGGAAACCGACATGCGTAACTCGACGAAGGTGGCTGCCGCGGCGCTGCTGGCGGCAGTTTCACTTCCTTCCATCGCCGCGGCGCAGGGTATTGCCGGCACCGCGACTGTCGTCACCGACCTCAATCTTCGGGCCGGCCCCGGGCCTGCGTATCCGGTGATCGTCACCATTCCGGCCAACGCCGTCATCAACGTCCATGGCTGCGAAGCCGCGCTGACCTGGTGCGATGTCGACTGGAACGGCAATCGCGGCTGGTCCTACGCCGCCTATCTCACCTATGCCGGCACCGCGACCGCGCCGCTGCCGACGCCCATGCCGATTCCGCAGGTGGTCCAGAACGCTCCGCCGACGATCGTCTACGAGCAGGAAGCGTACTTCAACCAGTACTATCAGAACCAGACGTTCTACAACGATCGCGCGCGCATCTTCGGTGCCGCCGGCGGCGTCGGTGCCGGCGCGACGATCGGCGCGCTCATTGCCGGCCCGATCGGTGCCGCCGTCGGTGCGGCGATCGGCGCCGCCGTGGGCGTCAACGTCATCCCGCCGCAGACCGTGGTGACCTACGTCCAGCAGCAGCCGGCGCCGCAGGCGGTGTACCTCACCGGCGAGGTGGTGGTCGGCGCCGGGCTTCCGCCCGAGGTCGTCCTCTACCCGGTGCCGGACTACCAGTACCCCTACGCCTACATCAACGGGCAGATGGTGCTGGTCGACCCGTCCACGCGCACCATCGTCTACGTGTTCCGCTAGAGGTTCGACGGCGGCGGGGTCGACGACCCCGCCGCAACCTCATTTCTTCCGGCCGATCGAGCGCTCCTCGAACGCGACGTTCCACTCGATGAGGCGACGCCACAGGCTCTCGGTGAGCCCGACGTCGAGCCCGTGCTTCTCCGATTCCCGCCGCACGAGGCCGAGCACCGCGTCGATGCGGTCTTCGTCGTAGGCGTCGCTCGGCGACCGCTTCACCTCCGCCATCCGGCGCACATAGCCGAACCGCTGGGCCAGGAGCTCCAGCAGTTCCACGTCGAGCCGGTCGATCTCCGCCCGGATCTCCTCCTTGGTCTGGCATTCGGCTGCAGTCGGCATCGGCGATCCACTTCCTCGAAGACCCCGGAGAGTGGCGGTGTCTGCCCGCGCTGTCGACGGTCGCCGGAGACGCACGGCGCCGACATGCATGCAGCGCATTGAACCTTGGGGTACGAGGGAGGAATATGGGCCCCGCAATGCTCGCCCGCAGCCGAGACGACACATGCCGCCCCGACTGACCCGGGCCCAGGAAATCCAGACCGCGCTCGCCGACGACATCGTCCATGGCCGCATCGGGCCGGGCGAAGCGCTCGACGAAACGCGCCTTGCTGCGGCGTTCGGCGTCTCGCGGACGCCGGTGCGCGAGGCGATCCGCCAGCTCGAGGCGATCGGTCTGGCGGAGGCGCGGCCGCATCGCGGCGCCGTCGCCGCCGATATTTCCGAGCAGCGCCTCGACGAGATGTTCGTCGTCATGGCCGAACTCGAGGCGATGGCGGCCCGCTTCGCGGCGGCGGCGATGACGCCGGTCGAGCGGCGCGAACTCGAACAGCTCCACAGGTCGGCCGGCGCAATCGTCTCGGAAGGCGCGCTCGCAGCTTACGTCGCCGCCAACGACGTGTTCCACGACGCCGTCTATCGCGGTGCGCACAACGTCTTCCTCGCCGAGATGGCACAGCTCGTCCGCGCGCGGCTGGCGCCGTTCCGCCACGCCCAGTTCGAGACGATGGGCCGGGTGGCGAAATCGCACGTCGAGCATGGGCTGGTGGTCGAGGCGATCCTTCGCGGCGACGGCGAGAGTGCCGCGGCCGAGATGCGGCGGCACATTCTGGTGGTCCGGACCGCCGTCGAGACCGTGACGCAGGCGATTCCGGGCCACGAGCGGCCTTCGGTCAGCGCACCGCTTCAGGCTGGCGCGCCGCGGCGGCCGTGAGGTAGCGCCGCCACGAGCCGTGGCCGGAGATGTCCGGCGTGCCGCGCACGCCCTCCGTCTCGGCGATGAAACCTTTCACGCACGATCCGTCGTCGAGCCATACCGTGCCGATCGCGAGCGGCGAGACGACGCCAGCGACGAAGCGGCCGAAGCCTTCCGGCGGCACGAGCCAGATCTCGCCCTCGATCGACGTGCCGCGCCCTGCGCCGCCGCGCACGAGTCCGGGCCGGGGCAGCTTTCCGCCGAGGAGGTGCAGGCGGTAGTCGGGTGCCGTCCGCGCCACGCGGACGAAGCGGCCGCCCTCGCGGGTGAGCTCGTGGTTGAGGGGCAGTCCGGCCATGTGGGCGCCGAACACCATCACCGGCGTCCAGCCTTCCGGCTCGCCGGCCGGGCGTTCCTCGACCGGCGGCAGCGGCCAGGGGGTGGCCCCGAGCCGCTCGCCCGTCGCGGCGTGGATGCGCCGGCCAAAGGCGGCAAGGGCAGCGTCGCTGCCGCGCCGGCCGATCAGCGTCACGCCGTGCGGCCGGCCATCGCGCCGCG
>JADLGL010000052.1 GCA_020849325.1 Bauldia sp. | reverse complement strand
GCCGCCCGACCGATGCCGCGCGAGCCACTTGTACGCCGTCCGCTCCGAAACGCCGGCCGCTGCCGCAGCGTCGGCCACTCGCCAGCCCTGCTTCTCGATCCGTTCCACCAGCAGGACTCGACCCAGCACCGTCATCCGCGCATTCTTATGACTGTTCATCCGGAGCTCCGGTCTCGGGTTGGTTGGTCTCGCAACCCCAACCTCGCAGCCCTACTCCGGATGAACAACCTTCATAGCTTCGACACCTAGATGCCTGTTTTCTTGATGGAGCATGGTCTTTTCGAAGAACCGGCAGCCACTTCTTCGGATCATGCTCACGAGCGTGATCCGTTGAAGCCGGATCACGCTCGTCGCCTGTTTCCTTGATGGAGCATGATCTTTTCGAAGAACCGGCAGCCACTTCTTCGGATCATGCTCCAGGGATCATACGGTAGCCAAAACCCATTGCCCTCGGACGGTCCGCGCCCTTACCCTCGAGGCGCCACACTGAACAGGGCCCCGTGATTCCGCTTTCCGACGAGCCTCCGATTCATGCCGCCACGAGCGATGGCGGCGCGAGCGTTGCGTTGCCGGCGTCGCCTGCCGGTCTCGCCTTCTTCATCGATCTCGACGGCACCCTCATCGACATCGCGCCGACGCCGGAGGGGGTCTTCGTGCCGCCCGGCCTCCCGGAGCAGCTTGCGGCGCTCGGCCTTGCGACGGAGGGCGCGCTCGCCATCGTCTCGGGGCGTGCCATCGTCTCGCTCGACCGGATTCTCGGCCCGTCGCGGCTCGTGAAGGCCGGGCTTCACGGCGGTGAACTCCGCCGCAGCGGCCAGGCGATGGAGGCGATGACGGCCCCGCCGGCGCTCGAACTCCTGCGCCCGCTCCTGGCCGCGCTCGCAAACCGCTGGCCCGGCACCCTCCTCGAAGACAAGGGCGCGGCGATCGCGGTGCACTATCGCGGCAACCCCGCCGCGGAGGACGACGTTCTCGCCACGGTGGAAGCGATGCTGCCGCTGACCGAAGGGACGGTCGCGGCGCAGCGCGGCAAGATGGTCATCGAACTGAAGCCGGCCTCGGCAGGCAAAGGGAACGTCGTTCGCCGGCTGATGGCCGAGCCGCCCTTTGCCGGACGGCTGCCGGTGGCGATGGGCGACGACGTGACGGACGAGGCGATGTTCCGCGTCGCCAACGAGATGGGCGGGCTTTCGATCCGCGTCGGCGACGACGGCCGGCCGACCGACGCCCGCCTTCGCCTGCCGGACACGACCTCGCTCCGGGCATGGGTGGATGCGCTCGGCCGGGCCGGTGCGGCGCTCGCCGCGGGCGCGGAGTCTGCTATGGTCGGGACATCGACGACTGCCTCGCGCCCGAAAGGAACGCCTTGAGCCGCCTCATCATCGTCTCGAACAGGGTCCCGGCCCTCGGTGATGGCGGGGCTGCGGCCGGCGGCCTTGCGGTGGCCCTCCACGCGGCGCTCGAGCAGCATGGCGGCATGTGGTTCGGCTGGTCGGGCGAGAACTCGGGCGACAAGGAATCCGACCGGCTGCAGACGACCGAGGTCGGCAACATCACCTATGCCCTGGTCGACCTGACCAAGCGCGACCTCGAGGAGTACTACGCCGGGTTCGCCAACCGGGCGCTGTGGCCGCTGTTCCACTACCGGCTCGATCTGACCGATTTCTCCCGCCGCGACATGGCGGGGTATTTCCGGGTGAACCGCTATTTCGCCCGTCTCCTGGCGCCGCTGATCCGGCCCGACGACATCATCTGGGTGCACGACTACCACCTCATCCCGCTCGCGTCGGAGCTCCGCCAGATGGGGCTGCGCAACCGGATGGGCTTCTTCCTCCACATCCCGTGGCCGCCGCCAGACGTCCTGTTCGCCCTTCCGCCCCACGAGACGATCGTCCGCTCGCTGTCGAGCTATGACCTCGTGGGCTTCCAGACCGAGTTCGACGCCGAGAATTTCGCGGCCTGCCTGATCCGCGAGGGGTTCGGCAGCCGCGTCGGCACGCAGGTCTTCGACGCCTATGGCCGGCTGTTCGGCATGGGCGTGTTCCCGATCGGCATCGAGACGCAGACCTTCGCCGAGCTCGCGGCCGCCTCGACCAGCGACGTCCTCGTCGAGCGCATGCGCCATTCGCTCGACGGCATGCAGCTCCTCATCGGCGTCGACCGGCTCGATTATTCGAAGGGCCTTGGCGAGCGCATCCAGGGGTTCTCGCGCTACATCGAGACGAATCCGGCGTCGCGCGGCAAGGTCGTCTACCTCCAGGTGACGCCGAAATCGCGTTCGGAAGTGCCCGAATATGCCGACATGCAGAAGGAGATCGCCGAGCTCGCCGGCCGCGTGAACGGCAGCCTCGGCGACGTCGACTGGACGCCGATCCGCTACATCAACCGGACGGTGAAACGTCAGGCGCTCGCGGGGCTCTACCGCATGGCGCGGGCGGGCCTCGTCACCCCGCTCCGCGACGGCATGAACCTCGTCGCGAAAGAGTTCATCGCTTCGCAGGACCCGGAGGATCCGGGCGTTCTCGTGCTGTCACGCTTCGCGGGCGCAGCGCGCGAGCTCGACGGCGCGCTCCTCGTCAATCCGTACGACACCGAGGACATCGCCACCGCCATCGCGCGGGCCATGAACATGCCGGTCGCCGAACGCATCGAGCGCTGGACGCCGATGTTCGAGCGCATCGACAAGCACGACGTGATGGCGTGGTGCCACAGCTTCCTCGAAGCCCTGAAGCGCACCCGCGTGATGGCGAGGGCCAGTTAGTGAGGTGGTGAGTAGCGAATAGCGAATAGTGAGTAGCTCGCTACCCGGTGCAGCTGCCTATTACTCGCTACTCACCACTCACCATTCGCCAAGGAACTAGCTCGCCGCCGCGACGCCCGTGCCGATCGGGCAACTGACGCCCGTGCCGCCGAGCCCGCAATAGCCGCCGGGATTCCTGGCGAGATACTGCTGGTGGTAACCCTCGGCGTAGTAGAAGGTGCCCGCGGGCGCGACCTCGGTGGTGATCGGCCCAAATCCCTTCGCCCTGAGCGCCGCGGAGTAGGCCGCGACCGCGTTCTCGACGGCGGGGCGATCGGCCGGGTCGGTGTAGTACACCGCCGAGCGATACTGCGTGCCGACGTCGTTGCCCTGCCGCATGCCCTGCGTCGGGTCGTGCCCTTCGAAGAAGGCCTTCAGCAGCGCCTCGTAGCTGATCTTCGCCGGATCGTAGACGACGAGAACGACCTCGGTGTGCCCGGTGCGGCCGCTGCACACCTCCTCATAGGTCGGGTTCGGCGTCGACCCGCCGGCATAGCCGACCGCCGTCACATACACGCCGTCGAGCTTCCAGAAGATCCGTTCCGCCCCCCAGAAACAGCCGAGCGCGAACACGGCTGTCCTGAGGCCGTCCGGGAAAGGTGGCTTGATTGCCCGTCCGTTCACGAAGTGCCGCTCGGCCGTCGGTATCGCCTCGCCACGCCCCGCCAGCGCCTCGGCGGCGGTCGGGATCGTCGTTCTCTTCGACAGGAGCCCAAGGAGGCTCATGGCAACCCTCCATTCTTGTTGCTGTTCGGGTGCCGCCGGTCGTCGTTCCGAAAGCTCCGGCGGCGGCTGCCCTCATGTGGCATCCCCCGCCCTGCGCCGCCAGCGCCGCACACCCGCACGACTTCGTCATCGGCGTCGTCCCGCCGCGGAACGACCCGCTTGCCGCGCGCCTTCGCCTGACTATAGTGCCGCCACCCCGGCGCGGAGGGGTGGCCGAGTGGTCGAAGGCGCACGCCTGGAAAGTGTGTATACGGGCAACCGTATCAAGGGTTCGAATCCCTTTCCCTCCGCCACGACATCCAAGTATCTGATATTACTACGTACTTTGTCCCACGCCAACGTCCCGAAAGCGGCAGATTTCTGCGACCTTCGCCCTGCTGTCTGAAGGGGATCGTCGGGCGAAGAGACGGCTGACTCGCGGTCCAGACTGTCAATGAGGCGGCTTTGTCTCCCCGGCCGTCGCGGGCTGGTACGGCCGTCTCTCCGACGCCTACGCATGGCTTGGTTGGCGAGCGAGACTACAGGCGGGACTCAGGCAGATATCCTGGGTGTTGCCGCCTGCTAACAGCAACAACCGCCGCAGCCCGGCGGTCAGGCAAAACCCAACATTCCAGCTTGCCGGTCCCAGTCGAGCGGAAGGCGTGTGTCATCCATCAGCTTCCGCACGCTGAGGTCGACTGGCTGCCGGCCTTCCAGGATCGCCGTCACGAT
>JADLGL010000051.1 GCA_020849325.1 Bauldia sp. | reverse complement strand
GGCCGGCCGCCTTTCCTTCTGGGACGCCAACCTCCTCGCGGCGGCCGAGGACGCGGGCTGCACCCACCTCCTCACCGAGGACATGCAGGACGGCTATCGCCTCGGCGGAATCGAGGTCGTCCACGCCTTCACCGGAGACGCGCTCTCCGATCGCGCCCGCCGCCTCCTGGGCCTGTAGGATTTTTCGTATGACCGAGCGCACCGCGACTTTCATCAACATCGGCGAGCGGACGAACGTCACCGGCTCGATCAGGTTCCGGAAGCTGATCTCCGACAACAACTACGCCGCCGCGCTCGACGTGGCGCGCGACCAGGTCGCGAACGGGGCGCAGGTTCTCGACGTCAACATGGACGAGGGCCTCCTCGATTCCGAGAAGGCGATGGTGACCTTCCTCAATCTCCTCGCCGCGGAGCCCGATATCGCCCGCGTACCGGTGATGATCGATTCCTCGAAATGGTCGGTGATCGAGGCCGGGCTGAAATGCGTCCAGGGCAAGCCGATCGTGAACTCGATCTCGATGAAGGAGGGCGTCGAGGCGTTCAAGGAGCACGCCCGAAAAGTCCGCCGCTACGGCGCGGCCGTGGTGGTGATGGCCTTCGACGAGACCGGCCAGGCCGATACCTACCAGCGCAAGATCGACATCTGTGCCCGCGCCTACCGCATCCTCACCGAGGAAGTCGGCTTCCCGGCGGAAGACATCATCTTCGACCCGAACGTCTTCGCGATCGCGACCGGCATCGAGGAGCACAACAACTACGCCGTCGATTTCATCGAGGCGACGCGCTGGATCCGCCAGAACCTGCCGCATGCGCACGTATCCGGCGGCGTCTCGAACCTCTCCTTCTCCTTCCGCGGCAACGAGCCGGTGCGCGCGGCGATGCATTCGGTGTTCCTGTTCCACGCCATCGCGGCGGGCATGGACATGGGCATCGTCAACGCCGGCGCGCTGCCGGTCTATTCCGACATCGACCCCGAGCTCCGCGAGGTGGTCGAGGACGCCGTCCTCAACCGGCGTCCCGACGCCGCCGAGCGCCTCCTCGAAGCCGCGCAGCGCCACAAGGGCGGCGCCGGCGCCGAGAAGAAGGTCGATCTCGCCTGGCGGCAGTGGCCGGTCGAGAAGCGGCTCGAACACGCGCTCGTCGCCGGCATCACCGAATTCATCGAGACCGACACCGAGGAGGCGCGGCTCAAGGCCGAACGGCCGCTCCACGTCATCGAGGGCCCGCTGATGGCCGGCATGAACGTCGTCGGCGACCTCTTCGGCTCCGGAAAGATGTTCCTGCCGCAGGTGGTGAAGAGCGCCCGCGTGATGAAGCAGGCCGTCGCTTACCTCATGCCGTTCATGGAAGCCGAGAAGGCCGGGGGCGGGCGGCAGTCTGCCGGAAAGATCCTCCTCGCGACGGTGAAGGGGGACGTCCACGACATCGGCAAGAACATCGTCGGCGTGGTGCTCCAGTGCAACAACTACGAGGTGATCGACCTCGGCGTGATGGTGCCGGTGCAAAAAATCCTCGAGACGGCGCGACGCGAGAACTGCGACATCATCGGCCTGTCGGGTCTCATCACGCCGTCGCTCGACGAGATGGTCAACGTCGCCGCGGAGATGGAGCGCGAAGGCTTTGCCCTGCCGCTCCTGATCGGCGGCGCGACGACCTCCAGGGTCCACACGGCGCTCAAGATCAACCCGAGCTACCGGCGCGGCGCCACCGTGCACGTCCTCGACGCGAGCCGCGCCGTCGGCGTCGCGTCGAGCCTCCTCGGCGACGGGCGCGACGAGTACCGCCGGAAAGTCGACGAGGACTACGCAAAACTCATCGAGAGCCATTTCCGCTCGCAGGGCGACAAGCGCCGCCTGTCGATCGGGGAGGCGCGGGCCGACCGGCTGACGACCGACTGGACGGCCTACGCGCCGCCGAAACCGAGCTTCCTCGGCACGAAGGTGTTCGTGAACTACCCGGTGGCGGAGCTCGTCCCGTACATCGACTGGACGCCGTTCTTCTCGGCCTGGGAGATGACCGGCACCTACCCGATCCTCTTCGAGGACGAGAAGCTCGGCGTGCCGGCCCGCGCTCTGTTCGACGACGCGCAGGCGATGCTGTCGCAGATGGTGCGCGAGAACTGGCTCAGCGCCAATGCCGCCATCGGCTTCTGGCCGGCCAATTCCGTCGGCGACGACATCGAGCTCTTCGCCGACGAGGACCGTACCTCGGTCGCCGCCACGCTGTTCACGCTCCGCCAGCAGATGGCCCGCGCCACCGGAGCGCGCCGGCACATGGCGCTCGCGGATTTCGTCGCGCCGCGCGAAAGCGGGATCGCCGATTATGTCGGCGGCTTCGCCGTCTCGGCCGGGTTCGGCGAGGAGGCGGTCGCAGAGCGCTTCGCCCGCGCCAATGACGACTATTCGAAGATACTCTCGCAGTCGCTGTCCGACCGCCTCGCGGAGGCTTTCGCCGAGCGGATGCACGAGCGCGTCCGGAAGGAGTTCTGGGGGTACGCGTCCGGCGAGACGTTGAGTCTTGCGGAGATGATCGGCGAGAAATACCGCGGCATCCGGCCGGCGCCGGGCTATCCCGCCCAGCCCGACCACACCGAGAAAGCCACGCTCTTCGGCCTTCTCGACGCCACCGCGGCGACGGGGATCAAGCTCACCGAGAGCTTCGCCATGTGGCCGGCGTCGTCGGTCTCGGGGCTATACTTCTCGCATCCGGACAGCCACTATTTCGGCATTGGCCGGATCGGCCGCGACCAGGTCGAGGATTACGCCGCCCGGAAGGGCTGGAGCGTGGCCGAAGGCGAACGCTGGCTCGCGCCCATCCTCGGCTACGACCCCGCCGTGGAGCGCGCCGCATGACCGAAACCACCGACGCGACCCTCCGCGAGACATCCCTCGCCGCCCTCCACCGCGAGCTCGGCGCCCGCATGGTGCCGTTCGCCGGCTACGCGATGCCCGTCCAGTACCGGGACGGCATCATGGCCGAGCACAGGCACACGCGGGCGGCGGCGGGGCTCTTCGATGTCTCGCACATGGGCCAGGCGCAGCTCCGCGGCCCCGATTACGCGACCGTCGCTGCGGCGCTCGAAACGGTGACGCCGGGAGATTTCCAGAACCTCGCCCCCGGCCGGATGCGCTATTCGCTCCTGATGACGCCCGAAGGGACGATCGTCGACGACATCATGGTCGCCCGCCCGGCCGGCAAGGCCGGGGAAACGGGCCTCGACATCGTCTTCAACGCCGCCCGCGTCGCGGTCGACGAGGCGTTCGTCGGCACGCATCTCCCGACCTCGGTCCGCCTCGAGCTGCCGCCGCACCGCGCCATGCTGGCGCTGCAGGGCCCGAAGGCGATCGACGTGATGCTCCGTCACGCGGCCGTCGGCGAGATGCGGTTCATGGACACGCTCGCGACGACGTTCGACGGCATTCCGGTCGCCGTGACGCGGTCCGGCTACACCGGTGAGGACGGATTCGAGATCTACCTCGCCGCCGCCGATGCCGAGGCGATCGCCCGCACCCTCCTCGCCGAGCCAGAGGTCAGGCCGATCGGCCTCGGCGCCCGCGATTCGCTGCGCCTCGAAGCCGGCCTGCCCCTCTACGGCCACGACATCGACGAAACGACGACGCCCGTCGAGGCGGACCTTGCCTTCGCGATCTCGCCGCGACGACGCGCCGCCGCCGATTTTCCCGGCGCCGCCCGTATCCTCGACGAGTTGCAGAACGGCACGCGGCGGAAGCGCGTCGGGCTGCGGATCGACGGCAAGCTGCCGGCCCGCGAGGGGGCGGCGATCCTCGACGACGGCGGCGCCGCCGTGGGGAAGGTCACCTCCGGCGGCTTCGGACCGACCGTCGACGCGCCCGTCGCAATGGGCTACGTCGATGCCGCGCATGCGGCGCTCGGCGTTTCCGTCGCGATCGACGTCCGGGGACGCACGCTGGCGACGACTGTTTCACCGATGCCCTTCGTGGCGCATCGCTATCGCCGGCGCAGCGCCGGCTGACGGGGACGATGATGACGGGCTACACGAAAGACCATGAGTGGATCGCAGCCGGCGCCGGCGAGGCGACGGTCGGCATTTCCCACTACGCGCAGGACCAGCTCGGCGACGTGGTGTTCGTGGAGCTGCCGCAGGTCGGCAAGAAGCTGAAGAAGGGCGACGTCGCCGCCGTGGTCGAATCGGTGAAGGCGGCGAGCGAGGTCTACTCGCCGATCACCGGCGAGGTGATCGCCGTCAACGACACGCTCACCGGCGATCCCGCGCTCGTCAACCGCAGCCCCGAGGCGGACGGCTGGTTCATGCGCCTTCGGGTCTCCGACCCGAAGGAACTCGACGGGCTGATGGACGAAGCCGCCTACAAGTCCTTCGTCGACACCATCTGATCGGAGCGCGATGGCGCACGAGTATTCTGCCGAGATCGTCTGGTCGCGCGGGGACTCCGTCTACAGGGGCGGCCGCTACAGCCGTGCCCATCTCTGGCGGTTCGACGGCATCGAGGTGCCGGCCTCGTCGTCGCCGCTGTCGGTCAGGCCGCCGTTCTCGCGCCTCGACGCGATCGATCCCGAAGAGGCGTTCGTCGCCGCCCTGTCCAGCTGCCACATGCTGTTCGTTCTCTACTACGCGGCAAAGGACGGCCTCGTCGTCGAATCCTATGTCGACCGCGCCGTCGGTATCCTCGACCGCAATGCCGACGGCCGTGACGCGATCGTCGAGGTGAGACTCCGGCCGGAGATCGTGTTCGGCGGCGAGCTGAGGCCCGACGCCGCAGCAATCCAGACCCTCCACGACCGCGCGCACCATTCCTGCTACATCGCCAATTCCGTAACGGCCAAGGTAACGATCACGCCGATCGAACCAGCCGTCGTTCGAGAGAAAACCACCTGATGCGCTATTTGCCCCAGACCGACGCCGATCGGCGCGCGATGCTCGCCACCATTGGCGTCCCCGACATTGATGCCCTCTTCGTCGACGTGCCGAAGGGCAAGCTCGTCGCCGATACGCACGGCCTGCCGCACGGCCAGGGCGAGATCGCGGTCGAGCGCCATATGGGCCGCCTCGCCGCGAAGAACGTCGCGGCCGGTTCGGTGCCGTTCTTCGTCGGCGCCGGCGCCTACCGGCACCATGTCCCGGCGTCGGTCGACCACCTGATCCAGCGCTCGGAGTTCCTCACCTCCTACACGCCGTACCAGCCCGAAATCAGCCAGGGCACGCTCCAGACGCTGTTCGAGTTCCAGACCCAGGTCGCGCTCCTGACCGGCATGGAGGTCGCGAACGGCGGCATGTACGACGGCTCGACCTCGACCGCCGAAGCCGTGCTGATGGCCCGCCGCGTCACCGGCCGCTCGAAAGCCGTCCTTTCCGGCGGCCTCCACCCGCACTACCGCGACGTGACCGAGACGGTGTCGCGGATGTCGGACGGCGCGCTCGACGTGATGCCGCCGGCCCCGACGGGGGCGGAGGACATCATCGCCCGCATCGACGACGAGACCGCCTGCGTCGTCGTCCAGTCTCCGACCTTCTTCGGCCACCTCGTCGACCTCCGCCCGATCGCCGAGGCCTGTCACGCGAGGGGCGCGCTCCTCGTCGCCGTCGTCACCGAGGCGGTTTCGTTCGGCGCCCTGGAATCGCCGGGCGCGCAGGGCGCCGACATCGTCGCGGCCGAGGGGCAGTCCTTCGGCAATCCGCTGACCTTCGGCGGCCCCTATGTCGGCCTCCTGGCGACGCGCGACAAATTCATCCGTCAGCTCCCGGGCCGCCTCACCGGCGAGACCGTGGACGCCGCCGGCGAGCGCGGCTTCGTGCTGACGCTGTCGACCCGCGAGCAGCACATCCGCCGCGAGAAGGCGACCTCCAACATCTGCACCAGCTCGGGCCTCTGCGCGCTCGCCTTCTCGATCCATCTGACGCTCCTCGGCAGCGCCGGCCTCACGAAGCTCGCGGCGATCAACCACGCCAACGCGGTTCGCCTTTCGGAGGTGCTCGCAACCGTGAAGGGCGTGCGCATCCTCAACGAGACGTTCTTCAACGAGTTCACCATCCGCGTCCCGGGCAACGCGGCCGAAATCGTCGAGAAGCTGGCCGCGCGAGGCGTCCTCGGCGGCGTACCGGTGAGCCGGCTCGAGCCGGACCGTCCGGACCTTGCCGATCTGATCATCGTTGCGGCGACCGAACTCACCACGGCCGACGACCGCAGCCGCTTCGCTGCCGCTCTGGCGGAGGTTCTCTAGATGCTCAACACCGCCGAACGCACCCGCGAGACGCAGCCCGCCCCGGTCTCCGGCGAGGACGTCGAGGCCGTGGGCAAGGCCCGCGGCATCCGCAACGAGGAGCCGCTGATCTTCGAGATCGGCCGCGCCGAGGTTTCGGGCGTCGACCTGCCCGAGCCCGAGACGGTGACGAGCCGCCTCGGCGGCCTCGCGCGGAAGGCCGAACTCGGCCTTCCCGGTCTCAGCGAGCCCGAGGCGCTCCGCCACTATGTGCGTCTGTCGAAGCAGAACTACGCGATCGACATCAACACCTACCCGCTCGGCTCGTGCACGATGAAGCACAACGCCCGGCTCAACGAGAAGATGGCGCGCCTCCCCGGCTTCGGCGACATCCATCCGCTTCAGCCGCTCTCGACGGTAGAGGGCGCCGTCGAGATGATGCAGGAACTCTCGCACTGGCTGATGGCACTGACCGGCATGGAGGCGATCGCCCTCAGCCCGAAGGCCGGCGCCCACGGCGAGCTCTGCGGGATGATGGCGATCAAGGCCGCCCTCGACGCCCGCGGCGAGGGCGAGACGCGCACCACGGTGCTCGCGCCGGCCTCGGCCCACGGCACCAACCCGGCGACCGCCGCCGTGCTCGGCTACCGGATCGAGACGATCCCCGCCCGTGCCGACGGCACGGTCGACCCCGAGGCGGTGAAGGCGAAGCTCGGCCCGCATGTCGCGGCGATCATGCTCACCAACCCCAACACCTGCGGCCTGTTCGAGCCCGACATCATGGCGATCGCCGACGCGGTGCATGCGGCGGGGGCCTTCTTCTACTGCGACGGCGCCAACCTCAACGCGATCCTGGGCAAGGTGCGGCCGGGCGAGCTCGGCGTCGACGCCATGCACATCAACCTCCACAAGACGCTGTCGACGCCGCATGGCGGCGGCGGTCCCGGCTCGGGTCCGGTGGTCCTCTCGGCGACGCTCGCCCCTTACGCGCCCGTGCCTTTCATCCGCATGGAGGCCGGCGCCCCGGTCCTCGTCGAGGAGGCCGCGCACGCCCGCGACGGCGAGCAGCCGTTCGGCCGCATGACGGCGTTCCACGGCCAGATGGGCATGTATGTCCGCGCGCTCACCTACCTCCTGTCCCACGGCGAGGACGGCATCCGGCACGCATCCGAGACGGCGGTGCTGAACGCCAACTATGTCCGCGCCGGGCTCCGGGACGTCATGACCCAGCCTTTCGGCGACAAAATCTGCATGCACGAGGCGATCTTCGACGATCGCTTCCTCGAGCCGCACGGCGTGTCGACCCTCGATTTCGCCAAGGCGATGATCGACGAGGGCTACCACCCGATGACGATGTACTTCCCGCTCGTCGTCCACGGCGCCCTCCTCATCGAGCCGACCGAGTCGGAATCGAAGGAGGCGCTCGACCGCTTCATCGCGACCATGCGCGGGCTGACGGCGCGGGTGAAAGCCGGCGAAGCCGCCTCGTTCAAGACGGCGCCGCACTTCGCCCCGCGCCGGCGGCTCGACGAGACGCGCGCCGCACGGCAGCCGAAACTGCGCTGGAAGCCCGCCGGCTGAGCCGGGAGCAGCGGCCGCGCGGCTTCACTGCCCTGTGATAGCGGCGGGGTGCGACACGTTGTATCGTCCCACCCATTCGGAGAGCCCGAAGACGGCCCCGACGACGCAGCAACAACCTCCGGTGGGCCGGTGATAGCGGATCCGAATCTCGATCTCCTGCTCGTCCAGCTTTTCGACGTAGCCGCATCGTCGGACTGGTCGAACTGGCTCGCCTCCGCACGCCGTTTCTTCGGCGCGGCGGTCGCCGTGCTGGCGCCGGTCAGCGCCTCGGCTCACATCCTGCAGGGCGGGATCACCGACGGCGTGCCGTCGGAGCGCCTCGACGCTTACCGCAACCACTTCCACCGCGTCGACAACTGGTCGAACCGGGTGAAGGTGGTGCCGGCCGGCGCCCCGCAGTCGATGCAGATGCTGGTCCCGGACGACGAACTCCTGCGGAGCGAGATCTACAACGACTACATGAAGCCCGTGGGGCGCCGTTATGCCCTCGGCATGACGCTGGACGTCGGCCCCTCGCGGTTCCTCTTCGCGCTCGGCCGCTCCAAGGACGAGGGAGACTTCGCCTCCGAGCATTTCGCCGCCATGGAGCGCGTCGGCACGTTCATGCGGCGTACCCTCGCGACCCAGCGGCTCCTCCAGGCCTCGGAGGTGAACGCCCTCGCCTCGCAGGCGGTGATGAACCAGTCGCGGCGCGGCGTCATGCTCCTCGACGCGTCGCTCCGCGTCGTTTTCCAGAACCGCGTCGCCTCCGACATGGTCATGGGCGGCGACATCATCGGCCTCCGCGCCGGGCAACTCGTCGCGGTCAATCGCAACGATGAGCGCCGCTTCCGCGACGCGCTCGACGCTGTCGCCTCCCGCGTCGGCGAGCAGCGCATCCTGCCGCTGCACGGCGTCCGCACCGACTGCAAGGTGACGGTTTCGGTGGTCGGCATCAGCCCGGCGCACGCGCCGATGATCGACCTCGGCGTCGTCCGTCCTGCGATCCTGCTGATCATCAACGACAACGCCAACCTGCCGGAAGTGAAGCCGGAACACCTCGAATCCGCCTTCGGCTTCACGGTACAGGAGGCGCGGACGGCAAGCCTTCTCCTCGCCGGGCTGGAACTGGCCGAAGTCGCCGAGCGGTTGTCGATCAGCAAGGAAACGGTGCGCTACCACCTCAAGAGCCTGTTCGCGAAGACCGGCACGCACAGCCAGCGCGAACTGGTGCACTACATCACCGTGTCGCTTCCGCCCCTCACCGCCAGCGCCCCGAAGCGGATCGTGGGCGCGCCGGAAATCCTCCCGCGAACCTGATCGCCTCCTACCCGAACGGGTAGGGCCGTCATCCGCGGCCGGTGCTTTAACGGCACTGGCCCCGGCTTGTCGGCGGCAGAAGGACGAGCACGCAACCGTGGCGAAGCGTGGCACGCAGGTTCCACCCTCCGTATTCGGACCCGAACTGGCGTCGGCCGTCGCCGCCGAAGGCAGATGCGCGGACCGGAGCGAGGCCATGAACGCTGCCGTCGCTGCGGCGATGCGGGTGCTGGCCGATGCGCCACCCGGAGAGATCGCGCTGATCTCGGCCTGCCGTGGCGCTCCACTGTGCGCCGCGCGCGACACCGCGTCGTGTCCGATGTGCGAGTGCGTCGCCGTCTCGGAAGACGGCATCGTCGGCTATCCCGGCTCCGGCCGCGCCTGATCCCCGGCCGCGACGTCCGGCTTGCCGGCGACATGGGCCGGCGACGCCGCGTGGCTGTGGTCGCCATAGGCCCCGCCTTCAGGATCGAACGGCGCCTCGATCGCGGTCACGGTCGCGCCGAGCTTCTCCACCATCGCTTCGATGACGTGATCGCGCCGGATCCGCAGCCTGTCGCTGAGAAGCTGGGTCTGGAGATGGCGGTTGCCGAGGTGCCAGGCGATCCGCACGAGCCCGGCAGCGTCGGGCGCCGAAATCTCGGCGAGCGGCTCCACCTGCGCTTCGACGAGCACCATCCGTCCATCCTCGAGTCTCAGGCCATCGCCGTGGCGCAGCACCGTCGGCTGCGGCAGGTCGAGGAGGACCGGGCTGCCGCTGACGGTGACGAGCATCCGGCGGCGGCGATGGCGAAGGTCGTGCCCCAGCACCAGCCGGTCGGCCGGCTTCGGATCGGACCACGTGCCGGCGGCGAGGACTTCGCGGGCGATCATCATTCCGCGGCCACCGTCTGTTTTTGCGGCACGAGGCCGCCCGCTTCCTCGATGAACGCCATGATCTCGGGAAGCCCTTTTCGCCGCAGCATGTCGGTGAAGACGAAGGGCAGATCGCCGCGCTGGGTCCGGGCGTCCTGCTCCATGACGTCGAGATTGGCGCCGACATAGGGCGCGAGGTCGGCCTTGTTGATGACGAGGAGGTCCGACCGCGTGATGCCCGGCCCGCCCTTCCGCGGCACCTTCTCGCCGCCCGCGACGTCGATGACGTAGAGCGTGATGTCGGCAAGCTCGGGCGAGAACGTCGCCGCGAGATTGTCGCCGCCCGATTCGATGAAGATCACGTCGAGATCGGGGAAGCGCGCCCACATCTGCGCGACCGCGGCGAGGTTCATCGAGGCGTCCTCGCGGATGGCCGTGTGCGGACAGCCGCCGGTCTCGACGCCGATGATCCGGTCCTCCGGCAGCGCCTGGACGCGGTTGAGGATCAGCGCGTCCTCTTTCGTATAGATGTCGTTGGTGACGACGGCGACCGAATAGCGGTCGCGCATCGCCTTGCACAGCATCTCGGTCAGCGTCGTCTTGCCGGCGCCGACCGGCCCGCCGATGCCGACGCGGAGGGGGCCGTTGGGCGAGCGGTCGGTCATGAGCGGAACACCCGGGAGTAGAGGGTTTCGTGGCGCATCGAGGCGATGTCGGACAGCATCGTCGCCGAGCCGAGATCGTCGAGCGAGGAGGCCGCCGCACGGGCTGCCATGTCGGCGATGCGGGGCTGGAGGCCGGCGACGATTTTCAGGCCCGCCGTCTGGCCGAGCGGAACGAGGCGAACGGCGACGGAGACGAGCGTGGATACGAAGCCGTTGAGATAGAGCGCCAGCGCCGGCTCCAGCGGAAGCTCGCGCGCGCCGGCGCAAAGGCCCACCGCCACGGGATATGGCGCGGCGCCTCCGACAGCCTCGACCGCCGCATCGAGCGCCGACGTCGACCAGCCCGACTGCACCGCTTTCAGGAACGCCACGCCGAGGCTGCTCGCCTCGAGGTGCCGTTCGGCTGAGGGACTCATTGCCGAGCCGAGTTGGGCAACAGCCACAAGTCGTTTCCAGTCGGCAAGCTCGGTCGCGCGATACGCCTCTGCGAGGAGGACGGCATCGTTCCAGCCGCTCCCGAACGTCAGGATCGGCTCGACCCATCCCGCCACGGCATCCGCCGAGCGCAGGCGCCCGTCGGCGATCTCCGTTTCCATGCCATGCGAATAGCTGAACGCGCCGATAGGGAATGCAGGAGAGAGCCATGTGGTGAGAAGGAGCGCCCCGACACGCTGGTCGACCGACGGCGGGTTGGGCAGATCAACCACAGCGGGGACGAGAGCCTTTGCCGAGGGCACGCGTCAATCGTCGAGCAGCACATCGGGGGACCATGGACCGCCGGGCAGGAACGTCACATCGAGGGCCTGTTCGGCGCTGTACGGCGAGAGGGCCGGGAATGTGTCGATCGGCAGCCTGGTTTCTTCGGCGGCAGTCCGCCGGGCACGGACGTAGCTCCATGCCAAAACCTCGGCCGGAAACGCGTGAAGGCTCGGGCTCGCCTCGATCAGACCTTCGATCCAGATCCGCTGCTGCCCGATGGTCGTCAGCCAGCCATCCTTCCGTTTCTCCGGCTGGAACTGCCATTTGAGGAGATGCATCAGGAGCACGATCAACCGGCTACGGATTTCGGTCTTGTTCGATCGTCCCAAGCTGTCAAGTTCCTCGGCTGCATTGCTCCAGTCGATTCCTTCCGGCTGCCGCTCGCGCAGCAGTCGCGCCTGCTCCTGCGTCCATGCAAAGAAATCGCGCTCGTAGAGGCTGTCGATTTCGGCCTGCGCACGCTCCGCAAAACCAGCGAGGGGATGGGTGCTCATCATGCGGCTCCTGAGCTACTGCCCGGTCGAACGATAGTCTCCGCACCCATTCAGAACAAGAAGTAGCGCTGCGCCATCGGCAGGGAGGGAGCGGGCTCGCAGGTGAGGAGTTCCCCGTCCGCAAACACTTCATAGGTCTCCGCATCGACCACCATCGACGGCGTCGCCGCATTGTGAATCATCGATGCCTTCGAGATGCCGCCGCGTGTGTTCTTCACGGGCAGGAGCGTCTTCGATACGCCCAGCGAGGCGCGGATGCCGGCGTCGAGCGAGGCCTTCGAGACGAACGTCACGGCCGACTGCGCGGTGGAGCGGCCGAAGGCGCCGAACATCGGCCGGTAGTGGATGGGCTGCGGCGTCGGGATCGATGCGTTCGGATCGCCCATCAGGGCCGCCGCGATCGTGCCGCCGAGGAGGACGAGATCGGGCTTCACGCCGAAGAACGCCGGGTCCCAGATCACGAGATCGGCGCGCTTGCCCACCTCGACCGAGCCGACATGGTCGGCGATGCCGTGGGCGATCGCCGGGTTGATCGTGACCTTCGCGATGTAGCGCTTCACCCGGAAATTGTCGTTCTGCCCGGTCTCCTCCGAAAGCCGCCCGCGCTGGACGCGCATCTTGTGGGCGGTCTGGAAGGTCCGGATGATCACCTCGCCGACCCTGCCCATCGCCTGGCTGTCCGAGGCGATGATCGAGAAGGCACCGATGTCGTGGAGGATGTCTTCCGCCGCGATCGTCTCGCGGCGGATGCGGCTCTCGGCGAAGGCGATGTCCTCGTGGATCGTCGGGTCGAGATGGTGGCACACCATGAGCATGTCGAGATGCTCGTCGAGCGTGTTCACCGTGTAGGGCCGCGTCGGATTGGTCGAACCCGGCAGCACGTTCGGCTGGCCGCAGACCTTGATGATGTCCGGCGCATGGCCGCCGCCGGCGCCCTCGGTGTGGAAAGCGTGGATCGTGCGCCCCTCGAGGGCGGCGACCGTGTGCTCGACGAAGCCGGATTCGTTGAGCGTGTCGGTGTGGATCATCACCTGCACGTCGTAGTCGTCCGCCACCGAGAGGCAGCAGTCGATCGCCGCCGGCGTGGTCCCCCAGTCCTCGTGGAGTTTCAGGCACGACGCGCCGGCGAGTATCTGTTCGACCAGCCCCTCCGGCCGCGAGGCGTTACCCTTGCCGGAGAAGGCAAGGTTCATCGGGAACGCGTCGGCCGCCTGGATCATCCGGGCGAGGTGGAAGGCACCGGGGGTGCAGGTGGTGGCGTTGGTGCCGGTGGCCGGCCCCGTGCCGCCGCCGATCATGGTGGTGACGCCGGAGTTGAGCGCCTCCTCGATCTGCTGCGGCGCGATGAAGTGTATGTGCGTGTCGATGGCGCCAGCGGTGACGATCTTCCCCTCGCCCGCGATCACCTCGGTACCGGGGCCGACGATGATCGTCACGCCCGGCTGCGTATCCGGATTGCCGGCCTTGCCGATGCCGGCGATGAGCCCGTCCCTGAGCCCGATGTCGGCCTTGTAGATGCCCGTCGCGTCCACGATCAGCGCATTCGTGATGACCGTGTCGACCGCGCCGCCCGCCCGCGGAACCTGACTCTGCCCCATGCCGTCGCGGATCACCTTCCCGCCGCCGAACTTCACCTCCTCGCCGTAGATGGTGAAATCCTTCTCGACCTCGATGAGGAGATCGGTATCGGCGAGGCGGACGCGATCACCGACCGTGGGGCCGAACATGGCTGCGTAGTGCGGACGGGAAATGCGCGCGGGCATGTCAGATGGTCCTGATCGGCAACTCGGCGAAGGCCGGATGTGCGGCGGCGGCGTGGTCGAAGGTGTAGGTCGGCACCGCGCCAGACTCGGCATTCGAGGCTGCAATGAGATAGTCCGAGAAGTCGGCATTGCCGCGTCGGTACCATTCGAAGGCGGTCATGACAGTGCTGCGCCCTTCGAAGACGAGTTCCTCGCGCCCGAGAAGGTTCGCCAGGATCTCGACGATCCTTTCCTTCCCCATGCGGAAGCTCCGCCGGAGGGACCAGACCGTCTCAACCAGCACCACCTGCGGAATGCGGATCGAACCGGCACCTCGACCGCGAAAGAGCACGGCAACCGCCTCAACCTGAGCCTTGTCATCGTCCACGAGCAAGCGCAGCAGGACGTTGGAATCGACGCCGATCACCCGGCCACCTTGCGGTCCCGCCGACGCTTCCAGGCCTCGAACTCCTGCCGCTCGTTCCACTCTCTCGAAATCCGCTCGTGCTTCTCGGTGAGGTAGGCACCGATGCCTTCATCGATCTCATCGAGCGACAGCGGCGCGGCGCCCGGCATGGATGCGATACCCCGGAGTTCCAACAACTTTCCGTTCCGGGCGATGATCTGAATCCGCCGGTCCAGGGGATCGACGTAGAAGTCGACGATGTCGCCCTCCTTCAGCCGAAACTCCGCCCGCACCTCGGCGGGGATGGTGATTTGCCCTTTCGAACTCATCCTGGCTTCGTAATGCGCCATGACCATTCTCCTTACATTCCGCAATCTGCCTTACGATAGTGCAGATGTAAGGATTCTCCAACCTTGCCTTACAGACCGCCCATGATCTTCCGGTTGAACCCCCACACCTCGCGCTTGCCGCCGAACGGCACCAGCATCACCTCACGGCTCTGCCCCGGCTCGAAGCGAACGGCCGTGCCCGAGGCGATGTCGAGCCGCATGCCGCGCGCCTTCTCGCGGTCGAAGGAGAGGAGCGGGTTCGTCTCGTAGAAGTGGTAGTGCGACCCGACCTGGATCGGCCGGTCGCCGGTATTGGCGACGAGGAGCGCCACCACGGGCGCGCCAGCGTTGATCTCGATGTCCGGCGCGTCGGCCGGGAAGACGAGGCCGGGGATCATCGGGCCGGGAATGGTCGACATGTCGGCCCCTCAGCGGATCGGATTGTGGACGGTGACGAGCTTCGTCCCGTCCGGGAACGTCGCCTCGACCTGCACGTCGTGGATCATCTCGGCCACGCCCTCCATCACCTGGTCGCGGCTCAGCACGCCCGCGCCCGCGTCCATCAGATCGGCAACGCGCCGGCCATCGCGCGCCCCTTCCATGACGAAGTCGGAGATCAGCGCGATCGCCTCGGGATAGTTCAGCTTCACGCCACGTTCGAGCCGCCGGCGGGCGACCATCGCGGCCATGGCGACGAGGAGCTTGTCCTTCTCGCGGGACGTCAGGTTCATGTCGGATCGGTCCTCAGAGCTGCCAGGCCTTCGGAAGCGGCCGGCCGCCGCGGAGCGCCATGATCGCGGGGATGAGCCGGCGCCGCAATTCGAGGCCGTCATCGGCGACGACGCGTGCGACCAGCTTGCCGTTCCACGCGCTCGCCCCGCCACGCTCGCCGAGCGCGAGCCGCACCGCATCGGTGTGCCGGCTCGTGTCCTCCGCGATGTAGACGAGGTTCGCCATCGCCCCCGCGCCCGCGAGCACCGCCGAGCGCTGTCCGAGCGCCGCGACCGCGCCCGACATGCGGATGTCGTCGGCGTGGACCAGCCGGTCCGCCTGCCGGATGCGCCAGCGATCGTGGAGGCCGCCTTCCGCGACGGTCTCGCCCATCGCCCGCCGCCCGAAGATCACCGCCTCGACGGCGAGGAACGTCGCGCCGGGAGCGAGGTGAACGTCGACCCGCCGCCCGAGCTCCGCGCGGTCGAACAGGATCGTCTCCTGCGGCAGCCAGTCGAGCCGGCCGCCGGGGCCGACGTCGAGACGGACGTCCATCACCGCGGCGCCGCCGAGGCTGCGGTAGATCTTTTCGCACGCCTGCGTGGTGATCGACGCCGCCGCGCCGGCCCCCACGTCCACCGCGAACGAGAGCCGGTCGCCGCCCGTCAGCCCGCCCGCGCTGTTGATGAGGATCGCCTCGGCGCCCGGGCCGAATGTCTTCGGCAGCCGGATCTTCGCCGCGCCGTCCTGGAACAGCTGGCCGAGCATGGTGCCGCGCGGCGTCGTCACGAACGAGACGCGCGCCGCCCCGCGCGCCCGCTGCAGCGGGACGGCATGCGATTCGGCGTCAGACGGTGAGATGACGGCGAACATCGTCCCTGTCGAGGTCGGCCGCCGGCCCGGAGAAGACCACCTTGCCGCGGTCCATGATGGCGACAGTGTCGGCAAGCTCGCGGGCGAAGTCGAGGTACTGCTCGACGAGCAGCACTGCCATGTTGAGCTTCTCCTTGAGGAAGACGATGGCGCGGCCGATGTCCTTGATGATCGACGGCTGGATGCCTTCGGTCGGCTCGTCGAGGACGAGGAGGCGCGGCCGGGTGACGAGCGCCCGGCCGATGGCCAGTTGCTGCTGCTGGCCGCCCGAGAGATCGCCGCCGCGCCGCCGGAGCATCGATTTCAGCACCGGAAAAAGATCGAACACGTAGTCCGGTACGTCGCGGTCGGCGCGCTTCGTCGTGGCGTAGCCGGTCTCGAGATTCTCCCGGACGGAAAGGAGCGGAAAGATCTCGCGGCCCTGCGGCACGTAGCCGATGCCTCTGTGGGCGCGGGCGTGCGGCGGGAGCGTGCCGAGCGCCTCGCCCTCCCAGACGATCTGGCCGCCCGAGATCGGTTGGATGCCGACGATGGCGCGAAGGAGGCTCGATTTCCCCACGCCGTTGCGGCCGAGGAGGCAGGTGATCTTTCCGCTTTCCGCCGAAATCGACACCTTCCGGAGCGCCTGCGCGGCGCCGTAGTGGAGATCGACACTCTCGACCGAAAGGACGTGGTGACCCTTCACGATCGCCGATTCCGGCGGCGGCGTCAGCTGGATCGCGGGCGGCGGAGCGGCCGGTTCGGCGGGGGCGGCGGCGGTGGTTTCGCTCATCGGCCGAGATAGACCTCAATGACCCGCGGGTCGGCGGAAACGTGGTCGAACGAGCCCTCGGACAGCACCGAGCCTTCGTGGAGCACCGTCACCTTCACGCCGAGGCCCTTCACGAAACCCATGTCGTGCTCGACGACGACCACCGACTTCGTTCTGGCGATCTCGCGGAGGAGGATGCCGGTCTGCTCGGTCTCGGCGTCCGTCATGCCGGCGGCCGGTTCGTCGACGAGGAGCACTTCCGGCTCCTGCGCCAGCAGCATGCCGATCTCGAGCCACTGTTTCTGGCCGTGGCTGAGATAGGCGGCGAGGGTCTTTTGCCGGTCCGTCATCCGCACGATCTCGAGGATTTCGTCGATCCGCGCCTTCTCGCCGGCGGTCTTCCGGTGAAACAGCGACGCGAACACGCCACGCCTGCCGGCGAGGGCGAGTTCGAGATTGTCACGGACGGTCTGGCTCTCGAACACCGTCGGCTTCTGGAATTTCCGGCCGATGCCGAGCTGGGCGGTCGCGGCCTCGTCGAGTTTCGTGAGGTCGATGGAGCCATTGAAGAGGACCGTGCCGGAATCGGGCCGCGTCTTGCCGGTGATGACGTCCATCATCGTCGTCTTGCCGGCGCCGTTCGGGCCGATGATCGCGCGCATCTCGCCGCGCTCGAGGATGAGCGAGAGCGAATTGAGCGCGCGAAAGCCGTCGAAGCTGACGGTGACGCCGTCGAGGTAGAGGATCGAGCCGTCGGACTTCGCCGTCATGGTCTTTACTAGCTCGATGCCTGAGGAAGGGCCGCCGCGGGCGGCGGGCTCTTGGTTTCGGCCGCCGGCTCCTTCGGCGCGTCTTCGAGTTCGATCTTCGCCGGCTCGGGGTCGGTGAGGTCGGCGTCCTTGCCTTCCTGGGCGTCGATCGATGCCTTCCGCGCCCGCCATGCGTTCCAGCCATGGGTGATGGTGCCGACGATGCCGCGCGGCAGGAGGAGTGTGACCGCGATGAAGAGCGCGCCGAGGAAGTACGGCCAGTTCGGCGCCAGCGCGAGCGTCCGCTCCGGATCGATGAGGAGCCGGCAGAGGAGCGCGCCAAAGATCGCGCCGGCGATGTATTTGTTCCTGCTGGTGACCAGCCAGGCGATGATCGCCACCACCGCTACCGTCCAGCCCCAGGATTCCGCCGAGAGGATGCCGCCGAAGAAGCGCATGGTCGTCGGCGGGAACGCCCACGTGTCGGCGAGGACGAGGCCGAAGGCGGCGATCGCCGCACCGATGCCTGCGCCGGCGAGCACCTTCACCCAGCCGAGCGCCGAGCGGTAGGTGACGACGAGGAAGAGGAGCGCCAGCGCCGGCAGGATCGCGACCACCCAGTAGGGCTGGCTCGCGCCGCCGGTAAAATAGGTCTTGAAGGCGTTGACGAGGACGCCGCCGAGCATCGGCCCGACCAGCGTGCCGCGCCCGCCGACCGCCACCCACACCACCGCCTCGATCGACTTCAGCGGCGACAGTTCGCCCGGATTGATGATGCCGACCTGCGGCACGTAAAGGGCACCCGCGACGCCCGCCATGCAGGCGGACAGCGTGAACAGGAACACCTTGTAGCGGTCGACGCGGTAGCCGAGGAAGCGCGTGCGGCTCTCGGCGTCGCGGACGGCGACGATGACTTTGCCGTACTTCGAGAAGATCACCGACCGGCAGATCCAGTAACCGATCGCAAGTGCGATCGCCGAAGCGCCGAACAGCCAGCCGCGGGTCAGCGGCGCGCCGATCGGCGCGCCGAGAATGTCCTTGAAGTCGGTGAAACCGTTGTTGCCGCCGACGGCCGTCTCGTTGCGGAGGAAGAGGAGGTAGAGCGCGTAGGTGAGCGCCTGCGTGATGATCGACAGGTACACGCCCGTGACGCGCGAGCGGAAAGCGAACCAGCCGAACAGGAAGGCGAGCGCTCCGGGCACCAGCACGATCATGATCGCCGCGAACCAGAACTGGTCGAAGCCGTTCCAGAACCAGGGCAGCTCGCCCCAGTTCAGGAACACCATGAAGTCCGGCAGGATCGGGTTGCCGTAGACGCCGCGCGTCCCGATGGCGCGCATCAGGTACATGCCCATCGCGTAGCCGCCGAGGGCGAAGAACGCGCCGTGGCCGAGCGAGAGAATGCCGCCATAGCCCCAGATCAGGCCGATCGAGAGGGCGAGGAGGCCGTAGCAGAGATACTTGCCGTAGAGGAGCGTGTCGTTGGTCGACAGGTAGAACGGCGAGTTGGGCGACCCGACGGACAGCGGCACCCCGATGCCGATGACGAGGAGGCCGACGATGACGAGACCGGACCGCCAGTCGAGCCCGCGGAGGACGAAGGAGCCGATCATGATTCGATTGCCCGGCCCTTGAGGGCGAAGAGGCCGCGCGGCCGCCACTGGATGAAGACGATGATCGCGACCAGCACGATGATCTTTGCGATCACCGCGTCCCCCTGGCCGATGTAGGGCTCGAGGAATTTGTTGGTGACGCCGAGGCCGAAGGCGCCGACGAAGGTGCCCCAGAGATTGCCGACGCCGCCGAGCACGACGACCATGAACGAGTCGACGATGTAGGCCTGGCCGAGATTGGCCGAGACGTTGTCGATCTGGCTGAGGGCGACGCCGGCAAGCCCGGCGATGCCCGAGCCGAGACCGAAGGTGAACATGTCGACGCGCGGCGTGTGGATGCCCATCGCGCTCGCCATGCGCCGGTTCTGGGTCACCGCCCGCATCTGGAGCCCCAGCGCCGTCCTTCGAAGCACCAGGATCAGCGCCACGAACACCATGATGGCGAAGAGGAGGATGTAGACGCGGTTGTAGTTGAAGTTGAGCTGGCCGATCGAGAACGAACCCGACATCCACGACGGGCTGCCGACCAGCACGTTCGACGACCCGAAGATCGACCGCGCCGCCTGCTGGAGCGCGAGCGAGATGCCGAAGGTGGCGAGGAGCGTCTCGAGCGGCCGGCCGTACAGCCAGCGGATGACGCCGCGCTCGATGCCCATGCCGATCCCGGCCGTGACGAGGAAGGCGAGCGGGATCGCGATCGGCAGCGACCATTCGAGGAGCGCCGCGTTGCCGGAGGCACGGATGACGTCCTGGACGACGAACACCGTGTAGGCGCCGATCATCACCATCTCGCCATGGGCCATGTTGATGACGCCCATGACGCCGAATGTGATCGCAAGGCCGACGGCGGCCAGCAGCAGCACCGATCCCAAGGAGATGCCGAACCAGAGGTTCTGGCCGACGCCCCAGAAGATCTGCGCCGTTTCGATCCGCGACACGCCGCGCTCGGCGGCGGCGGCGAGTCCGGCGTCATCGGTGGTGAGGAGGAGGCGGAGATAGTTGAGCGCCGCCTGATCGCCGCGGGCGGCGAGGACGTCGACCGCCGCGATCCGCTCCTCCGCCGCGAGGTCGGCATTGTTGACGACGATCGCGGCGCGGGCCTGCTCCATGACGCGGAGGACGCCGGCGTCGGTCTCCGCTTCGATCGCCTGTTCGAGGAGGGCGAGGTTGTTGGCGTCGCGGCTGGCGAAGACCGTCTGCGCCGCAGCGATGCGCGTCGCGCGGTCGTCGGAGAGGAGCGTCAGGCTGCCGAGGGCGGTGCGGATCGAGCGGCGGACGGCGTTGTTGACGCGGATCGCGGTCGCCTCGCGCTCCGCCACTTCGCCGAGCGCCTCGCCGGTGATCGGGTCGGCCATGACGAGCGTGTTGCCGCGCTCGGTGCCGGCGAAGACGAGGTCGTCCGAATTGCGGAAGAAGAGGTCACCCGCGCCGAGCGTGTTGAGGACGGGAACGCCGCCGGGATGGCCGAGCGCGGCGATCCGGTCGACGATCGCGCTGGTGTCGCGGTAGTTGCCCTCGGCCGCGACGAATTCCTGGACCAGCGCGCGGAGGACAGCGTCGTCCGGTTCGTCCTGGGCGAGGGCCGGGGAGGCAAGGGCGAGGAGGCTCAGGCAGAGCGCTGCGACGAGGGCCAGTGCGAGCTGGACGGCCCTGGCCGGGCGGAGGGCGCTGAGGCGTACGTTGGTCATGATGCCGAAGGGCTCGGGCCACGGGTCCGGCCGCCGGCCGGAGACGAGGAAGGGGCGGCGAACCGCCCCCTCCATTGCGCGGGGTTTCGAGACTACGGGGTCGCCGCGCCGGCGCCGCCGCAGACGCCCGTGGCAACGTTGAAGTTGCCGCAGGAGAGCGGAGCGCGCCAATCGGCGATGAGGTTCATCGAGTCGGGCAGGTAGTCGGACCATTCGTCGCCGACCACGAGGCCGGTCGTCTGCCACACCACCTCGAACTGGCCGTCGGCCTGGATCTCGCCGATGAACACCGGCTTGGTGATGTGGTGGTTCGGCATCATCGCCGAGAAGCCGCCCGTGAGGTTCGGCACCGAGATGCCGATGAGCGCGTCGATGACGGCGTCGGCGTCGGTGGTGCCCGCCTTCTCGACGGCCGCAACCCACATGTGGAAGCCGATATAGTGCGCTTCCATCGGGTCGTTGGTCACCTCGTTGGCGTCGCCGGTGAAGGCGTGCCAGGCGGCGATGAACTCCTCGTTCGCCGGGGAATCGATCGACTGGAAGTAGTTCCAGGCGGCGAGGTGGCCGACGAGGTTCGAGGTGTCGAGACCGGCGAGTTCCTCTTCACCGACCGAGAACGCGATGACCGGAATGTCGGCGGCATCGACGCCCTGGTTGGCGAGCTCGCGGTAGAACGGCACGTTGGCGTCGCCATTGATGGTCGAGACCACCGCGGTGAACTTGCCCTGCGAGCCGAACGCGACGATGTCGGAGACGATCGTCTGCCAGTCGGAATGACCGAACGGCGTGTAGTTGATCATGATGTCTTCCGGCGCGACGCCGTTCGCGAGGAGATAGGCCTCGAGAATGCGGTTGGTGGTGCGCGGGTAGACGTAGTCGGTGCCGGCGAGGACCCAGCGCTCGACGCCCTGTTCCATCAGGTAGTCGACGGCCGGGATGGCCTGCTGGTTCGGGGCGGCGCCGGTGTAGAAGATGTTGCGCGAGCTTTCCTCGCCCTCGTACTGCACCGGGTAGAACACCACGGTGTTGAGCTCTTCGGCGACCGGCAGGATCGACTTCCGGGACACCGAGGTCCAGCAGCAGAAGATCACGTCGACGCCGTCGACCTCGACGAGCTCACGGAGCTTTTCGGCGAAGAGCGGCCAGTCCGAGGCCGGGTCGACGACGACCGGCTCGAGCTGGCGGCCGAGGACGCCACCCGCGGCATTCTGCTGCTCGATGAGCATCAGCATGACGTCGGAGAGCGTGGTTTCGGAGATCGCCATCGTGCCCGACAGCGAATGGAGAATGCCGACCTTGATCGGGCCTTCGTCCTGCGCAAAGGCGGGAGCGGCGGTCGCAAGGACGGCCGCCGCCGCGAGGCCCAGGACGGGCTTGCGGAACTGAAACATCGTGAAGAGAACCCCCTGTGTGTTCAGGGCGCCGTGGGAGAAGGCGCCTGAGCCACGGAAGGGGCAAGTCGCGTGCCAGACGCGGCCTCTGACGGTTTCAGGGGCAACGCGTCATGCATGCACTGCCCGCTGGCAGATCGTGCCCAAATTTTCGGCATCGGACGGGATGCGCCGCCAATAGGCTGCGATTGACGTGACTTAAGGCCTTCGACAAAGTATGAGTTCTGCAATCATCTTTTAAGGGGCAGCGATGTTGGGGGCAGTCATGTCGCGACACAATTGCTGGAACTGCGACTACCGGCTCGAAGGGGATCCCTCGCGCTGCCCGCGCTGCGGGATGCCGCTCGCCGGACTCGATGCCCCCCGCCCGGCGGCTGCCGCGACGGGCGCCGGACCGGCGAAGACGACGACAAAGAAGGCGCGTCGCAAAGCCGAGCCGAAGCAGCAGCCCCGCGTCCAGCCGCAACCGCAGCCGAAGGTCGAAGTCGCCCCGCCGCCCGCCGCCACCGCCCGATCGACGGCGCTGCGGCTGGCGAGCGGTGCTGGCAAGGGCCTCCGGGTGGCGGCGACCGGCGCCGGCCGCGGCCTCCTCGCATCGCTCGGCTTCGCGCGGAAGACCGTGGTGACGGGAACGGCGCTATCGGTACGCACGGCAAAGGCAGTCGGCAGCGCGGCGGGAGATGTCGCGTCCGGGGTCCGCAGCGGCGGCACGAAACTGGTCGCCTACCGGCCGAAGCGGGCCGACCGCGTGCTCGAGGGCGACATCCTCCAGCGCGAGAACGTCCGCACGATTGCCGACGTCGCCGAGCGGCTCCTCCGCGAAGCCCGCGAAGACAACGCGCGGCTCGCCGCCCGCATCGCCGCGCTCGAAGCCCGCTTCGCCGCGGACGGAAAGGCCCCCGCCAAGGCCGGCGCCGCGTCGCGGAAGAAGCCGGCGATCCCGGCTTTGGCGACGAAAGCCGCCGTCGCGGCACGGAAGGCTCCGGCGGCGGCACGGAAAACCCGCCGCCTCGAGCCCACCGCCCATCGCGAGCCGGACACCGCGCCCCGCCCCGTCGTCACGATCGAGGCGAAGGCAGAGCCGGCGATGGCGGCCGGCCCCCGGGCCAAGACCCCGGCACGGCCGGAGGGAACCGCGGCGCGCCGGAAGACGTCGAGACCGCGCGCCGGCGTCGGCGGTCCGATGGCGGGCTGACGGAAGCCGCAGCAGCGGGAATCGTGAGAGAGGACCGAACCCCTTTCGCCCTCGTCCGGCGAGAGCGGTACGTGGCCGAACCGGCTAAGACCTCGTGATGTGGTACTGCCCGACATCGCAGGCGGCGGATTTGAAGCTCGCCTCGCAGCCCGCGAGATAATAGGTCCACATGCGGCGGAACCGCTCGTCGAAGCCGAGGGCCGCTACCTCGTTCCAGCGCGCGCTGAAGACGTCGTGCCAGCGGTGCAGCGTCTCCGCGTAGGAGAGGCCGAAACAATCGGCCCCCTGCGCGGTGAGGCCGGCCGACGCGATCTCGCGTGACAGCACGGCCTTCGACGGCAGCATGCCGCCCGGGAAGATGTAGCGCTGGATGAAGTCCACCGCGCCGCGATAGAGTTCGAACCGCTCGTCGCCGACGGTGATGATCTGCAGCACCGCGCCGCCGCCGGGCCGCAGCCGGTCCCGGACTGCCGCGAAATAGACCGGCCAGTTCGCCTCGCCCACCGCCTCGAACATCTCGATCGACACGATGTGGTCGTACGTCTCGCGGACGTCGCGATAATCCTCGATGCGGATTTCGACCCGGTCCGACAGCCCGGCGTCCGCCATGCGCTGCCGCGCGAAGGCAGCCTGTTCCCGCGAGAGGGTGATGCCGACGATCCTGCAGCCGGCCTCTCGCGCCGCGATCTCGGCGAACCCGCCCCAGCCGCAGCCGATCTCGAGGACCGTGTCGCCCGGCCTGATGCCGAGCGTCCGGATGATCCGCCGGTACTTCTCGATCTGCGCCTCGGCGAGCGTTTCCTTCATCCCGGCGGCAAAGGCGGCCGACGAATAGGTCATCGTCTCGTCGAGCCAGAGCCGGTAGAAACCGTTCCCGAGATCGTAATGGTAGGCGATGTTCCGGCGCGATCCGGCCTTCGTGTTGGCGCGCAGCCGGTGCCACAGCCGGATGAGCGGCGCGACGAAGCGCGAGGCGGTCATCGGCCCCATCAGCGTCCGCTCGTTCATGTAGCCGAAGTCGAGGACGGCATGGAGGTCGGGCGTCGACCAGTCGCCGTCCATGTAGGCCTCGGCGAAACCGACGTCGCCGCGCGCCAGCATGCGGCGGACGACGCGCATCTTATGCACGAAGATGGTCGCCGACGGCCCCTTCTGCGCTCCCCGCGCCGTCTTGCGCGTGCCATCGGGGAAGACGAGGGTCATGTCGCCGCAGTCGACCTCGCTCAGCCAGCGGAGCGCGAGCCGGGCCCAGAAGCCGCGGCCACCACGGCGATTCTCGTTGGCCGGCGCATCGGCAATGATCGACAAGCGGAACCCCTCCCCAGAGGCGCCGATTGTCCCCGCCCGGCCGGGCGAAGTCCATAGATCGAAGGTCGCGGCGATGGCGGTCGCCGGCCGGCGTTACCGCACGGCCACAGCATCGCGGCGGCAGGGCTCCGCGATCCGGCTCAACTCGTGGCGCGCGCCGTCCGGCGCTCGGGATCGAACCCGACGACGGCGAGGAGGACGGCGACGGCCCCGACGCCGAGCACGACCGCGAGCGACATCGCCGTGAACGAGCCATACGCGGCGTAGCGGATCAGTTCGACGGCGTGTGTGAACGGGTTGAGCGTCGCGATCGCCTGCAGGTACGCCGCGTCGTTGTCGCGGAACCGCCACGCCGGGTAGAGCGCCGACGACAGGAGGAACACGGGCACGACCAGGAAGAGGACCGTCCCGGCGCGATCGGTCAGCGCGCGGACGAACACCGCGAGCGCAAGACTCGCCGCCGCGAGCATCCATCCGGCCAGGAATACGAACGGGATCGCCACCGCCCAGCCGGCCCACGGGATGTCGACCCCGACGATGAAATTGCCGAGAACCGCCATCGCCGCGAGGCAGAGATACGCCTCGGCGAGCGAGACGACGGCCACCGCCACGAGCCTGGCGCCGATGAGCACCCAGCGCGGCAGCGGCGCCGTCATCAGGGTGCGGACCTGCTCGGCATCGCGTTCGTGGACGAAAGCCAGCGCCGAGCGGACGCCGTTGAGGAGAAGGACGAGCGCCACGAGGCCGGGGATCATGTACTCCTGCAGCGGCTTGTAGGCGCCGTCATAGGGCGCCACCGAGACGCCGCCCGAAAGGCTCTGGACGCCGGGGGCGAAGACCACGAGCCACAGCAGCGGAAAGAGGACCACCGCGAGAACCCGGCCGGGCCGCGCCACCGTCCGCCCGATCTCGCGGCCGATCACCGCGCGCGAAGCCCGGAGCGCGCGGAGGAATACCGGCGCCTGCCGTGCCCCGGCCCGTGGAAGCGCCGCGGTGGGATCGATCATGCCGCTCGGTGCCGTTGGTGAGGAATGGCTGAAATCCGGCGTTACCTTAACCACCGCCACCGCCTGCGGCAACGCGGCCCCCGCCCGCGATCGCTTGAGAGCCCCGGCCCCCGGCGCTATTCATCCCGCCCGCCGCGTCGGCGCGAGGGCACGTCATGGCGTCACCTGAGACCATTGCGAAGGCCGACCGCTTCTCCGGCGGGGCGGCCTGGCAGGAGACGCGGGGGAGCGGCGAGCCGGCGCTCGTCGTCCGCGAGCTCCGGAAAGTCTATGACGGCGGCACCGAGGCGCTGAAGGGCGTGTCGTTCGACATGCCCGCTGGCGACTTCCTCGCCCTTCTCGGCCCGAACGGCGCCGGCAAGACGACCGTCATCGGCATCCTCACCGGCCTCGTCCACAAGACGTCCGGCACCGTCGCGGTGTTCGGCGAGGACATCGACCGCAATCACCAGGCGGCGCGAAGACACATCGGCGTCGTGCCGCAGGAGCTCAACTTCAACATCTTCGAGCGGGTGATCGACATCGTCGTCAACCAGGCCGGCTATTACGGCATCCCGCGCAGCACCGCCCTCCCGCGCGCCGAGAGGCTGCTCGAGCAGCTGAGCCTCCACGACAAGCGGAACGAGCGGTCGCGGAACCTCTCGGGGGGCATGAAGCGCCGCCTGATGATCGCCCGCGCGCTGATCCATCAGCCGCGCCTCCTGATCCTCGACGAACCGACGGCCGGCGTCGACGTCGAGCTCCGCCGCGGCATGTGGGATTTCCTCCGCCAGCTCACCGCCGGCGGCACGACGATCCTGATGACGACGCACTACCTCGAGGAGGCCGAGCAACTCGCCCGCCACGTCGCGATCATCAACCGCGGCACGATCATCGCCGACGGCACGGTGAAGGGCATTCTTTCGCGGCTGCACAGCGAGGTCGTCACGGTCGAGCTCGTGGAGGAGAAGGCCGAAGCGGCCGCCGCGGTCGTCCACGCGTTCCGGCCGAAGCTCGTCGAGCCGGGCGTCCTCGACATCGAGATCGACAGCAAGGCGACCGTCGGCACGGCCGTCGCGGCGCTCGAAGCGGCCGGGATCGGCGTAAAAATGGTGCGGAGCAAGAGCGGCCGGCTTGAAGAGGTGTTCATGAGGCTTACCTCGGGAGGGGCCGCATGACCCCGTTCGAGGCCTGGATTTCGTTCTACACGATCGTCCGGAAGGACGTCGTCCGCATCGTCCGCATCTGGCCGCAGACCTTTCTGCCGGCCGTTGTCACGTCGGTGCTCTATTTCCTGATCTTCGGCACGGTGCTCGGCTCGCGCATCGGCGAGTTCCAGGGCGTCGCTTTCCTTTCCTTCGTCGTCCCCGGCCTCGTGATGATGGCGGTGGTGACGAACGCCTTCTCGAACGTCGCCTTCGTGATGTTCTCGTCGAAGTTCTTCGCCCGCAACATCGACGAGATCCTCGTCTCGCCGACGCCGCCCTTCGTGATCGTCGCGGGCTTCGTCGCCGGCGGCGTCACGCGCGGCGTCCTCGTCGGCCTCCTCGTCTTCCTGACGTCGATCCCGTTCGCGGGGCTGTCGATCCACAGCCTGCCGGTGGTGCTCCTCTTCCTCGTCCTGACGAGCCTTGCGCTGTCGCTCGGCGGCCTCATCAACGGCATCCACGCCCAGTCGATCGACGGCATCAACATCATCCCGACCTTCGTGCTGACGCCGCTCGTCTATCTCGGCGGCGTCTTCTACTCGATCGAGATCCTGCCGGGGTTCTGGCAGGGCGTGACGCACGCCAACCCGATCTTCTTCGTGGTCGATGGTTTCCGCTACGGCTTCCTCGGAATTTCGGACACGCCGATCCTCGTCTCGACCGGGGTTCTCCTCGCCGGCTGCGCCCTCCTTTCGCTGATCGCCTGGTACGAGATCAGGTCCGGTCTCCGGCTCAAGCAGTAGCGCCGGCGCTGCCCTGCTGCGGAAGCGTTTGAAATCCGGCGGTGGAAGGGCCATTTTCCGGGCGCGCGGAATGGCGGCACTCCGGCAGGGAACGAGTTTCATGACGACGATGCAGACGGCGGCAGCGGTGAACGGGGCGAACGGCAACGCCCTCGAAGCGCTCGTGATCGACACGACCACGCGCGATTTCGTCAAGGACGTCGTCGAGGAATCCAAGAAGCGTCCCGTCCTCGTCGATTTCTGGGCGCCGTGGTGCGGCCCGTGCCGCACGCTCTCGCCGATCATCGAGAAGGCGGTGAAGGACGCCAGGGGCACCGTCCGGCTCGCCAAGATGAACATCGACGAGCATCCGTCGATCCCCGGCCAGATGGGCATCCAGTCGATCCCGGCCGTCATCGCGTTCGTCGACGGCAAGCCGGTGGACGGCTTCCTCGGTGCCCTGCCCGAAGGTCAGGTCCGCGCCTTCATCGACCGCATCGCCAAGGGCGGCAAGGCGGAGGCCGGTGACGCCGGCGAGACCGAGGCGATGCTCGAGGCGGCTGCAGCGGCCCTCGCCGCCGGCGACGCCGCCTACGCGGCCGAGCTGTTCGCGACCGTGCTCCAGTTCGACCAGAAGAACCTCACCGCGATCGTGGGCCTCGCCCGCGCCACCATCATCGGCGGCGACCTCGACCGCGTGATCGAGATCCTCTCTCTGGTGCCGCCCGACAAGTCGAAGGACCCCGCGGTCAGCGCCGTCCTCGCCGAGCTGACGCTGGCCCAGCAGACCGCGAAACTCGGCCCTGGCGGCGACGTCGCGAAACGCATCGCAGCCAACCCGCTCGACCATCAGGCCCGTCTCGACCTCGCGATGATCGAGAACGGCAACGGCAACCGCCTCGCCGCGGTCGATCAGCTGATCGAAGTGATGCGGCGCGAGCGTGGCTGGAACGACGACGCCGCCCGAAAGCAGCTCCTGCAGTTCTTCGAGGTGTGGGGGCCGAAGGACGAGGCGACCATCGCCGGTCGCCGCAAGCTCTCCTCGCTTCTGTTTTCCTGAGATCTGATGGCCAACCGGCGGCGCAAGCCACAGACGACGCTTCCCGACGAAATCCCGGTGTTCCCGCTGGAGGGCGCGCTGCTGCTGCCGCGCGGCCAGATTCCGCTCAACGTCTTCGAGCCGCGCTACCTCGCGATGGTGGATGACGCCCTCGCCGGCAAGCGCATCATCGGTCTCATCCAGCCGCGGGAGGACGCCGACGGCGACCTGCCCCCGCTCCGCTCCGTCGGCTGCGCCGGGCGCATCACCGGCTTCAACGAGACCGACGACGGCCGCTATCTCATCACGCTGACCGGCGTCGTCCGCTTCCGCGTGCTGGACGAGGTGTCGACGCGGACGCCCTACCGCGTCTGCCGCGTGACGGCCGATCCGTTCCGCTCCGATTTCGAGATCGCCGGCGAGGCGGACGTCGACCGCGAACAGCTCCTCGGCGCTTTCCGCGCCTACCTCGCCGCGCACGATCTCGAGGCCGACTGGGACAGCGTCGCCCGCGCCTCCAACGAATCGCTCGTCAACGGCATGGCGATGCTGAGCCCCTACGGGCCGGCGGAGAAGCAGGCGCTCCTCGAGGCGCCCGATCTCAAGACGCGGGCGGAGACGCTCGTCGCCCTCACCGAAGTGACGCTCGCCCGCGAGGCCGGCGGCGGCGGGGCGCTGCAATGAGCTCGCCCATCGAGATCGATCCGCGGCTCCTCGAAATCCTCGTCTGCCCGCTGACGAAGGAAACGCTGGAATACGACCGCGCCGCGCAGGAGCTGATCTCCCGCGGGGCCAAGCTCGCCTACCCGATCCGCGACGGCATCCCGATCATGCTGCCGGACGAGGCGCGCCAGCTCGACTGAGGTCCGGAACCGGACGGCCGGGTCTTCAGCCACCGTTCAGGCGGTCCCGCCTAGTCATTGCCGAGGGCACGAAGCAGTCCCCGACAACCGAACACACTCCGGTGAACTCCTGCTTTGCGAAGGCCGGAGGGCTGGACTATTATCCGCCCGCTGACGCGGCAACCTTGGTGTAAGCTGTTGTACTTTCTACTGCTTCCAATTCTGAGCGCGCTGTTCACCGCCTCGTTCATCCTCGGCGGCTGGTGGCTTGCGCTGCCCCTGATGATCATGTGGGCGGCGGCCATTCCGATGGACGAACTGGTCGGGGACAACTGGGCGAAGCTCGACGAGAAGCACCCCTTCTTCCTGCGGGCGATTCTGTATCTCCAGCTGCCGACGCTGGCGATCGTCTCCTTCATGTTCGCCTACTATCTCAGCGACTGGACGTTCCTTGGCTCCCAGGTGAACGCGGCCCGTGCCAGCACGCACTGGTACCAGATGTTCGTCGCGCTCTTCTCGCTCGGCCTCTACTACGGCATCGCCGGCATCAACGTCGCGCACGAGCTGGTGCACCGCACGAGCCGGCTCGCCGTCGTCACCGGCCGCTGGCTCCTCTCCTTCTCGTTCGACACCGCCTTCTCGCTCGAGCACGTCTACGGCCATCACCTCAACGTGGCGACGCCGAAAGACCCGGCGACCGCGCCGCGCGGCATGCCGTTCTGGCACTTCTACGTGCGCATCCTGTGGCAGGCGAACCGGAACGCCTGGCGGATCGAGAAGCGCTTCCTCGCCAAGAAGGGCCGTTCGGTCTGGAGCCTCCACAACCGCGTCATCACCGGCCAGCTGATGTCGCTGGTCTGGGTGGCCCTGTTCGCCGCGGCCGACGGCATCAAGGGCGTGGTGATCTTCGTCCTCATCTCGATGTGGGGAAAGCTCTACCTCGAGATCACCAACTACATCGAGCACTATGGCCTGGTGCGCGTCGAGGGTACGCGCGTCGAGCCGCGGCATTCGTGGAACTCGAGCCGCCGCATCACCAACTACCTCCTCTTCAACCTGCCCCGCCATTCGGACCATCACGTCCGCCCGAACCGGGAATACTGGGAGCTCGAAGCCCGCACCGACGCGCCGCAGCTCCCGCACGGCTATTTCATCATGGCGATCATGTCGCTCATGCCGGGCGTCTACATGAGACGGATGGCGCCGCTCGTCGAAATGTGGGACCGCGATTTCGCAACGCCCGGCGAGCGCGCGCTGGTCGCCGCGACCTATGGCGGCAAGGGCGGCCCGGCGACGCCCAGCTCGGAGAGCAGCGTCTCGATGCCGTCGATGCGGTCGAGCAACGGCTGAGCGCCGTAGACGTTCAGCGTTACCGTGTCCCCCTGCGGGACGATCACGCAGCAATTGACGCCCGGCGTGTGTGATCCGGCATAGGTGGTGTTGAGCCCGAGATCGGCGAACACGCCGCCGGGGCTGTGCGGCGGCACCAGCGACAGAACGAAGTCGTACGGCACGAAGCTGAAGAACCACGGGCCGTAGAGGAACGGGGCGACGCGGTCGATCCGCCGGTGGATGCCCATGATCGCATTGTAGTGCATCTGCAGCCCGAGCGACCGGCTGCCCGCCCGGTTGAGCTTGCCGTCGAGCTCCTTCACATAGGCCGCGAACCCTTCGCGGTAGGGCATCGTCGCGACCTGCATGCGGAGGCGGACGAAATCGTCGTCGCCGGCATAGCGCTCGCGCGCGAGGTTGGAGTAGCCGATCACCCGCCGCCGCCTGGTGGGCGGCCGGCCGGTCTTCGCCCCGGTGTGATAGATGCCGTACATCACGATGGCGAAGAGGAGGCTGCGCTGGTTGACCCCGAGGTCGGCGGCGATCTTCCGCAGCGGCGCCTTCGGGAAGCTCAGCGTCCGCATCCCCACCGGCGCCCGGCGCCAGTGAACGGCCTCGATGATGAAGTTCGTCGGCGCCGCGAGCGCGGCGACCACACCGGTGGTGAAGCGGTGCCACAGCCGCCGTTTCGGCGATTGCGGCGTCCGGTGGTTCGACGGCCGGCCGCGCATCACCTGCGCCGTGTCGACGCCCTCCATGAGCGCATGCGAGGCGCGGAAGAGGACGAGCGTGCGGTTGCCTCTTTCGTCCACATCGCCCTCGGGCAGCACGAAGCACGACGCGCGGAAGTTCGGCAGCGTCCCGTGCTCGAAAAGGTCGTGGTTGGGGCCGACGACCCGGTCGGGATAGCCGTCGAAGGACGTCAGTTCGGTGTAGGTGACGAGCGCGTCGAGATCGAACGGCCGGGCGTCGACATGCGCCTGCTTCCGGTCGTCGTGGCGGAGATTGAGCTGCGGCGCGAGACCGATGATGTCCGCCGTCATCTTCCGGAAATCAGCGCGGGAGAAGCGCTTCGGCGAATAGGCGGCGAAATAGACCGTGTTTCTCGCCCGCGACAGGTACCACTGGAAGTTCGCGTCGCGGAACTCCTGCGGCGCCTGCCCCGGCACGAGGAGGCCGGCCGGAGTGGCAAGGTCGCTGGCCGTTCCTTCCGTCATCGCATCACGGCCGCGGCCGTCCCTCGCCTGCCCCTGTTCGGCGGCACTGGAGTCTGAAACGGCCGGCCCCGTCAAGGCGACGGCCGCCCCTCGACCGCGTTTCGCGGGCCCGTCCGCTCCCGCACCGAAGCGCCCAGCCGGACCTCTCCCGTCGCAACGGGCGACGACGGTCCGGCGACGAACGCAAGCGTCGTTCCATGCTTTGGCGCTGGCACAGGCCTGCGGGCGCGCCCTTCCATCGCTGCCCGAATGGGTATGTAAGCGCGCGCCATGGTTTCGACCGCAAATGGCCACGGCACCGCCCATAGGGGTGCCGCAGTGCTCGCCGCGCTGGGCATCGTCTACGGCGACATCGGTACCAGCCCGCTCTATGCCTTCCGCGAGGCGGTCCATGCCGGAGCCGGGTCCGGCCTCTCCGCCGAGGAATCGGTGTTCGGCGTCCTGTCGCTGATCACCTGGGCGCTGATCCTCGTCATCTCGATCAAGTACTGCATCTTCATCCTCAAGGCCGACAACCGCGGCGAAGGCGGCATCCTTGCGCTGATCGCGCTGGTGAACCCGGCGCGTTTCGCGAGGCGGTGGCAATATCCGGTGGTCGCCGTCGGTCTCGTCGGTGCAGCGCTTCTCTATGCCGACGGAGCGATCACGCCGGCGATCTCGATCCTCTCGGCCGCCGAGGGCGTCGCCGTCTACGCACCAGGCCTTCAGTCGGCCATCGTGCCGCTCACCACGGTCGTCATCGTCCTCCTCTTCCTGATGCAGCGGCAGGGCACGGCGCGGATCAGCCGGGTGTTCGGCCCGGTGATCCTCATCTGGTTCCTCGTCATCGGCATCCTCGGCCTCGTGTCGATCGTCGGGATGCCGGGCGTCCTCCGCGCCCTCGGCCCGCACTACGCCCTCCGGTTCCTCTTCGACGAAGGCGGCACGTCGCTGGCCATCATCGGCGCGGTGTTCCTGGTGGTGACCGGCGGCGAGGCGCTGTACGCCGACATGGGCCATGTCGGCCGCCGTCCGATCCGGATCACCTGGTTCGCGGTGGTGCTGCCGGCCCTCCTCCTCAACTACTTCGGCCAGGGCGCCCTCGTCCTCGCCCAGCCCGATGCGATCGAGAACCCGTTCTACCGGCTCGCGCCCGAATGGGCACACTGGCCGATGATCGCGCTCGCCACCGCCGCCGCCATCATCGCCTCGCAGGCGATCATCTCCGGCGCCTTCTCGCTGACGCAGCAGGCCGTGAACCTCGGCTTCCTGCCGCGGATGCGGATCGTCCATACCGCCGGCGAGATGCGCGGCCAGATTTACGTGCCGTTCGTCAACTGGCTCCTCCTCGCCGCGACGCTCGCCGCGGTCTGGGGCTTCGGCACGTCCTCCGCCCTTGCCGGCGCCTATGGCGTCGCCATCTCGGCGCTGATGGCGATCACGACGATCCTCGCCTCGCTCGTCGCGCTCCGCTGGGGCTATCCGAAGGCCGTCGTCTACGCGATCGCCGCCGCGATCCTCTTCGTCGACCTCAGCTTCGCGATCGCGACCTTCACCAAGATCGCCGTCGGCGGCTGGTTCCCGATCGTCGGCGCCGTCGGCATCGTCCTTCTGATGCTGACCTGGCGCACCGGCCGCCGCCTCCTCCAGGTCGCGCGCGACAAGCAGCGCATGCCGACTGCCGACTTCGTCGCAAAGCTCGCCGAGAAGGGCGGCATCGTCCGCGTTCCCGGCACGGCGCTGTTCCTGTCGACCGCCACCGCCGCGATCCCGCGCATCCTCATCCGGCACCTGAAGCTCAACCACAGCCTCCACGAGGAGGTGTTCGTGGTCTCCGTGACCACCGTCGAGACGCCGCGGGTGGACTACGACAGCCGCATCGCGGTGGAGGAGGTGTCGCCCGGCATCCGGCGGATCACGCTCCGCTTCGGCTTCATGGAGACCCCGGACGTGCCGTGGGCCCTCATCGCCGCCACCGCCGCCGGCCGCTGCCCCGAGCTCGACCCGGGCGAGGTGACCTATTTCGTCGGCCGCGAGACGGTGGTGCCGACGCCCGGCGGCGGCATGGCGCCGTGGCGGGAGCGGCTGTTCTCGTTCATGAGCCGCAACGCCCAGATGTCCGCCGCCCACTTCCACCTGCCGCTGGCGCAGGTGATCGAAGTCGGCATCCCGCTGGAGATCTGATTTCGCCCGCGCCCGGTCAGGCGTCGCGGCGCTTCAGCGTCCAGGCCGACAGCACGAGGCCGATCACGGCATAGGCCGCCAGGATGCCGAAACCCGTCCATGGCTCGAAGCGCGAGGACATGAAGTCCATGCCGCCTTCCGTCAGCTGCTGCATGCCGGCCTGCATGATCGGGTTGAGTTCGACCTGATAGACCGCCTCGCCCGCCACGGTCGGCAGGTAGTCGACGACGTCGCCGACCCAGTCGAGCGGGATGAGCGGCAGGATCACGGGGAGGAGGAGCACCACGCCGACGAGGGCGAAGATCGCGCCGGCGGCGCTCCGCAGCAGCCAGCCGAAGACCATCCCGAGGACGCCGACGAGGGAGAGGTAGAGGCCGGCCCCCACGAGGGCGCGGATGAGCGACGGGTCGGACAGCGAATGCGTGACGGCGGACCCGGAGAGGAGAGCGTCGCCGATGAACAGCGCGACGATCACCGAAGGCACCATCACCACCATCGTGACGCCGATGAGGAGGACGGCCTTGGCCACGAGCACCGGAAGGCGGGTCGGGACCGCGGCCAGCGTCGCGCGGATCATGCCGGTCGAGTACTCGTTGGTGACGAGCGTGACGCCGAGGACGCCGATCGCGAGCTGCGCGAAGCCTATGGACCGCATGCAGACGATCAGCGGATCGACCACGCCGCCGAAATCGCCGCCGGGGTCCGCGTCGCCGATCGCCTCGCTGAACCCGAACGCGATCAGCGACCATATCCCGATGAGGATGATCACCGCGATCGCGAGAATGACGTAGCTCGAGCGGAGCGTCCGGAACTTCACCCATTCGGCGCGCAGCACGCGGAAGAAGCCGACGCGGGTGCCCGCAAGCTCAGGGTTGGCCCGGAAGGCGGTGGCGGCCATGTCAGGACGCTCCTGTCTGCGGCGCGCCGGACGTGGCGCGGTAGTCGAGAACGTCGCCGGTCGCCTGCATGAAGGCGTCCTCGAGCGAGGCGCGGTGCTCGCTCAGTTCGTGGAGGACGATGCCGTTCGCGGCCGCCGCCTCGCCGATCGCCTCGATGGCGGCGCCGGTGATGCGAAGCGAGGCGTTCTCGTCCATCGCCACCATCGCGCCACCGGCGCGGAGGATTTCGGCGAACTCCGGCGCCGCCGGCGAGCGGACCACGACGTGCGTCCCGGCCGCCTGGTCGAGGAAATCGTCGATCGCCGCGTCCGCGATGATCTTTCCGCGGCCGATGACGATGAGGTGGGTCGCAACGAGCGCCATCTCGCTCATCAGATGGCTCGACACGAACACCGTCCGGCCCTCCGAAGCGAGGCGCTGCAGGAGCTTTCGTACCCAGAGGACGCCGTCGGGGTCGAGGCCGTTCACCGGCTCGTCGAGGATCAGCGTCGCCGGATCGCCGAGGAGCGCGACCGCAATGCCGAGGCGCTGGCCCATGCCGAGCGAGAAGGCGCCGGCGCGCTTGTCGGCCACGTCCTTGAGGCCGACGATGTCGATCACATCGCGGACCCGCCGGGCGGGAATGCCATGCGTGCGGGCAAGCGCCAGGAGGTGATGGTAGGCCGACCGGCCGGGATGGGCGGCTTTCGCGTCGAGGAGCGCGCCGACCTCGCGGAGCGGCGCGGCATGCTCGGCGTAAGGCTTGCCGTTGACGGTGACGCCGCCCGAGGTCGGCCGGTCGAGACCGACGATCATCCGCATCGTCGTCGATTTCCCGGCGCCGTTCGGCCCGAGGAAACCGGTGACGCGCCCGGCGCCGACCTCGAAGGAGACGCCGTCCACGGCGGTCTTCG